>CAJQLP010000206.1 GCA_905479205.1 uncultured Luminiphilus sp.
GGGTTACTTCCCGATGGGCCTGTCCTTGGAACGCATTTTTGGCGACCTGCCAAACGTACCTTTCAAGGACGAGGTTTGGCCCAAATTCTTACGTGAGAATGCGCAGCGTGTGTTCAAGCTGTAGTCATTTCGTGCGGGCTTTATTTTTTGTGCGCATTTAGGGGTAGAAGATACTCATGGTGTCGACAATACAGGCAGGTCGATCTGCACCGGCGGCAGTAATAGTTATTCGAATAGTGGCTTTGAATCCGCCTTTGTTCTCTTCGACGGATATAACCTCGCCGCTTGCGGTTATCTCTGAGCCGACAGGAACGGGAGCTGGAAAGCGAATACGTTCAGCGCCATAGTTAACGCCCATGCTGGTGTTGCGTACTTCAAGCAGTTCGGGCAAAAAGCAATTTGCGAGAGATAGCGTTAGATACCCATGGGCAATTGTTTTGCCAAAAGGCCCCGTTGCCGCGCGTTCGGGATCGACGTGAATCCACTGGTGGTCGCCAGTCGCATCTGCGAATTGGTTGATGCGTTCTTGGGTGATGGTTAGCGGCGCACTGGGCCCAAGGGTGTTACCGACGATGGTCAGTAGCTCTTTAGGACTATCGATAATTGTTTTGCTCATCGTTGTGATCTCATCATCGTTCTAGGTAAAGGGGAAACTAAATGCAACTCGATAAAAAGCTTGCGCTCGTCACCGGTGGTGTCGGTGGGCTAGGCAAAGCGATCGCCCATAAGTTTATCGCGGAGGGCGCTAAGGTTGTCATCACCGATATAGACGATGCCGAGGGGAAGCCCTGTGCACAAGAGATAGGGGCTACTTTTATTCGCCATGATGTTAGCCTCGAAGATGACTGGCTTCGAGTCTCACAGCAGTTAGAGGCCTTGGGCGGGCTCGATATTTTGGTGAACAACGCGGCGATCCTCCGTGCGGATAATATAGAGAGTGAGACGCTCGACGGCTTTAAGCGCATTATGGCTGTCAATTGTGATTCTGTTTTTCTTGGGATAAAGCATTGCTTGCCGCTAATGAAGCATCGAGACAGCTCGATTATCAATATCTCATCGTCTTCAGCGATGATGGGGTACCCTCAGTTTTGTGCCTATACGGCGTCAAAATCGGCCGTACGAAGTTTGACAATGAGCACGGCGGTCTATTCGAAACAGCAGGGCTTAGGTGTGCGCTGTAACTCGATTCATCCGGACGGTATTGTTACCCCTATGGTCATGAATATCGCTGGGACGCCACCCGAATTTAGCGACGAGCAGGCTCGGCATGCTGCTTCATTTGCGTGTTTACCGGAAGCGATAGCAGACGTAGTTTTATTTTTGGCATCGAGTGCATCGCGTCATGTGAACGGAGCGGCACTTTCTGTGGATAATACATCGACGATTCACCCTCCATACCATTGAGTGTTAGGACCTTTAGACTAATGACTGAAACGTTTTCTGAAAAGACAGTACTTGTTACTGGGGGTGCCGGACATATTGGCCGTGCTATTTGTGAGCTGTTTTTATCCTATGGCGCTAACGTGGTCGCCTGCGGACGTCGTTCTCCCGAAAAGCCGATTGCGGCAGGCGGGCGCGAGGCGTTGTTCGTTAGTGCTGATATTCGTGATCCAGAACAGTCCCAGCGTGTCGTAGACGCTGCAATAGACGCGTTCGGGGGGCTCGATATTTTGGTGAACAACGCTGGCGGTAGCCCCCCTGTTACAGCCGCGGAGGCGAGTCCCCGGTTAACTGAGAAGATTATTAATTTGAATCTCACGGCGCCTATGGTGTTATCTCAGCAAGCGTACAGCGCGCTTTCGCAGGGGGATCAGGCCGGCGTCATTATTAACATTGCGAGTGTCAGTGGCGCTCGACCATCGCCTGGGACTGCTGCCTATGGCGCCGCTAAGGCTGGATTACTGAGTGCGACGAAGTCTTTGGCAATGGAGTGGGGGCCTTTGGTGCGCGTGAATGCGCTTATCGTCGGCCTTGTACGTAATGACGCGGGTGTTGAGCACTATGGGGGTGAGGAGGGGTTTTCTCGTGTGGCAGAAATGTTGCCCTTAGGGCGAATGGCTGAGCCCTCGGACATTGCAAACGCTGCTCTGATGCTTTGCTCCGAGCATGCGGCTTATATTTCCGGCGCGACGCTTGAGGTCGATGGCGGCGGTGAGGTCCCTGTTTTTTTACACCTCGCTGATAGGGCTGGTAAGTCAGCGGAGTGATGAATAAAAAAACGCAGGGTGCTTAAAGCAGATTGCTACAGCTGCCCTCATCGTAAGTCGAGAGACTGCGTGTCTGTTTTTTACTGCCACTGACTGAGTAGCTGTTGGCACAGTGCACGTGCCGAATGGATCGCTCCATCGATATAGCCGACAGCGGCGGCATCACCAATAACGCTGCTTTTGACACCATGGGCAGTCAGATCATCGGCGAATGAGGGGTTGGCCTCCGCGCCCAGTGCAATGATTATTGTGTCGGCCGATACGAAAGTCTCCTGCTCGTTACTCTGATAGCGCACGCCATTTGGCTCACAGCGAATTGCTTGTGCGTTACGAATCATTTCGCAACCATGCTCTTCAAGCTCGTGCAGAACCCGTGCACGGCGGACGATACTGAGTTCCGGCGCCAGCTTTTTCTCTGGGTCAACAACAGTCACCTCTCGACCTCGCTCAACTAAAAATTCAGCGAGCTCAATGCCGACCAATCCGCCACCGATGATCGTCACCCGTTGCCCAACAGGCATCCACAAACGGCTAAATTCGCGGACTAATTTGATTGAGCGTGTTGCACCCATCCAGCGACCGATAGTGACCACGAGTCGATTCAACACATTCAGCTTACTTGCGCCACTCGTGCTGCCGCCTAGCAGTAGTCCACGCATTTCTTCGCCGTCGAATACGTTGCGCGCGTCTTTCCCCGCTATGTCGGGTGCTTCGCGTCGAGCGCCGGTGGCAACGACGACATGGTCTGGCTTCAGTGCTTTGATAGCGTCGATCGTAATGCGAGTGCCCGTGTGGATGGTAACCCCCAGGCGCTTAAGCTCCCGAGCTTGCCAGTCGATCAGGCGACCATTTGGCTCGTAAGCGAGGGCCGCAATGCGGGCAGTCCCGCCAAGATCGGGTGCCTGTTCATAGAGCGAGACTGAACAGCCCGCTTCGGATAGGCGGCGAGCCGCTTCCATGCCTCCAGGACCACCACCCACAACGATGATCCGCTTCCCTAAAGCGCTTTGCCTGTCAGTCGCAATCAAAGGCAGGTGCTCTTGCCCCATGTCTGCGTTGACGGCGCACAGCATTGGCTGGTTAATGAAAATTTGGCTTACACATATATAGCAGTAGATACACGGCCTGATGGTATTCGCCTGATTACTGGTTACTTTTTGGGCTACCGCGGGGTCTGCGAGAATTTTCCGACCTAAGCCTAAGAAGTCGTATTGGCCCCGCGAGATAGCGCGCTCGGCGCTCTCAAGCTCTATTCGACCCACTGCCATGACCGGAATCGATAAAGCCTGCTTGGCCCGTTGAGCAAAATCTTTGTATGCGTCCGGTTGGTGAGGAAGAGGGGCCTCGGTGAAGGCAATACCAACGCCAATGTTGCCATATGCGCTCACATCAATGAGATCAGCGCCCGCGCCTTCGGCGAGTTTAGCGGTTGTTAGAAAATCGTCGATTTCAATGCCGTTGTCTACTCGATATTCATGGGCATCTAAACGCACCATTACGGGGTAGTCGCGACCACATTTTTCTTTGACCGCGCGTATTACCTCCACCAAAAATCGGGCTCGATTTTCTACTGACCCACCGTACTCATCGTCGCGCTTGTTAATTGCTGGCGATAAAAAGCTGGCGAGCAAGTAGCCATGGCCGCCATGTATTTCTACGGCATCGAATCCCGCTCGCTGACAACGCTCAGCCGCATCAGCAAACTGCTCGGTAATTCGCGTTATATCGCGCTGGTTCATCACTTTATAGCGGGGCCCTTTACCATCGGGGCCACCGCTTTTTATAAAGTGTTGAATCTCTCCATCCGTTAATAAGCGGAACATGCCGCTTCCCGTTTTTGGGGGCAATGATGGGACCAAAATGGGGCGTCCCTCGACAACATCCTCTTGGGAGACTTTGCCACTGTGGTTGATTTGGGCCGCGATAGCGCAATCATAGCGCTGCACACGTGCCACTAATGCCGATAATCCCGGTATGAATCGATCGTCGGATAGGCCGACCATGTTGGGCATCGAGCACGCTTCGGGCCATGCAATTGAGGAGGTCTCCATGACAATGAGTGCAGTTCCACCCCGAGCCCGCTCTTCGTAGTAGGCGGCGATGCGCTCAGCGCATGTTCCATCGGATTCGGCATAGTTTGAACCCATAGCAGTCATGATGAAGCGATTTTTTAGGGTGAGCGAACCAATTTTGCTAGGAGAACTCAGTGTGGGGAATGACATGGGGTTGATCCGAAGCCGTTATTTAGCGTGAATTAGCGACCACATCGCCCGGGTTATCTTTGTGAGATACGCCGATAGTGATCATGGGGTAGACGATTATGAAAGCAAGCAACCCGGCCCAGAGGCCTTTAAAAATTGCGTAGTGAGCGGGTTCAAACGAATTCACACCGAGCGCAAAAAGCGCGAGCAAGGTCGGTGTAGCAATTGCCGTGCATCCGATGACACCAAAAATAATCGATTGGAGAAAAAGCGAGGAGGGCATTGTCGTGAAGCGTTTCAAGGCTCGAGGAAGCGCGTCTTGGGCGACCGCTGTCACTTTACCTTTGCGCACTTTTCCGCGCTGCACGGGTATGACGATTAATGTGACAATGAAAGGTAAGACAAAACCCGTTGCTAGCAGGTCTCCGCCGAAATTGCTCGCCCCCCACCACGTTACTAGGCCTTTGTCCTTGATGAGCCACCAGCAAATAAGGCCATTAGCGAGCGCATTAGCTAGTCCATTTGTGGTAGCGCTGTGGTGCAAGTAGTACTTGAACTCCTGTGGACTCATTTTACATACTCTGTGCTGCACCGTTATAACAACAATAGCGATCAGTGAGAGTGCTAAAAACAGCGTCAAGCGCCGATTTGTTAGACATAAACAGTCAGCAAGATGCGAGGAGACGGGACAATGCAGTACCCGACATTACCAGCAGAGAAGTTCGAGCAGCTGCTCACGTACCTTGATACCTTGGGCATTGACCCTAATGACGTGCTTGCAGCAGCAGGTTTGGTCGATAGTTATATCTTTCAGCAGCCTAAAGAGACCTCATTACCGGCTGTCCACTACTCGCGGCTCTATAAATGCGCCGTTACGGCGATGCAGGCGATTGACTCACGTGTGCCATGGGCCGGGGGCCTAGGGACCGACGCTTTTGAGATGTTGTGTCGCGCAATTATCGGCAGCGGTACCCTTCGCGAGGCCCTAGTCCGCGCTGAGAGATTTTCAGCCGTTTTAGAGCCCGTTACCGGCAGTAGAATCAGTATCGATATTCAAGACGCAGGCGTGGTGCTCTATTTCTTCTGGAAGGACGAGGAAGCCGCAGACTTATTTGCGCCGGTGACTTGGTATCGTCGTGAGGGCGCGAGCACAGTTGCGCAGGCATCGGGCTTGGTGGTTTGGCATGGTTTGTTGAGCTGGTTGATCGGTCACTCTTTACACGCCGAGCGAGTAGAAATAGCCGGAGCGGCAGTCAGCGATGGCTATACAGGCGCTTTGGGGGATGCATTAGCCGTCACGCCAGTATTTGATGCGCCGGCCACAGCTTTTCATTTCTCCTCATCAACTCTTGATTTTCGGATAGTGCAGAACCAAGACTCCCTGGAAGATTTCTTGAACGACACGGTGTTACAGTTGATTCGTATCGAGCAGCAACCTGCGTCGGTCAGTGAGTCTGTCAAACGTCTGATGGGTAACGACTTTAGCGCTGGCGTGTGCTCGTTTGCAGATGTAGCCGAACGGCTTTACATGTCTGAATCTAGCCTACGTCGACGTTTGCTCGAAGAGCAAACGAGCTTCCAAGCCCTTAAAGACGAAGTACGCTGTCAATTGGCAAAAACGTACTTATCCGATCCGACTCAAAAGATAGGTGATGTTGCCGAGCGACTTGGCTTTACTGAGCAAAGTTCATTCGGACGGTCTTTTCGTCAGTGGACGGGTGTTACTCCGGGCATATGGCGCGATCAACTCATTGCCAGTCAATCGGCTACCGACGGTGAGCGTTGTTGTTCATGAACCTGACGGTTTTGGTTCTTTTAGACTTGACGACATAACCAGTACATTTACTCTGTTAAAAACAATAAAGACGACACTATGTCTCATACAAGCACACTTGACCTTTCGCGGGTCCACAATTTGATCCATCTCTACGCGGAACTGGTAGACGAGGGTGACTTTGATGCGCTTGGCAATTTGTTTAGTAGAGGCTCCCTCACATTTTCGCCGGGTGATTTGGTGTTGCGTGGCGGAAGCGAAGTGTCTGATTTTTATAAAAAGACAGTCATCATCGATGCTGACACAGCGAGTCCTCGTACGGTGCATCGGGTGTATAACACCATTGTGACTTCGTCAGGCGATGGATGGCACGCCCGTTCTCGCTACGATGTGTCACAGTTCGACGCAGAACAAGGCGTGTCAGTGATCGCGCTGGGGCGTTATTTTGATACGTTTAAAGCGGTGGGCGATGAATGCTTTTTTCATACCCGAAAAGTGTTGTCGGAGTACTTAGGCGACACACAGAACCATTTAACAGACCTAGATTTCAACTACCAAAAATCACCAAATAGCACGTTGCTAAAGAGTCATTATTCCCAATAACTATACGATCTGAACATCCCGAAAAGGAAGGTAAGGCAATGAAATACAACACTAATAAGTCGCTACTCACCACAGCTGTGCTCGCCGCGTTGTCGATGTCTAGTACGGCCAATGCTCAGCTTGAAGAGGTTATCGTCACCGCTGAGTTTCGTGAGGCAAATATCCAAGATACGCCCATTGCAATGGAGGTTTTCAACGCCGAGGAAATTCAGAAGCGCGGTATCGTCAATGTTCAGGACTTGTTCAATCAAGCCGTTGGTGTGGCTGGCTATGAGAGCCCCACAAGCCGAGGTACGATTAGTTTGAATATTCGAGGCGTTGGTTCAGGTAATCCAACGCTTTGGCAGGATCCAGCCAATGCTCTTTATATAGATGGCGTCTATGTCGGAAAAGGTTCGGGTAACGCGGTCGACGTGCTCGATCTTGAGCGTGTCGAAATTCTCCGTGGACCACAAGGCACACTTTACGGTCGTAACTCAACTGGCGGCGCCGTTAATTTCATCACGCGCAAACCAAGTGAGGAGGCGGCAGCTAAGTTAATCGTGTCAGCGGGTAACTATGGTTATCAATCGGTCCAAGGGCGTTTTGATGTCCCGCTCACCGACAATCTCGCTGTTTCAGCATCTATTCAGCGGCGTGAGCGCGATGGTTTTTACAGTAACTCCAATGCCAATGCCGATGACTTCCAGAGCCTAGATCGTGAGGGTTATCGCTTTGCAGTGCGCTGGACACCCTCAGATACGTTCACTGCAGACTACAGCTTTATGCGCAGTGAGATTGATGAGAACTCGGTCATGCTGAAAGCCGATGGTTTTTATCCAACCGCCGCTACGGCCGCGTTCTCGCCCGGTTATCCAAATAACGTTTCCTTCGATACAAGCTTTAGAGCCCAGACAGTTGCTGGTATCGCTGGCGGTGTGAAGGGCTTTGTGCTGCCAGTAGCACCATTGCCTCAGGTGCAGCAATTTGTTGATTGGGCCGACGCCTACGTTAATTGGTTTGGCGAGCGCCAAGACCGATTTGGGACTTCCGATGGTGGCGGCGAAGCGGATTATTCGAATCGGAGCATGAGTGAAGTCGACACGCACTCGCTTACCTTGACGTGGGATGTGAGCGACTCGCTCCAAATTAAGTCTATTACCGGCTACCGTGATTCCTCTGCTTTGGCGACCAACGACATCGACGGCATGGACAATACGGTTGACACCGGTATTCTGCACGACACGGTTATTTCCACCATCGGTGGTTTGTTTTTTAACCAGGTTCCGTTCGGCCCCGGTCAATTCCTCGTCGATGCTGCCGGCGGCCAGTTTGCTATGGCGGTATCTATGATCGATGGCATTAATGCCTATGGATCTGCGCCACTGTATACCCTTATTGACTCCCAGGATAATTACGACCAGTTCTCGCAAGAGCTGCAGTTTATTGGTGACATTAACGACAACCTGAGCTACGTGGCAGGACTTTACTACTACGAAGATAGTGCCGAAAATCGTGGTATTCGAAGCTTCACTTTCCCGCTCGCTTACTCAGACAGCGTTAGTTATGACATGGATACTGAAGCGGCTGCCGTCTTTGGTGAATTGACGTGGGATATGGGAGATTTCTCCTTGACGGGTGGTCTACGCTACACCGAGGAGACCAAAGACATCACCTATTTACACAGAGCTAACCCCGCTACGTTCGATCGTTTATTCGCACACCTAGGTGCTGGCCTATTCGCCGGTAATGCCACGTTTGCCGGCTTTGATTGGGCGGGCAGCTATGTGGACTCGGGAAGTGATGAAGCCTCATTGCCAGAAAGACAGGGTGTCTACGGTCAGTCAGAGAGCGCGGATTTTGATAATTTGTCCGGGCGTATCACCGCCAAGTATAATTTCTCTGATGACGTCAATGCTTACGCTACATACTCGACCGGGTATCGCAGCGGCGGTTTCAATGGTTCGACCTATACTCCAGGGATCGGCGCCGACTTTTTCGACGAGGAGACCATGACCAACATGGAGGTCGGCTTAAAGTCCACACTCCTGGATGGTCGCATGCGTATCAATGCGTCGGTATTCCGCTATGAATATGAAGATCTTCAGGTGAACGCCGTATCAGAGCAGAACGGTGCTTTAGTCAGCGGCATTGATAATGCCGGTGAAGCCACACGTGACGGCATTGAGCTTGCACTTACCTGGCAGTTAACGGACAGCTTCGTCGCCAACGTTAACTGGGCCCACATTGACGGGGAGTTTGACGAATATCCGCCAAATGTCGCTCCCAACGGCACCGTGCAGGACATAAACGCTCTCGGTTTGGTTTCACGGGGCTTAACGCCTGATGACCAGGTAACCTTTAGCTTCGATTGGGATCTGTACCAGGGTTCTAGTTCGCGAGTAAGCTGGAATATGAATGGCTCGTGGCAGACGGAGACTCAGCCTCTTCTTGCGGAGACGGATGTTATCGGCGGCGTTCCAGTTGCCATGGATACTCGTACGATCGGTGAGCGTACCTTGGTCAATTCACGGCTCGCGTGGGACTACGAGATGAATAGCGGATCAGTAGTGTCGGTCGCGATTTGGGGAATGAATTTAACCGACGAAGACTACCGTACTTTCGGCTATGGGCTGCGTAGCGGTATCGGTGTGAATACTCAAATGTACGGCTCGCCACGAACCTATGGTCTGGACTTGTCAGTGAGTCTCTAACGTCTGCGATTCACAGCTAAAACGAAAAAGGCCTGCTTAAGCAGGCCTTTTTTTTGGCTGGAATAATAAGGTGAGAACTTCTCTTCGCGCGGGGATATTTACAACCCAGGGCGTCCTCGCCGGTTAAAGAGTGAGTTCAGGCCTAAATAGCGCGTCATGCGCGCCGTCAGCAAAAATAGTGGTGCCTGCGATAAAAGAGGCTTTCTCTGACAACAAAAACTGCACGAGGTAGGCGATATCTGCCGGTAGCCCTGGGCGCCCTATGGGTATCGACGCTACAAACTGCTTAATGGCGTCGCCATACTCTGCACTTTGGGCTACCGCTTGGGTCATGGGCGTTTCGATGTAGCCGGGTGCTACGGCATTGATATTGATGCCGGCTCTCGCTAAATCGGGGGCTTGACGTCGCATCCATCTGGCAACCGCTTGTTTGCTGCCTGAGTAACAGTCATGCCCAGAGGCGCTGTGGGCGAGCTCGAGGGCAGTAGACTCGTCACCCGATAACATCGCGTCAACTAATTCAGGCCGGGTGCATTGAGGCGCTGAGTTAGAACTGATCAGAACGATCCGGCCACCCTGGGTGAGGGTTTCCCTAAGTCCTAGAACAATATCAATCGTGCCCCAATAGTTGATGCTAAGAATTTTCCCCGTGTTTGGAAAATGCGAGGCGACACCTGCGCAGGTGATAACACCATCGAGCTTAGGATGATCGGCTTTCACTCTGGCGATGACCTGCGCACGAGCTTCGGCATCCCCTAGATCGACATCGTAATCACCATCGCGGATATCAAGAGTAATAACCTCATTCTGGTCTGCAAGCAGTGCGGCTTTGATTGCAGCACCAATACCTGTGGCACCACCCGTTAAGACATACTTGGCCATAATCTACTGTCCTTCGGGTGCTGACATAGCTAGCGTCGTCTGAATAGCACTGCCGGGAAGTGCCACCATGCCTCCGTCAACCTCGAGCACCTTGCCGCTGACAAAGGCGCTGGCGGGTGATGCTAGGTACAACGCCGCGAGTGCAATGTCGTCGGGCTGTCCAAGTCTGCCCATTGGTATCCAGCGGGTCGTATCGTTGAGCATTTGCTCATTCTGGGTAATAAAGGCTGTGCTAGGCGTCTCGATGGCGCCAGGCGCAATCGCATTACATCGAATTTTTGGTGCCAATTCGTAGGACATGACCTTGGTCATCTGATTCATACCCGCTTTCGCGGCAGCGTAAGCTGAGAAATTGCGGTCAACCATCCACGCAAGTGCTGAGGAAACATTAACAATCGTCGCCTCCGGTGCTTTTTGGAGTAGCGGTAGCGCTAGATGCGTGAGGGTATAAGCCGAGGTCAGATTGATATCGATCGTGTGTTCAAAACGCGCCTTGTCGACTTTTTTAAGCGATCCATAGCCTTTGCCCGGTGCGCCCGCATTGTTGACCAGTATGTCTAGCTTGCCAAACGTTACTTCGACACTGTCGATAAGGGCCGCAAGACCCGCTTCATCGGTAACATCGCAGCTTACTGCAAGTGCTTGCCGTCCCAACGCGCGAACCTGCTCGGCGACCTCGTCGACATCGCTTTGGGTACGTGCAACGCAAATAATGTCGGCGCCCATCTCGGCGAAGGCGGTCGCTATGCGCGCGCCGATACCTTTGCCCGCGCCGGTGATCAATGCGGTTCTACCATCGAGCCTGAAACGATCGATAATCATAATGAAGTCCTAAATTGTGTCGCGTATTGAGTATCGCCTCTGACGAAAAAAGCTATAGTCCTTTTGTGCGTGGTAGAGAGGGGTCTGACCGCCGCAAAATGGAGCCCATGAGAGTAGGATAAATTCAGCGATTTGGATTCGTCCAAATCAATGATGTATCGCTAACAATTAGGGAGACTAAGCTTGGCAGATCTGGACAATAAAGTCGCGTTAGTGACAGGAGCCGGTGTTGGTATAGGCCGGGCAATAGCATGCGTGCTCGCCCGTGAAGGTGCGCGAGTGGCTGTGGCTGATCTCAATCCCCAAACTGCGCAAGAAACCGTTGACTTAATTGGCGCTGCTGGCGGGGAGGCGATTGCACTCACCGCCGATGTAAGTGACGAGGAGCAAGTTCAAGCCATGGTCGCGAATGTCGTTGCGGCATTTGGACGGCTCGACATTGCGTGTAACAGTGCGGCGGTAAGTAGAGGGTCCGGCGCCATACACACGTTCGAGAAAGCGGTATTTGATCAAACCCTTGAGCTTTGCTTGACCAATACTTTTTTGTGTATGAAACACGAAATAGAGCAAATGTTAACCCAGGGCGGCGGCGCTATAGTCAATATTTCATCCAACGCTTCGCTTCGTGGCCAGCCCTATAATACCGCTTATGCTGCGGCGAAGAGCGGCGTGAATTTACTGACAAAATCGTCTGCAGCCGAGTATGGGCATAAGGGCATCCGCATCAATGCTGTGTCTCCGGGTGTCGTTCGAACGCCCGGTGTAGAGAAATATTTCGAAGAGCAGCCAAAGATCGCCGAGGGTTTAAAGCAGGCAGCTGTCATGCGTCGCTTGGGTGAGCCCGAGGAAATCGCAGAGGCAGTGGCTTTTCTTGCATCTGATCGTGCGTCGTTTATCACCGGCCAATTATTGAGTGTCGATGGCGGCGCAGCTGTACGCTGAGTTTTACTAGGAGTTTTAACCATGATGATTGCGTCTGATTCGCCGCGTTGCCCGTTACCCATGCCCTGGGGCTGGTTTCAGGTCCTGTATTCCAACGAACTGGCGGTTGGTGAATCCAAACCGCTTCATTATTTCGGTAAAGAGCTAGTTATTTTCCGCACTGAGTCGGGTAAGGCAGTGGTTCTCGATGCTTACTGCCCGCATATGGGTGCGCATTTGGGTTATGGAATCCGTGATCAGGCCGGCGGCGGATCACGCGTCGTTGGTGAATCTATCGAGTGTCCTTTCCACGGTTGGCAATACAATGCTGAGGGCCAGTGTACTCATATTCCGTATGCTAAAAATCTCCCACCGAAAGTCGCGCGTGGCGAAAAAGTGATTGAATGCTGGCCTGTGCGCGAGATCAATCAAACAATCCTCGTCTGGTATCACCCCGATAAAATTGAACCTTTGTTCGAGCCGGAACTGATTCCTGAAGCGGCGGGAGATAGCGACGAGTGGTCTGGTTTCGCCACCTTTACCTGGGATATCAACGTGCATATGCAAGAAATGGCCGAGAACGCTGTCGACCCGGCACACTTTCAGTTTGTCCACGGCACTAGCGATGTGCCCGATGCTGATGTACTCGAGTTTGATGGTCACACCCGGCGCGGTTTCTTGAAAACTCGCAATCCCACACCAAAGGGCGTGATAGAGGGATCTATTGAAAATCGTAATATCGGTGCCGGCTTATCAATTGTTCGCTTCAAAGGGATTTACGATACTGTTCTCATGGCTAATGTCACACCCATAGGCCCTGAACTTACTCGGGCTCACTACGCCTTTATCCAGCCTAAAGCGACACTCGATACTTTAGGTAAGACCGTTGGGAAAGCGATCATCGCTAACATTGCGCAGCAGATGGAAGAAGACATATTGATCTGGAATCGAAAGACCTATTACGAAAAGCCCATGTTGTGTGACGGAGATGGGCCCTTTGCGAAACTTCGCCGCTGGTACGGCCAGTTTTTACAGTAATGAGGCACGCGATCGCGAGGCAAAAAGAGAGGAGCAAAAGAGGTAAAAACGAGGCACACAAGAGGATAGATTTCATGACGACAATCTTAAAAATACGCTTTGGCGCCGCAGTTTCACTCTTGTTGATGGGCATGAGCGCAATGAGCGCGGCAGCGGACAAGCCCAATATCTTAGTGCTGTGGGGCGACGATATTGGTGTCTATAACATCAGTGCTTATCACCGAGGCCTTGTCGGTGGCAGGACGCCTAATATTGATCGTATTGCGGAGGAGGGCGTGCTGTTCACGGACTCCTACGGTGAACAAAGTTGCACAGCGGGGCGATCGTCGTTTATTACCGGGCAGCACGCGTTTAGAACTGGCCTACTTAAAGTGGGTATGCCAGGTTCACCGGTGGGATTAAAGCCGGAGGATCCGACACTGGCTACGGTGCTAAAAGCACAGGGATATGCCACCGGCCAATTTGGCAAAAACCATTTGGGCGATCAAGATGAGCACTTGCCTACTGCCCATGGTTTTGATGAGTTTTTTGGCAACCTGTACCACATGAATGCTGAAGAAGAGCCTGAGACGTACTTTTACCCAAAGGATGCAGCGTTTAGAGAGCGCTACGGTCCGAGAGGCGTTATTCATTCGTGGTCCGACGGTCGAGTCGAGGATACGGGCCCGCTTAATCGTAAGCGTATGGAAACGATTGATAGAGAACTTACCGAGTCGGCTATCGATTTTATTAGGCGCGCGCATGCCAACGATAAACCCTTTTTCCTCTGGTATAACAGTACCCGCATGCATGTATGGACACGCTTAGCCGAGGAGTGGGAGGGTAAAACAGGTCAGGGCTTATACGCCGATGGTATGGCTGAACATGACCATTGGATTGGTAAGCTTCTCGATACGCTCGACGAATTGGGTATTGCCGACAATACCGTGGTTATTTACACCACAGACAATGGCGCGCAGGCCTCCACATACCCTGACGCTGGTATTGAACCTTTCCGAGGTGCAAAGGGTTCTACTTGGGAAGGAGGATTCCGCGTGCCGCTATTAGTGCGCTGGCCTGGCGTGGTGAAGCCTGGTAGCGTGATCAACGATATCTTCCATCATATGGATTGGTTCCCCACTTTGGCACGGGCTGCCGGCGTGCCAGATACCGCCGCTAAGCTAAAAGATGGTATGACGATTGACGATAAAACCTATCGGGTTCATCTCGATGGCTACGATCAAACCGATCTTCTTGCCGGTGTCGCTGAGGGAGCTCGAGAAACCGTGTTCTACTTCGATGATAACGCCAATCTAAATGGGTTGCGTTGGCGAGACTGGAAGCTACATTTTGCAAGCCCTGAGTCCTGGGGCAGCGATACGGCTCGTGCTGTATATACCTTTCCAAGAGCTATTCACCTTCGTTCTGACCCCTTTGAGCAGTCATTAGATGCCAGTGGATACGGTCGCTTCCTAGCAGACCAGTTATGGCTCTTTATCCCAATGCAGCAAGTGGTGGGCCAGTTTTTGGGCACCTTCAAAGAGTATCCTCCGAGACAACCTACTGCGAGTTTTACGATCGATAAGGCCCTACAGCGTATGCAGGCGGCCGTAAACAGCGCCTCGCCAAAATAGCGGCAACATGATCGGGGGCCAACTGACGTTTAACCGAGGTTAGCTTGGCCCCCGTCTACAGCAATGCTCTGGCCGTTGACGTACCGCGATTCAGCACTACAGAGCAGCGCGACAAATTCACCAATGTCTTCTTCACACTCACCAATGCGTCGCAAGGGAATGCTCTGCTCAAACGCTGCGGCTTCCTCGGGCCTGTGTTGAGCCCAGGCGGCTAGCGCTGGCGATTTGGCGTGGGGCAGGATGACGTTGGTGCGAATGCCATCGGGACCCCATTCACAGGCCGCCGCACGTGTTAGCGCTCTGATAGCTTCTTTCTCAGCGGCGTAGACACCATAATTACTGGCGTCCCAGCGCATGGCTGCTGTACTGGCCAAGTTAATGATGCAGCCATCACTGTGGGCTTTTAAATGGGGATAGGCTAATTGCATCAGTCGTAATGTGGCCACAGGCCCCACTCGCAGACCGGCTTCAAATTCGCTTACATCAACGTTCAGTAGGGGCTTTACCGTAGTCGATACCGCGTTGTTGACGAGAATATCGAGACGGCCATAGACGGTGCATGCCTCAGTCACGAGCTGGTCTAATGCCGATAGGTCACTAATGTCGCACTGTAATGCAGCGGCATCTTGGTCAAAGCGGCGTTTGATTTCTTTTACGGTGTGCTCACATTTATCCAATGTCCGCCCAACGGCGATGACGCGTACGCCTCG
>CAJQLP010000207.1 GCA_905479205.1 uncultured Luminiphilus sp.
GGTTGAAGGTGGTGTCGCACCTAGGTCGAGGTTTTGCGTCTCATAATCGTAGGGGGCAATCCATGGTGTTAACAGCGCGACCACGATGAGAAAAATGAGGATAATGCCGCCCGCCACTGCGAGGCGGTTTTTACTCAGGCGAATCCAAGCATCTTGCCAGAGCGATGATCCTTTCTCTGCTTCAGATAAATTGATTTCGTCGGCGACAGATAGGGTCGAGGTATCAGACATTAGGCAGTCCCCTTGAATTGCGCTCGAAGCCGCGGATTCAACCATGCCGCAGTAACGTCGCTAAGCAAGTTAAACAGCACGATGAGTGTGGAGAGGAATACCGTTGTTCCTAAGATCATGGTGTAGTCCCTGTTGAAGGCCGCTTGCACGTAGAACCGTCCGAGACCAGGGATTTGAAAGATGGTTTCGACAACGAAGGAACCCGCAAGGAGTCCTGCAAACGCGGGCCCAAGGAATGCGATGACGGGTATTAGGCCTCCCCGCAAACCATGCTTAGTCACGACTTTCCATTCGGGTAAGCCTTTGGCTCTCGCGGTGCGGATATAGTCTTGCGAGAGTACTTCGAGCATGCCCGCTCTACTGAGACGTGCGATGTATGCCGCATAGGCCGCCCCGAGGGTGATTGACGGTAAGATCTTATCACCAGGAATAGCACCCCAGCCCGAAATAGGCAGCCATTCGAGGTAGATGCCAAAGACCAATACCAATAGGGGTCCCAGCAGGAACGACGGCATACAGATACCGATCATGGCTAATGTCATGGGTATATAGTCTTGACGCGTGTTCGGTTTGAGCGCTGCTGAGACCCCAGCCAAAACGCCAATAATCAAGGCGATGATCAGCGCATAGAAGCCTAATTCGGCTGTCACGGGTAACCCGGAAAACAGAATCTCGTTGACGCTACGCCCCGGGTACTTGAATGAAGGACCTAAATCGCCTTGGGCTAAATCCGTGAGATACGCGATGTATTGTTCGTGCAACGGGAGATCGAGTTTGTATTGAGCTTCGAGTGCACGTTTAACTTCTGGAAGGACAACTTTCTCGTCATCGAAAGGCCCTCCTGGCGCTGCGCGCACAAGGAAGAAAGTTGCAGTGATAACAATAAATATGACCGGTATGGCCTGCAATAACCTGGATAAGATAAAGCGCAGCATTACTGGAGCTCCTCAGGAAGTTTGCGACCAGGAACCAGTTTGACGTATTTGAGGTTCAACGAGTCCATAAGATTCGGATACATACCCTCGACACTCGGGTGTACTAGGTGTCGAGTGGCATAGGTATAGATTGGAATAATGGGCATTTGTTGCATTAACAGGGTTTCCGCCTCATGAAAAATAGCAAAGCGCTCTTCTTCTGTGGGGGCGCGCGGCGCCAACTGTAGAATCATTTCATCGTAATAATCGTTAGCGAACCCCGTGTTGTTATTGCCGCCATCGGTTATGAAAAGATCGAGAAAATTATTGGGATCCACATAATCGCCGATCCATCCTCGGCGTGCGACTTGAAAGTCACGTTGCGAAACCGCGTTCAAATAAACCTTCCACTCTTGATTGGAGATTGTAATGTCGACGTTAAGATATTTTTTCCACATTTGCTGGACGGCGACAGCAATTTTTCGGTGCGCTTCGTTAGTGTTGTAAATAATATCGAGTCCCGGCCAGCCTTCGCCATTGGGGTAGCCTGCCTCTGCCAAAAGTTGTCGCGCTTTCTCGGGATCAAAATCGAACAGCTTTGGCGGTTGGTATCCCAGGGTGCCTGGCGGTGTAATGCTGTAGGCGGGAATGACGACTTCTTGCATAACCGTGCGTGCCAGTTGCTCGCGATCAAGCGACATCGAGAGTGCTTGCCTCACTCGCACATCATCAACTGGGGGGCGATCGATATTGACGAGATAATAGTAAGTGCCCAAGTACGGGTCCTGCATATAAGGTGACTCGGGGATCGCTCTGTAAACAGGCACCTTATCTAGAGGCACCCCTTCAGTTCGATGAAGCTGCTCCACCCGAAACATTCGCTCCTCGCTGACTTCGTTCTCCGTAGGGTAAAACACGACACCATTTAGGCTTACGTTGTCCTTGTCCCAATATTCTTGGTTTTTGATCATCTTGATATGTCGATTGAGCGCCCAATCTTCGAGCACAAACGCGCCGTTGCTCACGATATTGCCAACGCGTGTCCACGGTGTGAATCGGTCGGTCATCTTGCCAAACTTGAGGAGCGTTTCCGGATGCACTGCAAACGTGCTGTAGTGATCCATCAGTTGTATAAAATAGGGGGTGGGGGCGTTAAGAGTAACCCGAAGCGTGGTTTCATCGAGAGCTTTTACACCGACCTCACTGAATTCACTGACTTCGCCTTTTGCGTAAGCTTCTGCATTTTTAACGGGGTAGAGCATGTACGCATAAAGGTTGCCCGTCTCGGGGTGCAGCGCTCGATTCCAACTCCACACGAAGTCATCGGCTGTCACCTGCTCGCCATTAGACCATTTAGCATTAGGATTCAGATAAAAAGTAATGACAGATCGGTCGTCATTGAACGTCCAGCGCTCAGCCACCCCGGGTTCTGGTTCTAACGTGATCGGGTTTTTAACAGCGAGGCCTTCAAACAGGGCTCTAATGAGGTGGTTTTCAGGGACTCCCGTTACGACGTGGGGGTCCAAGCCTTGGGGTTCTGCACCGTTGCCGTAGTGCAAAATGCCCTCGCGATTACCTTGGGTAACATTACTTTCACCAGTGCCGCAGGCCGAGAGAAGCGCGCTTATGATGAGAGTCAGCAGTACAGTCAGGAGATGTCCGTATTGAGATTGCTTCATGGTATCCATAAGCTCATGACTAAAAACGCTATGCTACCTAAAAAGACCGAGCAGCGTTAACTTGTTGTCGTTGTTTTTATCGAACGTCTCAGAGTAACAGAGCGTTAGTTTGCCGGTTCTGGTGATAACACCTGAAAGCTACAGGGTAAAATCTGAGCAGCTTTGTTAGACTTGCGCTTCCATTTAGCCTCTGTATTCGGAGCTCACTCTTATGTCTGTCCGTACTCGCGTCGCGCCATCACCTACTGGCGATCCCCATGTAGGTACTGCTTACATGGCGCTCTTTAATCGTTGTTTTGCACATGCCCACGGTGGTGAGTTCATTCTGCGAATTGAAGATACTGACCGCGCACGAAGTACACCTGAAGCCGAGCAAGCCATCCTCGATTCTCTGAAGTGGTTAGGTTTGACTTGGGACGAGGGTCCCGACGTAGGTGGACCATATGGTCCTTATCGTCAGAGTGAACGTGGCGATATTTATGCCCAATATGCGTGGCAGTTGGTCGAGTCAGGTAAGGCCTTTGTGTGTTATCGCACGGCCGAAGAACTCGATGCGCTTCGAACCGAACGCAAAGAGGCTGGTAACAGTACTGCGCTAAAGCCATCAGACCTCATGTTGTCCGATGATGAACAAGCGGCGCGCAAGGCGGCGGATTTGCCGTTTGTAATTCGTATGGTGGTGCCTGAAGGCGAGGGTAGCTGTGTTATTCACGATATGTTGCGCGGCGACATTGAGCTGGACTGGGGCATGGTTGATGCTCAGATTTTATTAAAGTCAGACGGCATGCCCACTTATCACCTTGCCAATGTCGTCGATGATCATTTGATGAACATTACGCACGTTATTCGTGGCGAGGAGTGGATTAACTCAGCGCCCAAACACCACCTTCTCTACGAGTACTTTGGTTGGGAAATGCCCAAGCTTTGTCATATGCCGCTGTTACGCAACCCCGATAAATCGAAGTTAAGCAAGCGCAAAAATCCAACCAGTATTCTTTACTATCAGCGTATGGGTTTTTTACCTGAAGCCGTTGTGAACTACCTCGGTCGTATGGGCTGGTCTATGCCTGACGAGAGCGAGAAGTTTTCTCTCTCTGAGATGCAAAATGTTTTTGATATTCAGAGAGTGTCGCTTGGCGGTCCAATATTTGATGTTGAGAAGCTCAAGTGGTTGAACGGCATGTGGATTCGCGAAGAGCTTGATTTAGCCGCGCTTGCGCAACGGCTACAGAGTTGGGCTCTCAATGAAGCCATGCTGATGAAAGTTCTGCCCCATGCGCAGGGCCGAATGGAGGTTCTGTCAGACTTTGTTCCTCTGTCGGCGTATCTTGCCTCCGGAGAGTTACCTTTAGTGACGGACAGTTTCATATCTTTAAAAGAACCACAGGAAGAAACGGTACGCCGATTGCAGTTTGTGCTCTGGCGTTTAGAGGCTCAGCGAGATTGGGACCGTGACGCATTGTTTGCATGCCTTAAAGGGCTCTCTGGCGAGTTAATACTGAAGCCCAAGGAGCTATTTGCGCCTCTGTTTATAGCGATTGCTGGTGGTACATCGGGTTACTCAATGCCCGATTCAATGGCAATTCTAGGGCCCGACATGACCCGCGCTCGCCTGAGAAAGGCATTAGACGTGCTAGGGGGCGTGTCGAAAAAAGCCCTTAAGCGTTTGGAAAAGGAATACGCAGACCTCGCATCGCCCGCGGCATAAAGTATTAGCGTGTTTTGATCAGCGCGACTGCTGCGAGCAGTGTCACGATGCTCTCGAAGGCCAAGGCCCCCCAAGTATAGGCGGTGAAGTTCGAGCTCATTGCCATGCCTAGGGAGCTTCCCGCGAGCTGAAAGCTTGAGTCCAGCTCACTGAAGGCCACACTACCGCGACCCAGGGCGATACCGCCTACGCAAATGAGCAGGAGCCAAAGCCCTGGTCTGAGGTAGCCTTTTAGCACTGCGCTCGCCATAAAAACGCCGCCTAGCGTAGTTTGCAGGCCGCCGTAGGTCGCCACCATTTCAGCGTAGCCATCGTGCGTGGCAATAAATAAGCCCGCATATTCCGCGGGCAGTTCAGGATCGAGCCAACACACTACCCCGTAGACGGTAAATACAGCACCAGTGATCAGCAATAACAGATGGGGGAAACTAAATTTCATGGGTCTCGCTTCTTATTTGAGGCTTTGAATAAAGGCGTTAGATTCGACAATAGCGCTATTCATCTCGGCGATGAGGTGCGCCACATCAGATTCAATACTGCCATACTCGCCCTGCCGTGCGCACAAATCGGATCAGGCCGCTTTAGCTTTGCTGGGGTTAAAAGTAAGGTCGAAAGCGCGCAGCATCGATGATGGCCCACAGGTGCAGCAATATTGCAGGTAGCCACATAATGAACAGTATGACAGTTGCCCCGAGCGCGTAGCACACCGACGTGAAGATGAAGAACAGGAAGGCGGCAAGAAGTCTGCCTTGAACGAGCTGCCCCAGTCCCGGGATAAAAAAACTACAGATAGCGGCGATAACATTCCCGCCTGAGCCTTGACCTGCCATAAGAGTCCTTCCTATTCGATTGCGTCAGCTCCACGTTAGTACAGGCGCCGCTCTAGCTCAAGGAGTTTGGTCGCTTTTGATGGCGGTTTGCGCGGTTGACAGGCGCAGACGCTGTGCATAATATGCGCCCCTCGCCGAAGACCTGTCGGCGAAATATGGGGCCATAGCTCAGCTGGGAGAGCGCAACACTGGCAGTGTTGAGGTCGGGAGTTCGATCCTCCCTGGCTCCACCAAACACAAACCACCCGACAGGGTGGTTTTTTGTTTGTGGTGCGCCAGCAGGATGTTGGCCTGCCGCGTTGGGCCGCAAGGCCACGAGGAGCTCGAGCGCCTTGCAATCGCGTTGTCAGTGATTTTGGCTTGCTTCTAGCGCTTGCTCAATATCCGCGAGAATATCGTCGATATGCTCAATACCTATGGACAATCGAATCAAGTCTCTTGACACCCCCGCACTAGCGAGCTCCTCGTCGTTCAGCTGCCGATGCGTCGTCGACGCCGGATGACAAGCCAGTGACTTAGCATCACCAATATTCACAAGACGTAAAATAAGCTTCAAAGCGTCGATGAATCGCGCGCCGGCCTCAGCGCCGCCATTAATACCAAAGCTCAAAATGCCTGACGCTTTGCCGCCACAGATCCGCTGGCACACCTCATGGTATGGACTGTCGGGCAGCGCGGCATAGTTTACCCAGTTCACCGCGTCGTGGTCTTTCAGATAGTGAGCAACTTTTTCCGTGTTTTCACAGTGGCGTTCCATCCGTAAACCGAGGGTTTCTAAACCCTGCATGATCTGAAATGCACTCTGTGGAGACAACGCTGCGCCGGTATTTCTAAGAGGTACCACGCGACAACGACCAATATAAGCCGCTTCTCCCAGCGCCTCTGTATAAACAACTCCATGATAGCTTGGGTCTGGGGTGTTCATGACGGGGAATCGCTCGGCATTCGCGACCCAGTCGAACTTTCCTGAATCAACAATAGCGCCGCCAATTGTCGTTCCATGCCCACCAATATATTTAGTCAGCGAGTGAACAACGATATCGGCGCCGTGATCGAATACCTTGCAGAGAAAGGGTGTCCCCACCGTATTGTCGACAATCAACGGAATGCCCGCATCGTGAGCAATGGACGCCCACGCCTCAATATCGACGACATTACCGGCAGGGTTGCCTATGGATTCGCAATATAAGGCCTTGGTATTCGCATCTATCAATGACTTCGCAAGCTGCAGGTCGTCCGCCGCAGCCATGCGCACTTCTATACCCTGGCGAGGGAAGGTGTGTGCGAACAGGTTGTAAGTTCCACCATAGAGCTGACTGGTTGATACGATGTTATCGCCCATCGCGGTGATCGCTTCTATCGCGTAGCGAATTGCCGCCATGCCAGAACCCACGGCTAAGGCGCCCACACCGCCCTCCAAGGCGGCGAGACGGGCCTCTAACACTGCATTGGTAGGGTTCATTATGCGCGAGTAGATATTGCCGGGTACCGCTAAATTAAATAAGTCAGCGCCATGCTGGGTATCATTAAACGTAAACGAGGTGGTTTGATAAATCGGCGTGGTCGCGGCATTGGTTGTGGGATCGCCTTCGTATCCCTCGTGAAGTGCAATAGTTTCCGGCTTCATGTTAATTCCTTCTTAATGACTAAAAGCGACAGCTGAGAATGTATGGCGCGGTTTACAACCCCAGGGTTTGTTATTAATGGGAGAGGGGCGGCAACCAAGTGGGGTTAATATAAAGTAAAAATAAGCTCTAGGGCGACTTCAAATTCTGGACCCCCTTCTCAATGCACGCAACACTCACGCGACGGGGGCGCGCCGCGGGCGGGGAATAATTGGCTTATCTTTCAGTGGGCGTTTTGGGGTGAGCTGTTAAGGGTGGATTTTTAAGGGTGGGCTGCTAGGGATAGCCCTCTGAAAGGGCGCGATTCTCTGAAAGGGCACGATTCTCTGAAAGGGCACGATCCTTCGAGAGTGTGTGCACCCCATGCACTGAGCCGTCAGGGTTTAAGGAGAGGTACTGGCCGCTGGGTAATAGCAGTACCTGTGCGCAGCGCCATTCGGCTGCCGCTGGCTTAGCGGGTGGTTTAGCCGCTGCAATACTTGTCATGCGAGTGCAGCGTTCATTGTTTCTCGCGGTCCATTGCCCCTTCGCTTCACCTTTATGAGCCTTGCTCCACCAGCGCGTGTGAAAGGTTCCCGAGCTATCCCAGTGGGTTTCAGCGCGCGTTCCCGGCGCATCGATGACGTCGGCTTGATCCAGTGTGTCACTGAAGGTTGCAATGATTTCTTGAGTTGTCAGCGTTTCAGCGTCGGCGGGAGGAGTGGCAACTAGTTCAGCGCTCGAGCTAATAAATACGATCAATAGGGCGAGTGAAGGCATCCATTGATAGAACCTTCGGTGGTGTTTGTCATTTACTTGTTTGAGTCTCAACGGCACGTCTCACTCGGTGGCTATGGTGTTGTTTGTTGTATCAGCCCTGATGATTCTCAGCTTAGGACGCTATCCGAAAGATTATGCGGGCGCCCATTAAGCTGGGCGCAGCTTCCTTTGCATCGATAATGTCTTTAATGCTGTTGCCTAGAGCCAGCGATTGACCCGGAACGCTATCAGCAGTGCGGCGCCCAAGGCAACGCATGTGCCCACAACCCACCAAAAAGCACTGGCATCGTCGACGCCGGGCATGCCGCCGACATTGATTCCTAAAAGGCCTGTTAAAAAGCCCAAGGGTAAAAAGAGCGTTGCAACCACGGCGAATACATAAGAGCGCCGGCTAGTGTCTTCAGATAAACGCGCTAGTAGTTCCTCTTGGGCGAGTGATGCGCGCTCGCGAATTTCATCCAATTGCTCGATGAGGCGCGATAGTCGGTCATTAGTTTCACGCAGAGCTACGCGATGATTGTCATCGATCCATGGCAGCGTGCTCGCGATAAGTCTATCGATCGCCTCCCTCTGAGGAGGCAGGTAACGTCTTATGGCAACAATATCTTTGCGTAGCGCGCTCAATTCTGCCCGCCAGTCCTGCTGTGTTGACTCGAGCAGAGCTTCTTCAAACCCTATGATGTGATCCTCGAGATGCGCAATCGGGTCGTGAAGGGTATCGATAACGCCTTCGATAAGCGCTACGAGAAGAGAGGGGACGTCCTTTGCACCTTCGCCCTGCTCGAGTAATTGGCCTTGCTCGTCGGTACAGTCGAGGGCTCTTAAATAACTGGTAACTAGTTGCTCGCCGTCACTCCAGCAGCGCAGCGATATAAGGTCCGCAACCCCAGTAGCGATATTGGTATTTACCCCTCGCAGTGTGATCAATAATCGGGAGCCTCGGCATAAAGTCCTCGGTCGAGTTTCTTCCGAGAGTAGCGCTTGCACCGCAACAGGGTGCAGCAGACTCGCATTTTCCAACCACTCACGACAGGCTTCGTTATCGGCGCGTAGGTGAATCCAGTTCGGCGTGTCGCGGCGCATAAATGATGCGGCATCCTTATTGCCTGACATGGCGAGACCACCCTTGCCATCCAGTGTAAGCGCTCGAAAAACAGTTGCTTCCAAAGAGAAATCACTCATTTAAAAAGTAGGGGTCAGCATACCATCGTGTGGCGAGGGGCAAATACGGTTAATGTCGAATATCGTTGAACGGCGCTAGCGCACCATCTTCCGTGATTTCCCAGGTTTCAGTGTCGCTGGCGTCAATCATTACAACGGTAGGTGAAAGGAATAATGGTCGTCGGATAAATTGCAGCTCCCAACCAAAATTTTTGCACGCATCCACTCGACGACGTTGCTCATCAGTTAAGAGCGTCTCGTAGTTATGCGGTATGCGGAGCTGTTGGCCGCGCTTTTCGCGTGGTGGGTTTGGGGCTTGTCTAATGTGTGCCATATCCCTCTTCCTATACGATACGCTTGTCTATAATCTATCAAACTATAAAATGCATTTGGAGCTATTTCTAGCAAAATGATAATTAATAATTGCAAAATGAGAAGCACCTGGTCGGCGCCGACGGCTTGGTTGTTGCTATTGCTTGTGACTTTAGGTGGCTGCGGTGGTGGTGGCGGAGGCAGCTCGACGCCCAGCTCAAATTCCACACCTGTCGAGGAGGTAGCGAGTTGTGATGTTGCGTCACAAAAACGTTTTATCGACGACGTCATCGATGATTGGTATCTCTGGTACGGCGAGTTGGCTGATGTCAACGCCGCAGACTATGACGATCCGAACAGTTATCTTCAGGCTCTCACTGCACCTTTAGCCGTTGATGGCCGCGACCCCGGATTTTCATACCTTACGACAGCTGCCGCGGATCAGGCCTCGCTGAGTTCCGGTGCTTACATAGGTTTTGGATTCCGATACGGTTTTGATGCCAATAACGCTTTCCGCTTTTCTGATGTTCTGGAGGGAAGTCCGGCGGGGGATGCTGATTTACGTCGCGGCGATAAAGTATTGGCTATAGCCATAGGCGACGAGTTTGAAACCATTGCTGAGCTAGGCGCACGTGATGCGACCACGCTAGAGGTGTTTGGGGACAATGAGGTGGGCGTTGAGCGCCGCTTCAAAGTTGAACGGGAGGACGACGTCTTTGAAGTGGCGTTATTAAAGCGTGAGCTTTCTACGCCCCCGTTTGCTGGTCAGCCGTTGCTTTTGAGTCGGGCTGGTATGGACCCCATTGGCTACCTTCACTTTAGGTCGTTTATCACTGACGCTGAGCCCTTGCTTGTGGAAATGGCGCGTACCTTTCGGGATGCGAACGTGACCGACCTCATCATTGATCTGCGCTACAACGGCGGTGGATTGTTATCTGTGGCAGAGCAACTACTCAATATTTTTGCAGGAGAGTTGGGGGAAGGTGACGATAGTTATCGGATCTCTCATAACGATAAGCGAACATCTGAAAACGTTTCAGTGAAGTTCGAGGTGCCTGATGTCGCCCTAAGTCCGCGCCGAATGGCCTTCATTGTTACTGAGGGTACGGCGTCGGCGAGCGAGTTGGTCATTAATGCGGTGTCACCCTACGTCGATACCGTTTTAGTGGGAAGTGACACTTTCGGCAAGGCCGTCGGGCAATATGCGTTCGATCAGACTGGCTGTGAGAATCGACTGCGCTTAGTTGCGTTTGAAACGCTTAATGGCGAAGGGCAGGGTGGCTACTACACGGGGCTTGTTGATACGGGCCGTTTTACTCTTTGCCCCGCGGCGGATGACATTACGAGGGAGTTTCACGACCCTGAAGAGGCGTCACTCAGAACAGCGGTTAACTGGCTCAACTCGGGGAGTTGTGCTGTAACGTCGTCTGCACAGAAGGGCGCTTCCGCTCGGCAGTTAAGTTCGGACTGGTCGCTAAGACATCAGTCTCAGCTTATTCAGGGTCGAAGTCCTTGGCTGCAATGACCGGTATTTTGATCAGCGTACAATCTGTGAACCGTAGAAAGAGCGCCGCGCGTTGAGTGAAGTAACCAGGTCGGCTTTTGAGAATAAGCGCATAGTACTTTTTTCCGGTGGTTCGGCTGCCAATGATGTGGCTCGCGAAATAGCCACTAAAAACCGTCGCTGTTTACATTTCATGTCGCCATTTGACAGCGGAGGTAGTACTGCCGCACTACGCAATGCTTTTGATATGCCCGCCATTGGCGATTTACGCAACCGGCTAATGGCGATAGCTGACGACTCTATTCCCGGATATGCCGCGATTGCACGTTTGCTAGAACACCGACTGCCGCCCTCGGGAGCTGCCGAGGCCTTGAGGTTGGAGCTAGAGCAGATGTCTCGGCTCGATCATGTGCTTACCGAAGAGATACCCCACGCAATCGCGCTGGTGATTAGCGAACAGCTACAGCATATTGTTAAGCAGCTGCCCGACTCGATAGATCTACAGGGTGCTTCAATAGGAAATTTGGTTATCGCAGGCAGTTATCTTAACAGCAGTTGCAATCTTGATAGGGCGCTTGCGCTGTTTGCGACAATAGTCGCTGCGAGAGGTGAGGTTCGAGCGATTGTTAATGACAGCGCGCACCTTTTTGCGTACCTAAATAATGGTCGGCTGGTGGCCGAGCAGCATCGATTAACAGGTAAAGAAACGCCTCCTATTGAGTCGCCAGTGCGTTCGATTTTTCTCAGTGCCGACTCAATGATAGCGGCGCCCATAGATCTGTATTTGGATGATAGGAATGCCCAAGAAATTCGCGCAGCTGAGCTTCTTTGCTTCGCGCCCGGTAGCTTCTACTCAAGCTTGCTAGCGACTCTCATTCCATTGGGTGTGGGAGACGCTGTCGCTGCGAGCAAAGGGAAGAAAGTCTTTATTCCTAATTTGGGCAAAGATCCTGAGCAACTCGGTATGAACTTCGAGGCATTAGTGCTCACTTTGATTAAGGCATTGCGGCGCGATGATATCGCCGTCAAGGTAGCATCTCTTATAGACTACATCGTGGTCGATAGCTCGAGAGGGTGCTACCCTTCGGCGATTCCGGCGGCTGAATTAGCAAAGCTGGGCATTGAACTGGTTGATGTCGCGCTGATAAGCGACGACAGCGCACCCTACTATAATCCCCAGAAGCTGGTGCAAGTTTTACAGTCGCTAGTTTAAGCCTGTGGGCTTTAAGAGCAGCCCGCAGTTCAATAATTAAGGAGTGTATTTTGTCGAATTCGTCGTCGTTAGGAGAGGCGTTTACTCAGATTGCTGAGGGACGTCGATCAATTCGGGCATTCAAGACCGATCCTGTATCCCGATCTCACATCGAGCAAATTGTTCAAAGCGCTGCACGCGCTCCCAGTAATTGTAATACTCAGCCTTGGTTGGCGCATATTGTGACGGGCGAACAGCTCGAGGAGTTACGCGCGGAGTTGCCCGAGAAGTTTATAACTGGCGATATGGCGCCCGATTATCCCTATGATGGAGTCTATGAAGGTGTCTACCGAGATCGTCAGTACGCTTCAGCGGCAACACTGTACGATGCTCTTGGTATTCCTCGAGAAGAGAAGGCTACGCGACAGGCTTGGTTTTTGAACAACTTCCGATTTTTCGGCGCTCCCGCCGTTTGCTTTTTTAGTCTGCCAGCTAATTTTTCGTTACGCGAAGCCTGTGATTTAGGGATGTTTGCGCAAAATTTCATGTTGGGTTTGGCCGCCAACGGTTTGGGTTCCTGTCCACAGACTGCCTTGGGTTTTATGGCTAACACGATCAAGCCAAAACTAGGTATTGGTGACGATCAAATACTGCTGTGGGGTCTATCGTTTGGCTACCCTGATTGGGACGATCCCGTTAACGGCGCCATTACTGAACGCGCACCGTTGGAGAGTTTTCTGACCTGGCACTCTTAATAAGCCTTAAAGCTCTTATGGGTGGGGTTCAGTAATAAATTCCGAAACTTCTAGATTGAAGCCTGATAGCGCATTAAATCGAAGGGGTGCTGACAGCAACTGCATCTGCCCTACACCTAAATGCTTCAGTATTTGCGCGCCCGTTCCTATGAGTCGGTAATTCTGTGGCTGGGGGGGTGGGCTGCTGGTCTGAAGGAATTGGTGGACTTCGTCGAGCAACTGCGGCGCCGCCTGGTGTTGGCCTACCAGGACTAAGACGCCTCGATCTATGCTGGCAATGTGCGCCATGGCCGATCGATATGACCAGCCTATCCGGCCGGATTCAAGCTGTGTTCCCAGAACATCTCTCAGCATGTTTATTGGCTGAACTCTGACTGGTAGCGGTTTGTCACTATCGATCTCTCCACGTTGGAGTGCGAAGTGCGCGGTCTCGTCAATTAAGTCACGGAAAGTATGTAGGGTAAATCGCCCCCATTCGGTGTGTACCGTATGGCTTTGTTCGAATTGAATTGATTGCTCGTGGATAGAGCGGTATTCAATTAGATCGGCAATGGTGCCCATCTTCAAGCCATGCGTCTCGGCGAACACTTCGAGCTCGGGTCGGCGTGCCATAGTGCCGTCGGCATTCATGATCTCAATAATCACTGCCGCAGGCGCGAGCCCAGCCATGCGTGCTAAATCTACGCCGGCTTCTGTGTGGCCTGCGCGCTTTAGAACACCGCCTGCTTTAGCGACGAGCGGAAAAATATGTCCGGGTTGGCGGATATCGCTTGGTGTTGCATCGCGCTCGACCGCTTTCAGGATGGTGTGTGCTCGTTGCGAGGCGCTGATGCCAGGGCCCACTTGGTCGGCAGCATCGATGGACACGGTAAAGTTTGTTTCGTGTTGTGAGCGGTTGTCGCGGACCATAAGTGGGATACGCAATTGCCGAGCGCGCTCTTCGGTAATGGGCATGCAGATCAGGCCACAGGCTTCCGTCGCCATAAAATTAATAATTTCAGGCGTGACTTTTTCAGCCGCAATGATCAGGTCACCTTCATTTTCACGATCTTCATCGTCCATGAGGATGACCATACGTCCAGCGCGAATGTCATCGAGTATTTCGGGTACAGAAGCCAGGCTCACAGTATTTTCCTCAGCTGATCATTTCAATGGCAACCGCGGTTGCTTCGCCGCCACCGATACACAGTGCAGCCACGCCACGCTGCTTACCGTATTGCTTTAGCGCGTGCATTAGGGTCACGATGATACGTGAGCCTGTTGAGCCAATGGGGTGGCCTTGGGCGCAAGCGCCGCCATGAACGTTGACCTTTGCATGGTCAAGGTCGAACGCACGCATCGACAGCATGGTTACCATAGCGAATGCCTCGTTGATTTCCCACAGGTCGACGTCTGCTACGCCCCAGCCCGTTTTGGCAAGCAAGGCTTCAATGGCGCCAACGGGTGCGAGAGTGAATTCTTCAGGTGCTCTGCTGAATCGGCTGTGTGCAACGATGCGCGCCATAGGGGTTAGGTTGTGTTGGGTGATCGCCGCTTCGCCGGCGATGATTAACGCGCTGGCTCCGTCAGAGATAGAGCTGGAATTTGCGGCGGTAATCGTTCCGTCTTTTGCAAAGGCGGGGCGGAGGCTTGGGATTTTTTCTGCGTTGCCTTTGTGTGGCTGCTCATCATCGGTTACCTGATGTTCGCCTTTGCGAGTTTTAACGGTGACAGGCGCGATTTCAGCATGCAGTTTGCCTGTGTCGATGGCAGCCTTGGCTCGGGTAAGGCTCTCAATGGCAAACGCGTCCATTTCCTCTCGAGTAATGCCGTGCTCGTCGGCGGTGCTTTGAGCAAAGCCACCCATTGGCCCGCCTGTGTAAGCATCTTCAAGACCATCGAGAAACATGTGGTCATATATTTTTGCGTGCCCTAAACGAACGCCTTTGCGGCCGCTAGGGAGGATTTGAGGTGCGTTAGTCATGCTTTCAAGACCACCGGCGATCACGACTTGATTCGTTCCCGCCTTGATACTGTCGATCGCATAAATTGCGGCCTGCATGCCACTGCCACACGCTTTGTTAACGGTTACTGCACCCGTGCTGCTGGGAATGCCTGCGCCGAGCATAGCCTGTCTCGCTGGGCACTGCTTTAAACCCGCCGGTAATACGCAGCCCATAAAGACTTCGTCGACAGAGTCGGCCGCTACTCCAGTGCGATCAAGTGCAGCCCCGATGGCTATTGAGCCAAGTTCGGTGGCGGCGACGTCGGCTAGATCGCCAAGCAGTCCACCCATAGGCGTGCGGGCTCCGCCTACGATATAGATCGAGTCACTCATTTTCAGTCTCCATGGATATTCAAGAAAGATTGGGAGACGCATTTAGCCACAGGCCGTCCAGCGGCTCAATGTTCGTACGGGCTATATAGAAAAAGATTTTCCCCGAACAGCTTCGCGGAATTGCCGTGGGCTGACCCCTGCATGAAGGCGAAAGCACTGCGCAAAATGTGATGAGTCTTGCATTCCCACTGCCCACCCAATTTCTGCAATTGGCAAATTGCTATGGTGCAGTAGCCCCTTCGCTTCTTCCATTCTGAGATTGTTGATGTAGCTGCTTGGGCTCACGCCTAGTGCAGCCTTAAATCGTCGGTTAAAAGTGCGTGGATTCAGTTCGACGAGCCGAGAGAGTGCGTTTAAATCTAAGCGATCTTTGAAATTATTTTGCAGATAAATTTGAGCATCAAGAATCTTTTCATCGTCATGACTTTCACCCAGTTCGCCCAGTTCATGCGGCGTAAATCGACGTCGAATTTCGGGCGAGAACTGATTTTCGATGGCGAGTGCACTTTTTAGTGAGAAGAGCGTTGTGGCGAGGTACACCATCAGATCGGCAATGGAGTTCACTGAGCCTACGCAAAATAGTCCGTTGCTTTGTGTAATGAGTCGATCTCGTCGTAGTTTAACGAGTGGGAAATGGGCCGAGAAATCGTCGAACCAATGCCAGTGGGTGGTAGCGACCCGGTTGTCGAGGAGGCCGGTTTCTGCGAGTAAATAACTACCGGTCCCAACACTGCAAATCGTGGTTCCACGTGCCGCTGCAGTCGTGATCAGGTCGAGTTGCCACCGCTCTTCTTTCAATACCCGATGTGGATTGCGCCATATCGCTGGTATCAGCAGTATGTCGGCGCTAACGTCGGGATCAAAACCTTGGCTTGCTATCGACAAACCATTGGCTAGCTCAATGTTACCTGGCTCTTTCGCCATTACGTGCAGAGACACTGACTGCCTAGGTCGAGTATGGCTCGCCTGTGCTGCCGCACGCAGTATTTCTACTGGGAGAGTCATTGAGGTGGCCAGCATCCTCGGGTGCGCTAGGCTCACAATATTGATGTGTTTTTTTTTGATTGGCCCGGGCACTGTGGCTAAATACTCATAAATTTTGTCTGGATTTACATAGTATAGATTTTTTGTGCCCATACAATGCCGCGAATCAAATTTCAAAGCGTTGGAGAAGTTATTGATGTTGGGCCTGCCTATTATTGTTGCCGCCGGAGGGATTAACAGCGCCGGACGCAGCTCGCATCGACACAACTTTAAGCGGCTTGTTGTCGACGGACTGTCTGCACAGCAGCGCGATTTAACCCACTCATCTCTTGCACAATTAATGGAAAATGCGGACCGGCAGGAGCAACTTAATGGCACCTTGATACGAGGTATTGAATCCTCGCATTTTGACCCCGCCGCAGTGCCGTTTGCTCGCAGAGTTACTTTAGGCGGCGACGCCACTGGGACTGTATCTGCGACGCAATACGTTGACGGTATCAATCCTCAGCATCGCCCCGTGCAAGGCGACGGACGCCGTGTGCAGATAGCGATTAATAAAGACACTGAGATTCTGCTTCCTGGAAGTCGATCATTTGAAGTGAGTGTAGCGGGGCAGTTGCCGACAGGATTTGATCCGGGGGCCATTTATCCCTCACGAAACCATCCTCGTGGTTTACAAATGAGTGTTTTTGCCGCTTCCGATGCGCTGGCCGATCTTGGCATCGACTGGTCAGACGTTATTCACCGGGTAGCGCCTGATGCGGTGAGCGTCTACATGAGTAGCTCCATGGGGCAGCTTGATGACGCAGGTACCGGGGGCATGCTCCAAGCGCGAGCGCTTGGGAAAAAAGCAACGTCTAAGCAGTGCCCGCTGGGTTTTGCCGAAATGCCGGGCGATTTTCTAAACGCCTATGTACTGCGCTCAATGGGTCAAACGGGACCTGCGGTAGGCGCATGCGCAACGTTTCTATATAACTTGCAGCGTGGTGTTCATGACATTCGCTCTGGGCGTGCTCGGGTTGCCATTATTGGAGCAGCCGAGGCCCCGATTTTGCCCGAAATCATGGAGGGCTATATTGCAATGGGGGCACTGGCTACTGACAAGGCCTTGCGCCAGTTAGATGGGTTGTCCTCCGAACAAGCTATCGACGCGCGTCGCGCCTGCCGGCCTTTTGGCGAAAATTGTGGTTTCACCATGGCTGAGTCTGCGCAGACAGTTGTGTTAATGGATGATGCGCTCGCGCTTGAGTTGGGAGCGCCGATACTGGCAGCCGTGCCCGATGTTTTTGTTCATGCTGATGGCGCCAAGAAATCGATTACGGGACCCGGAGCGGGGAATTTTATTACTGTCGCTCGGGCCGCGGCAGCGGCTCAAGCCATTGTGGGTGAACAACGTATGCGCGCGGGGGGCATGATTCAGGCGCATGGAACAGGCACCCCACAGAACCGTGTTACTGAGTCAGAGATTTTCAGCCGGGTGGCACAGGCTTTTGGCGTTGATCAGTGGTCTGTGGTCGCGATTAAAAGCCACATTGGGCATTCACTGGGCGCGGCGGCAGGCGATCAATTGTCGGCAGCTCTCGGTATTTGGGAAACGGGTTTACTTCCTGCAATTAACACTATCGATGGCATCGCAGATGACGTGTCTAGCGAGCGACTCAAATTTGTTCTGGAGACCACCGCCGCTGACGTGCCCGATTACTCACTGGTAAATAGCAAGGGATTTGGCGGTAATAATGCGACGGCGGTACTGCTTAGCCCATCATCGACTCTTGAGCTTCTCAATGCGCATCATGGCAACACCGCTATGACAAAGTGGCGAGGGAGTGCTGAAAGTGTTCAGTGCGAACGCCAGGCGATTGAGTCTGAGCGCTTAGCTGGGTCTTGGGTTCCTACCTACGTGTTCAACGAGGGCGTTGTTGAACCAGACGCGGTGAGCCTCACCGAAAAAACCTTAACGCTAGGGGAGCAAACAATCGATCTTGCGACTCAAATGCCCCAAGGTTGGTCGCTTAATTGAACCCATAAGGCTTAGGACTTGCTATCCTTCGGATCTTGATACATTACCCGCAGGATTTATTCATGTCGATTATCGATGCGCTAACAACGCGTAATGCTCATCCTCGCGTGCAGTCTCCCGGACCTAGTGCCAGTGAGCTGGATAAAATTCTCAGTGCCGGCCTGCGCGCCCCAGACCATGGCCATCTGCGTCCCTGGCGTTTCGTAACGGTAACAAATGATGCCCGGCAGCGGCTTGGAGACCTGTTTGCGGAGACTTTACTGCTTAGTAACCCGGAGACCCCGCAGGCGCAGGTCGATAAGGCGCGTGCCGCGCCACTCCGTGCACCGCTAATTATTGCCGGCTTGCTCAAATATCAAGATCACCCGAAAATACCACGAGTCGAGCAGGTCGCCGCTGTGTCAGCCGCACTCTATGGCATGTCGCTAGCGGCTGATGCCCTAGGCTATGGGTGTGTATGGCGAACCGGTACTTATGCGCGTGAGCCATTAGTGATTTCGGCACTTGGCGGTGCACCCGCAGATGAAGTTATTGGCTTTTTATATATTGGTACTCGAGCGGGAGATGCGAAACCGTTGCCTGAAGTGTCGAGTGCAGAATACGTCAGTCAGTTTTAGTTTTATTCGATGCCCTATGAAGCCTCGCGCTTTTAAAAAGTGCAACGCTGCTAGATTTTAAAATAATGAATGCCTTGCTTTACCGGCACGATGTGTTCAAAAACGAGAGGAGTTATTAATGAGCGAAGTGCCTGCATTTTCCACATTAAATCTGATTTTGTCCGATAATATTTTAGACGTTCAGCTAAATCGCCCTGAGAGCGCGAATGCGATGAACGCCGAGATGTGGGTGGAAATCCAGCAAGCATTTGAGTGGGCGGACAGTTGTTCTAATGTGCGCGTCGTTATTTTATCCGGCGCTGGCAAGCATTTTTGCGCAGGTATTGACTTGAGTATGTTTCAGGACATTTTGTTTGAGCACAAGGATCCTGCGCGTGCGAGTGAGATGTTTGTGACGCATGTGCGGCAGCTACAGCAAAATATTAAAGCACTGAGAGATTGCCGTAAGCCTGTTCTGGCCGCCATGCACGGCGCTGTTGTCGGCGGTGCCATCGATATGACGTGCTATGCTGATATGCGTTACGTGGACGCCACTGCAAAGTTTTGTGTGAAGGAAATCGATATCGGCATTGTTGCCGATGTAGGCACCTTGCAGAATCTCCCCAGCTTAATCAGCGAGGGATTGGTGCGCGAGTTAGCATATACGGGACGATTGATGATGCCTGATGAGGCATTGGCGGCTGGGCTGGTCAATCGGGTATTT
>CAJQLP010000208.1 GCA_905479205.1 uncultured Luminiphilus sp.
AGGCCGCTAATAACCAGCACATGGCTGAGCCCCAACACGCGGAATCGATGCCAGTCATCGGTGGTTATATCAGCTGAAGATCCAACGAGTAGTGCAGCAAAAATCCCTTTGACACGCGACGGCTCTAATAACGAGGCAATCCGATCAGCCACACTAAGACGCCAGTAGGCTAGGCTTTGGGAACTGGCTGAATCAACGATACGCACTGATCGCACGGTCGCATGACCATGAATGGCAGATGCTGCAGCACGTGCCTGATCCGGTAATTGCCCCTCGTTCCACTGACTGGGTACTGGTCGCAATATCGCGTCCAGCGCCACATGATCGCCGATCTTAATAGTCGGTTCGTGGGACCAATAGCTCAGTTGTAAACTCCTTGCTCCAGCACAAATGCTTTCCTCTTGCTCGTCAGATTCAATAGTGAACGATTGACGCGTACGACCATCGGGCATCGTCACACTGCGCGGAAAACTGACTACCTGACCCGTCAAATGCGCTGAGTGTCGAGAACAGCTGTCAGGCAGGGTTTGTGTGTGCCAGTAGAAAATCCCAGTGCCGCTGAATATGCACCCGACCAATAACCATTGAAGTAAGCCTTGGTACGTGTAGGCGTAAGACCGATACGGACTACCCACAAAACGAAAATAGACAAGCGGTAAAAGTGCCAGTGCAAAAGGGCTTAATAACCATGGCGTTATCGGTGAAAATAGCGGGGCTACGAGGCCTATAATGAACGCCATCCGGGCCGCGGTGCCAAATAGTTGCCGTTGTTTAATGGCCGGCATGGACATTAAGCGTCATACTTTACTCACCGTCGATATAGACCGATAGAGTCAAGCAAAGCTCGGTGAAACAAACCACAGCGGTGCATTGATACAACCAATAATGGTTAGGATTGACCAGTTGTTACTTACCGAGACTTAAATCAGGGTATGCCAAGAAAATTATTCAGGCGTCTGGCACTTTCTCCCGAGAAAGTGCGACAGATGAGGTCGCTTCGCTCCCTGGGCGACTGGATCTATGAGCCAAATTTATGGCACATCAATCGCACGTCCACAGCCATGGCTTTTGCCATCGGCTTGTCCTGTGCAATGATCCCAGTACCCGGACAGATTTTTATTGCAGTCCTACTCGCCGTCCGCCTCAAAGCGAACTTGCCGCTAAGTGTGACGCTGATTTTCGTTACTAACCCACTTACCATGCCCGTGATTTATTATGCGGCTTATAAACTGGGTGCTCAGCTCCTAAATACACCGATAATCGACGTTGAATTTGCTATTAGTTGGGAGTGGCTACGAGACAGTCTCGGTGCTATCTGGGCGCCGTTTTTACTTGGCTGTACCGTTCTCGGTATCAGTGTTGGAGCGATGGGGTATCTTTTTATTAGCGCCCTATGGCGATGGCGCGTCAGCCGCGATTGGCATCGACGGCGTTTGCGACGTAAAACCTAACGCTGCTTACTAATAACGCAACGAACCTCGCTCAAACCTAACCACCCTCGCTAGCGGGTGTGATTTGCCAGTATTTCGGCGACAGGCAGTGACGCCGCGCGGCGGGCGGGCAAAAGTGCTGCGATGACACAGAGACAGACCGACACGCACCAGAGTAAAAGAGCGTCTTCTGCTCGGACATCTACGGGCAAGAAAGATAACGGGTAGACATCCGTCGATAACAGCTGAATATCAAAAATCATCTCTAAGCCCTGTGCGACGCGCGGCGCCAAAAGCGCGAGCCCAGTCCCCATTAGCAAACCAATCGACGCGCCTAACACACCTATCAGCCCGCCTTGCAGCAGGTAGATACTCGCAATATCACCGGTACTTGCGCCCATTGAGCGCAACATGACTATTGCTCCTTGACGATCTTTGACGACCAGTACGAGTGAGGAGACCACATTAAAGGCGGCCACAGCGATGATCGATAGCAGCAGTAACGTAACCAGGTCCCTCGAGAGCTGAATGGCGCTGTAAAGATTCCCCTGCTCCGCGGTCCAATCACTGGCATAAAAACGGTTAGGTAGTGTGCGAGACAACTGCCAGCGCATTGCAGACGCCTCGAACAAGTCGTCCAGCTGGAGCGCAAGGCCATTGGGCACAGCGGTAGCACCGGTCGCCGTTGCAACATAACTAAACGTTCCCAGCATGAGCCCCTCATCGAGCTCCGTGCCCGATCTTACCAAGCCGACGACATCAGCAGTCATTGTCGTAGGTTGCTGCTGCTGACCGCTTCCTCGATCATCTTGAGGCGTAATGATTCGGAGCTTGGCACCCACGTCGATTGACAGTTTCTCTGCGAGGGCTTGGCCAACCAATACTTGACCGGCCTTCAAGACCCCAAAATCGTTGTCTACCAATACCCGCCATCGCCCCATCTCGCTGGCCTCAAGGCCCAGAAGAAGCGCAGGAGACACACGGTTACCGCGGACGATGAGAATATCCCGCTCATGAAAAAGTGCCGCTTGGGTCACCGGTAATGACTCAGTGAGCTCATCGCGCAAGGATTGCCATTCTTGTGTTCCGGCAAAGCCTTTAATGGTGATGTGTGGAACAAGACGCAAAATTCGCTGCTCGAGTTCTCGCTCAAAACCATTCATCACGCTGGACACAGCCAGCAGCACGGCTACAGCTAGAATCAAACCCAGTACGGACAGGCGCGATAAAAAACCGGATAACCCACGACCTCGATCAAGGGTCTGGCGCCTTGCAAATTCAAATCGCTGGGACCAAGGCATACTCATGACAACAACAGAGCACCTCGCGTAAGAGTCATCACGCGATTCATACGTTGTGCAATGCGCATGTCATGGGTCACAACGACGAAGGCCGTATCCTCACGCTCTAATGACACCATTAAATCCAGCACTTGCTCAGCAGATTCAGGGTCAAGATTACCGGTAGGCTCATCCATCAGGACACAGCTAGGGCGATTGACGAGCGCTCTCGCAATCGCAACTCGCTGCCGCTCTCCTCCCGACAAAGCGTTCGGTCGATGGTGCAAACGCTCTTCAAGCCCAACTTGGGCAAGCAGCGATGCTGCTTTCTCAATCGCCTTATCACGATCGAGGCCGGCAATGCGCGCCGGCATTGCTACCGCCTCTACCGCAGTAAACTCCGGGAGCAGGTGATGAAATTGAAAGACAAAACCGAGCTGCTGATTCCGCCAGTCGCAGCGCTCGTTCTCAGTCATCAAAGCCATCTCCCGACCTGAAACCGAAACGCTACCGCTACTGGGAACATCGAGGCCGCCAAGTAAATTGAGCAATGTGGACTTTCCTGATCCTGAGCGTCCAACAATGGCAACGGACTCGCCTGCCAGCAGGGAAAAATTCAAGCTTGTAAGCACGTTTACGGTTTTCTCACCGTCGCGATAACTCTTAGATAAATTTCGGCAAGCAAGTATTGGCTCAGACATGATTGAGAACCTCAACGGGATGAATTTTTGATGCGCGCCAAGCCGGATAAGCCGTCGCCATAAGGCTCAGTAGCATCGCCACTGCCCCCGTGGCGAACACATCGGACCACTGCAGCAACGAAGGCAACCGCTCGATGTAATAAACCCTCGGATCGAAAATAGGTGTGCCGCTTAATTGTTCCGCCCAAACGACGATATCACTAATCGATAGTGCCAAAGACACACCCAGGGCTGTACCGAAAAGAGTCCCCACACCACCGAGGACGACGCCCTGACCCATAAAGAGCCACATAATCTGTCCAGACGATAAACCCATGATCCGAAGCACGGCGATATCCGAGCGTTTTTCCGTAACGGACATCGTGAGCGTAGACACAATGTTAAACGCGGCCACCATGACAACGGCAAGCAATAAAGTAGCTACTGTAATTTTCTCCATACGAACCGCTGTGAACAACGAGCCCTGTGTGGCACGCCAATCGGTGACTCGAAATTCCGGACCCAGGTGACGCTTTAATACTCGAGAGGCGGCATCGCTTTGGCTGCTGTGTTGAAAGTGAAGCTGCAGGCCATCAACACCTGCCCGCGAAAACAAGCGTCTAGCGGTGTCGAGAGAGACATAAGCTTGCTTTACATCGAGGTCTGCTCCGACTGTAAAAAAGCCTCGTACAACGAGCTGTTTGGTGCGAGGAAACACACCGAGTGGCGTAACAGCCAAAGTGGGCAGCGTTACGGAAACCGTGTCACCCACGTTCACCCCCAGCAGTCTTCCAAGGGTGGCACCCAATACAACGGAAAAACGTTCCGTCTCGAGTACAGAGAGCTCGCCGGCCACCATATGGGTTTATCGTCTGGACAGATTATGTGGCTCTTTATGGGTCAGGGCGTCGTCCTCGGTGGTGTGGGGACTCTTTTCGGTACAGCCCTGGGTGTGTCTTTGGCACTATCGAT
>CAJQLP010000209.1 GCA_905479205.1 uncultured Luminiphilus sp.
TCCATGTGAGTCCTTACTGTGTTTATTTGTGGGAGATTTATCGCATTACCTAAGCAGCCATGTTACCGGGTCGCTAGTGGTGCTACGCTGGTGAGCATATTGCAGGCGTTATTAATACTCAGGAGAGCGGCACATGCAAGTCAATCATACCCGTGTGGATGCGCGCGCTCTAATAATCGCGTCTATCCATAATCGTCATGTGAAAAAAGGCCAATCCCTATGACTGACAGTGACCCGGACGTCAATGAGCTGGCTCGGCGATTAAAGTATTCCGCACGCCTAGCGGGTGTGGGAAAAGTTGCCGCCGGTGCCGCCCACGAGTTGAATCAGCCGCTCAATGTTATTCGTATGGCGGCATATAACTTAAAGCGTGCAATCGAAAAGAATAGCTTAGACCCCGACGTCGCCTTAGAAAAGCTTGCGCGTATCGATGATCAGATTGCGCGAGCGGCCCGCCTTACCGGTGGTATGAAAGCCTTTTCACCAACGGCATCTCAGTCGAAAACTCCCATTAAACCAAGCGAGTCCATTGGTGTCGCTTTAGAATTGTTGGCGAAGCGGTTTTCAGCAGCAGATGCAGAGTTAGATTATCAGCCGACCGACATAATGTGTGAGGTGCAGGCGGTACCCACCGCGCTGCAGGAGGTCGTCTTTAACTTAGTCGAGAATGCAGTGGATGCGTTTATGCGCCAAGGCCCAGTGGTGTTTGATATCACCGGTGAGAGCGAACCGGCAGAGGCCCGCGTTATCAACGTTATTGAAACCGTTCAGGGTAATAGCTTCACCCTTGTGGTCAGTGACAACGCAGGCGGTATTGACCCTGAAAGGATTGCTCTAGTGCATGCTCCGTTTGTTACGGAGGCGGATGACGGTAGCCACCCCGGTATGGGGCTAACCATCTGTCACGAAATTGCAGCTGAGCTGGGAGGCACGCTGACCTTGGCCAGCGATTCAACAGGCGTTACTGCCACGGTGAGCTTTCCCGTCGAGTTAGCCCCCGCTGAGTGACAACATATAACGCGCTACCTCTATGCGCATGGCCTCTGACAGGTGATCCTGCGGAGGCATAGTAGGGAAGTCAGGCCGCTTTTTTTCTGGCGTGGCAATGTAGCGCGCTAGCGCTTCGGCATCATCGCCATATTGCGCTTGAATCGCGAGCACGGGTGGTCCGATCATGCGTACGTTCAGGGTGTGACAGCCGGCGCATATACCTTGATAAACCAATTCTGCTCCGTTGGCATCTACGGTAATTAGGCGAGGCGCTGCTGGCTCGGACAGCATTTTGCTCGCTACTGCGCGCGACGTGCTGTCGGGTGGTGTAGCGCTTGCAACCGCATCGGCGGCACGCACTGTAGCGCGATCACACTCGGTCCAGTCTCCCAGACCAAAGGTGCGGTAAGCAGTTTTCTGGCTAACACAGCTGCCTCGCTCCGCATCAGCCGCCGACTTGTACGCGAGAATATCGGGTCCCTTTGTCGAAAATTGGGTCAGCATTAACGCTTTAACATCGGTGACTGGGTCGTTGCCGTTGTCATACATCACATTGTCGCGAATCTGGATGCGGTCTGGATTGGGGTCTGACTCGGAGTCGCCGGCGACATCGGTGGCGAAGTCCTGACTGGTAACAATTATTCCCGCTGTGTTATTGCCGGTAATAATGTTGTCCTCGATGATTACATCATCGGAGGCCAGTATGAGCATGCCCGTTCCTGCAGGGATGTTAGATACCAGTGAGCCGGGAATGGCGAAATTGGGCGTATTGTTATTGATTATCGTGTTGCGTCGAATAATGGCGTCGTACGATGTCTTGATCGGTAGCCCGGGCGTGATAAACACGAGAATCCCGCCGGTATTGTTGTGAGCGATGTTACCCTCTACGAGCGCGTGTCGAGAGTTTTCAATTTCAATCCCGGCTACATTGTCGAAGACGCGATTGTTGCGCACGTCAATGTGGTCGCTCATGCCGACATAAATAGCCGCATCTTCGATGCCGCTGAGTACATTATTTTCAATTAAACCGTTCTCGCCAAACTCAGGGAAAATTCCGTAAACGCCAGTGTCGATAATCCAGTTATTGCGAATAGAGAAGTTGTTACCTGCCTGCCCCATGATGGCATTGCCTTTGTAGTTCGTTATCTTGAACCACTCTACGCTGAAGCCGTTGCCCGAATACAAAATGGCATCATTAAGCTGCTTGTTCCCTTCCAGGTTGGGCCACTCGCCGTCTTCTATGACCCCCCTCAGCGTAATATCATCTTTATCAATGTAGACCGTTTCCTCATAGATACCGGGGTGTACTAAGACCGTATCGCCTGGGCTCGCACCCTTAATAGCATCTTGTATCGATTCGCCCGCTCTTACTTCGAGAGTTTTAGCCCCGGCGACGGCACTGAAAAAGGCAAAGGCCAGCGTGGCGAACTTTAGTGAGCTATTCATTATCTAATCTCCTACTACTATGCGGCTTTGTGCGCGGGCTTGTGGTGCTATCGCGCGCCCCGGAGGCAGCCCAGAAGGTAGCTCGTCGGGGATGTCAGGTAAAAAGCTTTGGTCCGTTAGCGCGTTCAAAAATAACACGAGGTCGTCGAGTTCTCGGTCGGTAAGTTCTGGAGTCCATATATGCCAATGCAATTTTAAATCTTCGCCTTCGGGAACCGCATGGCCCCTGCCTCCCGTGTAAAAGGCAACCGTTTCCCGCAGAGTATCGAAATTACCCCCGTGCATGTAAGGTGCGGTCAGCGCGCTATTACGTAGCGATGGAACTCGGAAGCCCGCGCGCTGGGACGCATCTCCAGTCGTTGCTTGTGCGCCAATATCAAGCGGGTCGCCGTCTCGTTCGGGCACGCCTAATACCGCAATCTGCTGGTTGGAGAAGGTTGGCGGTGTGTGGCACTCGGCGCAGCGTGCCACAAACGAGCGGAAGACATTGAGTCCGTCTATTTCACGCGCGCTGAGTGCGCCGGCAACGCCATGGGCATACAGGTCGTAGCGGCTATTAAGCGATATCAACGAGCTTTGAAAGGCCGCGAGTGCGGAATAAAGATCCTCGAGCGTGGGCGACGGCCTACCAAACGCCTCATTAAATAACGCGGTGTAGGCTTCACTGCTTTGGAGCCTACGCAACAGCATTTCTGGCGTCGTCCCCATTTCTACCGGGGAATAAAGAGGCCCAAGCATCTGCTCTTCTAAAGTATGTTTGCTGCCATCCCATAAGAGCCGCCGCATAAACGTGACATTCCATAGTGACGGTGCTGAACGCGCTATTGGCTTGCCTGTAACTCCTACACTCTTGCGCCGGCCATCGCTAAAACCTAACGCCGGGTCATGGCAGCTTGAGCAAGAAACTTTCTGGTTGCTCGATAGCAGTGGATCAAAAAATAGAAGGCGGCCGAGATCAATTTGCTGGGCAGTGAAGCCATCGCGCCAGGGAGGCAATCCCGTTTTTAGTCCGCCGACCCCTTTATCATAGAGTGAAGCATAACTCTGATAGCGACTGTGTAATTTACAGTGCCCGCTGTCATCGACTCGCATCGCGGGTGGGCAATGCGCAGATAATTCGAGTGCGCCGCTCAGTGCCGAAAACGCCAAGCCAAAGCTCGCTATTACGCAGGAAATGCTAGATCGCATAGGTTACTGATCTGTATCGATAGGCAGCGTGGTTAAGTAATAGGCGATATCTCTTACCACCTCCGCGTCTTTTACAGCCGGTGCAAAACGCACCATTTGAGCGCCGTAGTGGTCTTCGGGATGACTTCCTCGGATGCCCAAACGGAACTTTTCATATTGGTTAACGATATACCAATCATTAAGCCCCGCGAGGCTAGGTGCCTGCAAAGCTTCATTACCTTTACCGTCAGATCCATGGCATGCCGAGCAGAGGTTGTTGTGATAATCCTTTCCTCTGGCTTCATCGCCAGAGGGAAAAGTTTGCGCCGCTGTGCTCGGGAGTAAGGTCATTAGCTCCGTTAGCCCGTCAAGCTCTGCCTCGTTGAGATTCTTGATGGCTTCCGCCATTTGCCCCCCAGTAGCGTCCTTCGCATGGGTACCTCGGATCCCATTTTTAAAATGATGAAGCTGGCGTGCAAGATACCAAGCTTGCAAGCCAGTAACGGCGGGCGCCGATAAATCGACATTGCCGCCTCCTGTAGCACCATGACAGTTGGCGCAATTGGATAGCCATAGGGGCTTGGCGTCATGATCTATGTGGGCAAAATTCTCCGAAATGATTTGTTTAGGCGGCTGAGAATCGCCGCATCCACTCAAGAAATTAGCGAGCAATAAAGTGAGTAGTAGGCTCGATGATAGAGTGGCTCTCGTTAGGCCGTCTGCTTTCATGATGATGTCTATTTTTATGATTTTATCTAGGCTATGCTCAAACGAATTGTAGCTCAAGGGGCTCTTTTTGGCGTTACTATCAATCCGTAACCATGGTGCGGCAACTCTCGTCCTAGCCGGCGATAGAGGGAGGGCCAATGCCAGCCAATAACTCCAGTTCGACAGCGTCACTAAGTCGTACAGTTCTAGCGGGCATTGCGTGCGGCTTGCTGACGTTCTTGGTGGACGTCCCCCGACTTGATCCAACCTTTGGTATCGGCATACAGCTTTGGTTGGCGCTCCCTCTTATCTGCTTAATCCGATACGGAATACCCTCGGCTGTAATCTCATTCTTAGTTGCCCTTCCGCTTATTTGGTTTTTTTCGACTGCGGGTCTGAGTTATTGGAACGTTATAGCGTCAACAGTGTTGCTAATGGTAGTGGTGATGACTGTTTACATCACTAAGAAAAACAGTATTTTAACCGGCTTGTTTTTGGCATGGCTGCTCCTTATTCCGGCTACGGTTAGTTACCACAGTGAGCTCTTCATCCGCGATCTGAATGCTGGATTTCTAGTGCTTGTCGCCATGATGATTTCCCAACTAACTCCCGCGTTATTGGCGCAAGTGCTGGCACTGCGTCCAGCGATAATGTCTAGACTATGGCCGCAGAATTTTTCTCTCCCGCAGCGTAAAGCGTTATCGCTGAGACGGCTTACCCAAGAATTTTTCTATGTTCTAGTAGTGTTCCCAATCTTAGTGACTGCACTCTTTTTCACCACCGAATCGGTTTTCTTAAGAGATCAGCTAGTTAAGAGCGACGCACAACGTTTTGCAAGCGAAGTTATCGAGGCGGCATTAGAGGCTAAGTCGGCAGCGTTAGTGTTAGATTCGCCAGCTGCCGCAGAATACGCTTCACAAATAGTCATAGAGGAAGTGAGGTCTATCACAAGGCCGAGAGCTAAGCGTGTGCCGTTTGAACTCCATCTGGAGTTTGTGTCGCTTTCTGCTGCAAGCGCACTGTCGAATGGCTTTGTGTACCCCGATGCTTTTGATCCTAAAACACCCCTCGACCATTTATATGAGCGACAATTTCGAGAGGTTCGACGCCTACCAGAAAAGTCAGCTGCCCTGGTAGTCCATGTGGCTCTCGAGGAGAGCGTCGATACGGGACTAGATGAGAGTATTTGGGGTCTATCGGTAGCGTTACTGCTTTTCTTGCTGGTAGAGATCGGATATCGAAAATGGATTGCTACAGCCGGGAATCGGACTAATGCATTTATTGTTGAGCTAACCCAATGGGAGCCCCATTTTCGTCAGACGCCTCACCTCCCCGTGCCAAAGGACGTCATTATTGAGTTTGATGAGGCTGACAAAGCGCTAACGCAATTACTCACACATATGCGGGAGATCCACGAACAGGTCGCTGATATAAGTGAGGAGCGTAAGCGATTGTTTAACCAGCAGCGGGCGATCGTCACCGCGGTAAAGGAACCAATGGTGGTCATTGATCAGCAGATGCGGGTCAATGCGGCGATGTCTAGTCAAATGGGTGCCTCACTTCGATTGGCGTTTACCCCAATTTTAGACGCCGCGAGGCAGCAGGTATTTGCTGGTGAGTCTATCGACATGCGAGAGGATCTTCCGGACGCAGAACGGCTTTTCGCTCATTCCATTGTCGAGGCATGGGCGCATGGGCGGCCTCATTTTGATATTAATTTTACCAGCAGCAACGATGGCGATGATCAAGTGCGCTACCTCGCGTCTATCGGTGTAATCGCCGGTAGTATCGATTCTAAGCGAGACCACGGCGGGCTTGTCATACTGTTTACCGATATTTCTTTATTGCTGAATGCGCAAAATGCGGCGGCGGAATCAGCACGGATGGCATCTTTAGGCGAAGTTGCAACTGGCGCAGCTCACCAGTTGAATCAACCACTTAATATTATCCGAATGGCGACGGCAAATTTGAAACGTTCAAAGGCCTGGCAAGTGGATAGTTCGTTTAGTCCGATGGAAAAGCTCGACCGCATTGATGCCCAGGTAGAGCGTGCGTCTCAAATTATTGCGGGTATGAAGGCCCTTGCTCGCAATCATCAAGAAGAATGGGCACCATTGAATATTGCATCGGCGGTGGAAGCCACGCTGTTGAAAATGGCCCCTCAGTTTAAATCCGCGGGTGCTACGGTTAACTACGAAAGCGATGCGCAGGCACTATGCGTCAACGCACACCACGCGGCCATTGAGACGCTATTGCATAGCATAATAGGTAATTCGCTCGATGCTTTTACTGAGCGCGACACGCCTAACCCTGAAGTTTGGGTTCGAGAATCCTTGGTCGACTGCGGCTATCAACTCGAAATTATCGACAACGCCGGGGGCATCGATGCGAAGTATCTCGATCGGGTTTTTGAGCCTTTTTACACCACCAAAGTTAAGGCTGCGCGCTCCGGTTTGGGCTTAGCCATTGCGTGGCGATTAGTGGATAGCATCGGCGGCGAGATACACGGTGAAAATGTCGATGGCGGCACTTGTCTTCGTATTCAGCTGCCATTAGTTGCGGCGCTGGGTACATCTGAAAGTCCGAGAGAGGAATAGACATAAAAAAACCGGCAAACATTGAATGTCTTGCCGGTTAGTAAATATGCGATTGTTTACTTCTCGAGGACGCTATTCATCGAGGAAGCTGCGCAGATAATCTGAGCGAGTAGGGTGGCGCAGCTTGCGAAGCGCTTTAGCTTCGATCTGACGGATTCGTTCTCGAGTCACATCAAACTGCTTACCCACTTCTTCAAGTGTGTGGTCGGTATTCATATCGATACCAAACCGCATACGCAAGACTTTGGCTTCTCTAGCTGTAAGACCTGCTAACACGTCTTTGGTTGCTTCCATGAGACCTTCATCGGTTGCCGAATCTACGGGACTGGCAATCGTGTTGTCTTCGATGAAATCACCCAAATGAGAATCCTCATCATCACCAATGGGCGTCTCCATCGAGATTGGCTCTTTAGCGATCTTAAGAACTTTACGTACTTTATCTTCTGGCATATCCATGCGCTCGCCCAGCTCTTCAGGAGTGGGCTCACGACCCATCTCTTGGAGCATTTGGCGTGAGATACGATTGAGTTTATTAATAGTCTCAATCATGTGAACCGGAATACGAATAGTTCGTGCTTGGTCAGCGATAGAGCGAGTGATCGCCTGCCGAATCCACCATGTGGCATAGGTTGAGAACTTATAACCACGGCGGTATTCAAATTTATCGACCGCTTTCATGAGGCCAATGTTGCCTTCTTGAATGAGATCCAGGAACTGGAGGCCTCGGTTGGTGTACTTCTTAGCAATCGAAATAACAAGTCGCAAGTTGGCTTCGACCATTTCTTTCTTGGCACGTCGCGCGCGAGCTTCGCCCATGCTCATTCGGCGATTAATTTCTTTGATTTCAGTGACGGTCAGGCCTGTTGCACTTTCGACTTCAGCAATACGGCGCTGCATACGTTGAATGTCATCTTTGTGAACATTAATACGAGCGCCAATTTCTTTTTTACGCGCGACTCGAGATACCCAGCGACTGTCGCTCTCTGTGCCCTGGAAACTTTTGATGAACTCTTTGCGGTCCATACGACATTCGCGCACCGCAATCCGCATAATTTCACGTTCTTGCTCACGTACTTTTAATAGCGCTAGGCGAGGTTCATTGATCAGTGGATCAAATACCTTAGGCGTAAGCTTGAAGAATTTAAACAACTCACCGAGCTTATCCATTTCGGCAATGCTTTTCTTGTCATTGCGCCCGTTGCTTGCCAGCATTTTCTCGGTCTTTGTGCACTGACGCTTCAGTCCTGAGAAGCGCTTCTTGGCTTCTACAGGATCGGGCCCGGAGTCAGTTTCAGCATCGTCATCGGAGGTATTGGCCGCTGCGGCAGCGGTTTGCTCTGCGATCTCTTGGGCTGATGGCACGTGAGAGGCCGGATCAAGGTAACCTACTAAGATGTCAGCGAGTTTGCGTTCTTCCTTAGCAACGAGATCGTATTCGTCACACAATCTTCGTACTGTGCCCGGATAGTGGGCGAGGGCCGCCATGAGCTCACGAATGCCTTCTTCGATACGCTTGGCGATAACGATCTCGCCTTCGCGCGTAAGTAGTTCTACCGTGCCCATCTCTCGCATATACATGCGCACGGGATCTGTTGTTCGACCCGCCTCGTTCTCTACGGCGGCAAGCGCTGCGGCTGCTTCGGCAGCTGCTATCTCATCGGCAGACCGATCTCCTTCTGTTAGGATCAGTTCGTCGGCGTCGGGCGCCTGCTCGAACACCTGAATGCCCATGTCGTTAATCATCTGGATGATGTCTTCGACTTGATCCGGCTCAGAAATATCCTGTGGGAGGTGGTCGTTAACTTCGGCGTATGTCAGGTAGCCCTGCTCTTTGCCTTTGGCGATAAGTGCTTTAAGGCGCGACTGCTGGTGCACTTTGTCGGTCATTCTTAACCCTGCGTTATTTAAGCGAAAATAAGTTCGCGATTCTAGCGTACAGCGAGAGGCTTCGGCCACGCGAAAAGGTTGATTTGGTCACTATTTGGGCAATTTTTTGTTTTTTTCACCAATAGCGCCAAGTTTCGGCTGAAATTTCATAAGAATCAAGTGCTCATGTCCTTGGATGCATAAAGAATTGATGGCCGATGAAGATGGCTGACCAACTGATGGCTGACCAACTGATGGCTGAAGAGACGCTTGATCTTTAGTAGCATTGCGTATGAGCCACCCATAACGATAACAGGGCGAAACTAATGAGCGTAATTACGATTGATGCGATGGTGGTCGGTGCCGGTGTCGCAGGGCTTTATCAGCTCCACCGATTGAGAGAGGCCGGCTTGACGGTTACCTGCGTTGATGCCGCCCCCGATATTGGCGGCACTTGGCATTGGAACTGCTATCCGGGCGCTAGGCTAGATTCCCCCTCTTATACCTACCAGTACTGGTTCTCGGAGGATCTCTACAACGAGTGGGAGTGGTCAGAGCGTTTCGCAGCGCAACCGGAAATCAAACGTTATTTCAAATACGTGGCAAATAAGCTGGACCTTTGGCCCGACATAGCGCTCAACACTCGGATTGCCAGCGCCGTGTGGCAGGAGGAGCAAAGTGTTTGGCACATAACTAGCGAGTGCGGCAAGACATGGCACGCGCGTTATCTAATCAGCTGCATGGGTATGTTGTCGGCGCCTAACGCGCCGCTGTTCCCCAATCAAGACGCCTTCACCGGCACAGTACTGCACACCGCACGGTGGCCCCAAGAAGGCATTGATCTTAGCGGTAAGCGAGTCGGTGTTGTTGGGGTGGGAGCGACGGGAATTCAAGTGATTCAGACTATTGCCCCTGATGTTGAACAGCTCTATGTATTCCAGCGCACGCCGCAATACGCCGTCAAGATGAACAATCACCCATTGACTGAGAAGGATCATGAATTTTGGCGCTCTCAGTATCCGACAATGCGTCACTCCCTCCACACAACCTTTGGTGGTTTTGAATGGAATGTCCCTGAGGTTGGCGTTGCCGCGGCAATGACCTCCGAGGAGCGGTTAAAGGTACTTGAAGATTGCTGGCAGGACGGAAGTTTGAAAGTGTGGGTTGGCACGTACCCAGAGGTCTTAGCCGATGAGGCGATTAACGCAGAGGCCTCTGAATTTGTCCGCGCGAAAATACGACCGCGGATTAATGATCCGGCAGTTGCAGACAAGCTGATTCCTCAACACTACGGTTTTGGTACTTATCGGGTTCCCTTGGAAACCAACTACTACGACGCCTTTAATCGGGAAAACGTGCACCTTGTAGACGTGAAAGCCCACCCCATTGAAGCATTTACCCCGCATGGGCTTATGGTCGATGGGCAGGAGTACGCGCTTGATGTGCTTATTTTTGCAACGGGTTTTGATGCTGGTACGGGCGCGCTCTCTCGATTAGATATTCGGGGTGTAAACGGACAGTCATTGGGTGAACTATGGCAGCGAGATATTCGTTCGACTCTCGGACTCCAAGTGCACGGCTTTCCGAATTTATTCACAGTGGCGGGCCCCCTTGCTCCCTCAACAGCGTTTTGCAATATGACCACCTGCTTACAGCAGCAGGTTGACTGGATCACGGACGCCATTTTGTTTATGCGTGCGCAGGGGAAATCACAAATGGAAGCATCTGCTGAAAAAGAAGAAGAATGGATTAAGCACCACGACGAAGTAGCGGAAAGCACCTTGCTCATGAGCACCAACAGTTGGTACACCGGTGCCAATATAGAGGGAAAACCTCGGCGGTTGCTCTCTTACGTGGGGGGCGTAGGCGTTTACAAAGACATTTGCGAAGACGTTCGTGCAAACGACTTTGAGGGATTTCACATAAGCTGAGTGGGTGTAAATCAACAACTACTTGTCGTCGGCAATGGCCGCACATTGGCAGCAAGCGCCACCACTGCCGATATTAGTTACCTAGGTAAGTTAGCTGCGACCTGCGAGGGTGCGGATTTTCTGAGTCAGGGTGATGAGCTCACGCTTCTCATCACCGCTCAGTTCGGCGTAGTCTCGCGATTTCAGGTAGTCAATTCGCGTTCTTAGCTCTTCATTTTGTTGCATTTTCATTAGGCGTTCCATCAATGCGGCGAACAATGCCTCGCGACCTTCATCATCGTCGAGCGCTTCCTTGCCAGCCAGTTCGGTTAACAGCTGCCCTTCCGGTGTGCCGTACCAAAAGCCGAGTAAGGCTGCGGTTGTCGTATCTGGATCGCTTTGAATTTGTTTCAAAAACTCTTTGAGTAAGATGAGGTCGCGCCTGTCGACTGCGGGAAGACCATCGATGGCGACGTTTTTCGCCAATGCGGGGTTTAATACCAAAAGTCCGAGTATTTTATGGATATCGTTATTGGCTGTGGGAGTCAGGCTGTCATCGATTGCGTCTATGAACGGGGTGTCTGCGGAAGAATCGCTAACACCCGGCTCCATGCCATCGATATCTGCATAATCGTCCGAAAATGCCTCGGGCCTCGACAGGTCGGAGTACCTGTCTGTTGCGGAACTTGCGAGCTCGTTCATCGACAATACTGCGTCCTGATTAGAGCGACGGGTGTATTCGGGCGCCGCGCTGTCGCGCTCGCTGGGTGCTTGCAGGCGTTTGAGGGAGTCGACATCAATACCTGTTCGCTCGGCGAGCGCCTGATACATTAACGTTTTGAACACGCCCTCAGGAAGCTGTTGTAGGTATGGTGCAGCCACTTTGGAGAAGCGTGCGCGACCATCGAGGGTTGTTACATCAATACCTTGTTCGAGCTGATCAAAAAGGAATACGTCGAGGGGCGAAGCCTGTGTAAACAAATGCTCGAGATGCCCTTGGCCTTTGGCGCGCACCAGTGAGTCTGGATCTTCGCCTTCTGGTAGGAACAAAAACCGCACCTGGCGACCGTCTTGCATGACGGGCAACGCGGCCTCAAGGCCACGAAACGCCGCTTTACGTCCGGCTTCATCGCCGTCGAAACAAAAAATGACTTCCGGTACATGTCTAAAAAGTCGATCAAGATGAGCTTCACTCGTCGCGGTGCCTAATGTTGCTACGGCGTAGTTGATACCGTGTTGGGCGAGGGCAATGACATCCATGTAGCCTTCAACAACGACAATTCGTTCGAGGCTGCGATTTGCTTTGCGTGCCTGATAAAGTCCGTAGAGCTCACGGGATTTATGGAAGACAGGTGTCTCGGGTGAATTCAGATACTTGGGCTTGTCATCACCCAGTACGCGGCCACCAAAAGCGATGACGCGACCTCGCGCGTCGACAATAGGGAAAATAATACGGTCGCGGAATCGGTCATACACTCGACCTTTGTCATTTTTGACCAGCATCCCGGTTGTCATAAGTAGCTGTTGTTTTTCTTCGCTGTTACCCACTGCAACAATGAGGTTGTCCCACCCAGGTGGTGCAAAGCCGACGCGGAACGCTTTTGCTATTTCACCGCTTAAGCCGCGACTCTTCAGGTACTTTACGGCACGTTTTGCATCCGGGTGTTTGCGAAGGCCGTGCTCATAGAAGCGAGTTGCTTGCTCTAACTGGTCAAAGAGAGGGCGCTGTGTATCCTGTCTCGACGCTTCGCCCGGACGACCCTCCTCTTTGGGCACTTCTAGACCGGCTGTTTGTGCAAGCGATTCCACCGCCTGAGGAAATTCTAGCCGCTCATAATCCATTAGGAAGCCGAGCGCATTGCCTCCTGCGCCACAGCCAAAGCAGTAAAAGAATTGTTTGTCGGGATTAACGCTGAATGAGGGCGTTTTTTCATCGTGGAATGGGCAGCAAGCGGAAAAGTTCTTGCCCGTCTTTCTCAGTTTCACACGGCGATCGATCACCTCGACGATATCGACGCGATCGAGCAAGTCATCGATAAATCTTTGGGGAATTTTCGCCACGGGGTATCAAGTCTGCAGTTGGTCGTACAGTTTACCGCGAAGGACGTAAGATGCCCACGTCGATCTAATGTGGTGTCATCTTTTGGACTACGGTGGGTATTGAGAGGGATGAAGCCAAGGTGTGACTCTGTCAGCGTCGCAACTTATTTGCTGGCAACGTGTTTAGCCCGCCAGCTTGGCTTTGACCAGCTTAGAGACTTCGGCCATATCCGCGCGTCCCTGCAGCTTCGGCTTGAGCTGTCCCATCAGAGGTCCCATTGCCGCCATGCCTTTAGCCTCTATTGAGGCTAAAGCTTCGTCAATCAAAGCGGTGATATCGTCTACGCTAAGCTGCTCTGGTAAAAAGCTTTGGATAACAACAATTTCTGCGTCTTCGACTGCGGCCAGCTCGTCGCGGCCGGCATCTCGGTACTGATTGGCAGAATCACGGCGCTGCTTGAGCATCTTGTCGAGGATCGACAGCGCGCGATCATCATCGATCTCGATTCGCTCGTCGACTTCTACGCGCTTGAACTCCGACTGAATCAATCGAATCGTTCCAAGGCGTGCTTTGTCCTTAGCCCTCATGGCGGCTTTCATTTCCGCCTTGACGGTGGCGACCAGTGTGGTCTCGTCGCTCACAGGTCGCTCCTTAGTACAGGCGCATACGCTTGCGGTTCTCGCGTGACATCTTCTTCAGATGACGCTTGACTGCAGCCGCAGCCGCACGCTTGCGGACTGTGGTGGGCTTTTCATAATGTTCACGCTTGCGTACTTCAGCAAGAAGACCCGCTTTTTCGCATGAGCGCTTGAAACGACGTAGTGCGACGTCAAAGGGCTCGTTCTCTTTAACCTTAACTTCAGGCATTCAGTTCACTTCCTGTTTTCAATTCTCGGACACACCAATAGCGGGGTGCCCTGGTAATGGGGCGCGCAGTATAGGCGGCAATTGACCATTTTGCAAAGCGGTTCAACGTGTTAGTTTTGCCGCCAATTAAGCCAACTGTGAATTAAGGTGACCTTTTGCGCGTTTTGGGCATAGAAACAAGCTGTGATGAGACAGGAATTGCCCTGTATGACACCCAGCATGGGCTACTAGCGGATGCATTGTACAGCCAGGTGGCGGTGCATGCTGAATACGGTGGAGTGGTGCCAGAGCTTGCCTCGCGGGACCATATCCGCAAGACATTGCCGCTCATAGATAAAGTGCTGGCCGATGCCCAGTGCAATAAAAGTGACATCGATGCCGTCGCCTACACCGCGGGACCCGGGCTCGTTGGCGCGCTCATGGTCGGTGCGACACTCGCTCGATCTTTGGCAAAAGGACTTGGTGTTCCGAGCTTGGGTGTGCACCACATGGAAGGACATTTACTAGCGCCTATGCTGGCCGATGATCCACCTGCATACCCCTTTGTGGCGCTACTGGTTAGCGGCGGACATAGTCAGTTAGTCCGGGTCAATGGTTTGGGTATGTACACCTTGTTGGGCGAGTCTCTCGACGATGCCGCAGGTGAGGCCTTTGATAAGACAGCAAAACTGCTAAATTTGCCTTACCCCGGTGGCCCTCATGTGGCCAAACTTGCTGAAAGTGGCGACCCTGAACGTTTTATTTTTCCTCGGCCGATGGTGAAGCACCCTGGGTTGGATTTGAGTTTTAGCGGGCTCAAAACGCATACCTTAACAACGGTTCGACAATGCGTTGCCGAGACCGGCCTTACTGAGCAAGACAAAGCCGATATCGCCTGTGCATTTGAGCGCGCAGTCGTTGACACGCTAGTGATTAAGTGTCGGCGAGCCCTGAAGCAGGAAGGGTTGAAGACCCTTGTGATGGCTGGCGGCGTGAGCGCCAACAAGCGCTTGCGTGAATCACTGGCGGCTAAGTTGGGGCCCGAGGGCATAGCAGTGCACTATCCATCGCTGCGGCTGTGCACGGATAACGGCGCAATGATTGCCTACGCCGGGGCGCTTAGACTCGCTGCTGGCGAGCGAGACGGCGCTGACGCTGAAGTGCGTGCTCGCTGGCCTATGACTGAACTTTCAGCGCCGGAGGTGGCGTGAGCGATATAGTGTTCATTAATGGTTTGCGAGCGGAAACAGTCATTGGTGTTTACGACTGGGAGCGCAATATTCGCCAGCCGCTGTTGATCGATCTGGAGCTCGCTGCCGATGTTGCAAAGGCCGCCGAGGCCGATAGCATTGAAAATGCGCTTGATTACGCGACGATTTCGAATCGCGTGGTACAAGAAGTTGAAGCGTCCTCACATCAGCTGATCGAGACCTTGGCGGAGCGCTTAGCCACCATGATTCGCAATGAGTTTGGTGTGTCATGGCTGCGGCTGCGTATTACCAAGCCCACCGCGGTATCCAATGCAGAGGGCGTGGGCGTTATTATCGAGCGGGGCTCTGCCACTACTGCGTAGGCGAAGCTCAAGTAACGTCTAAGCGAGACAGAGACCGTCGCGTTTTACAGCGCTGTAGCGATTGCCTCTATTTGTCGCTCTTTAATCGCCGCGCCAAGAGCGGGCCCCGTTACACCCTCCTCAATGATATCGGCTGCGCTGACACCTTTGGCGGCCTTTCGTGCCGCACGGAGCATACTGACGCTCGGATGTGCGTCAGCAGCGACGCCTTCTAACGCAGCTAAAGTTCTCACATAGCCCTCGAAAGGCTCGTCTCTGCGCATCGCGTCAAGGCCTTTGAGTAAATCGAAGCAGCGGGTTGGGTCTCTGAGCGCATTTTTAGTTTGGGGGCGGTATTTGCACACGCTGTGCGCCAACGCCTTGAACAGCTTGGGCGCTTTTATGGCGTCGCAGGTTTTGTCGGCTTTTTCAAATGTTAAAGACGATAGAAGCGCCGCCCATCGGCAATCGACTCTTTCGGTGTGACAACAGGCTATGGCAAGACTGTCGATACCGTTGGTCAGCGTCAGCGCGGGCATTAATGCTGCTAGTGCACCACAGGCTTTCAAAATTGCGAAATATACTTCTGCGCTTTGCTCAGCGAGCGCGCGCTCAGTTTCGACCCAAATCCGCTCTACCGATAAATGAGCAAGCTCTCCCTGGAGGACAATATCTTTCATCAGTGACAGGGTTTCGGGCGCCACGTCAAACCCCAGGTGCTTGTAGCGTGCGGCGAATCGCGCGACACGTAAAATACGCAGAGGGTCTTCAACAAAGTGAGGCGATACGTGGCGCAGCAGTCGCTGCTCAAGATCTGCCTGTCCTCCATAGGGGTCAATGATCCGACCGTCATCATCCATGGCCATCGCGTTAATCGTGAGATCGCGTCGCTCAAGGTCCTCCTCGAGCGTCACCGACGGATGGGCGTGAATCTCAAAGCCATGATACCCGCGACCAGACTTTCGCTCGGTACGCGCTAGTGCGTATTCTTCTTTGGTCTTGGGGTGTAAAAAAACCGGGAAGTCCTTACCCACCTGAGCAAAACCTTGGTCGAGCAAATCGCTCGGTGTTGCGCCGACGACAACCCAGTCGGTCTCGACATGGGGGTAGCCGAGTAGTGTGTCGCGAACAGCGCCGCCCACTTTAAATATTTTCATAATGGCAGGCTACGCCCATCAATATCGCATTGATAGCGCTTGCCCGTCTCCAGAGCGAGAAATGTCAGTGAGCCTCCCCACACGCAGCCCGTATCGAGGCCGATACACTGTTTGCTAATGGTTTTCCCCTCGAGGGCGGCCCAATGGCCAAAAAACACGCGCTCGCGTTTCTTCAGTCGATTTGCGTGGCTAAACCACGGGGCTACGTGCTCTCCCTGTATTTGCACTTTTCTTGGTTCTGTCGCCTTGCTTTTTAAATCAAGAATGCCGCTGGTCGTGCAAAAGCGCATACGCGTTAAATAATTGGTTATTACGCGTAAGCGCGAAAGTCCCATAATGTGGGGCGACCATTTTGCGGGCTCGTTACCGTACATGGCATGAAAGAAGTAGTTGGCATTGGGGCCTTTGAGAAAGTCTGTTACTTCGCCTGCGTAGGTTTCTGCCGCTTTGGCACTCCAAATCGGCGGGATACCTGCATGAACCAAAATATTATCGGCTTCTCGATATAAAAGGGGTTGCTGTCGAAGCCAGGCGAGTAATTCAGGTGCGTCGGATGCTTCGAGAATATCGCTGAAATTATCAGAGTTACTCATGATGCCAGCGCCGGCATAGGTCGCTAGAAGATGCAGATCGTGATTACCTAGAACGACTTTGACGCAGGCCTTGTGCTCGTAAAACCAGCGCAACGTACTTAAATTATCGGGACCGCGGTTAATTAAGTCACCCACCGACCAAATAACATCATGATTCGGGTCAAAGTTGACGTTTTTCAGCAAGCCTTTAAAGGCCTTAAAACACCCTTGAATATCGCCAACAACGTAAGTGGTCACGGTATTCTCGCTCAGTCCATTAGTGTGTTTGCGAGTGCAACAAAGGTTGCGAGTTCCAGGGTTTCAGCACGGCAGCTAGGATCAATCCCCAGGCTCTCAAGCGCACTGTCGTCAAATACCCCTTTGAAATTGTTACGTAGAGTTTTTCTACGTTGCCCAAAGGCGAGTTGTACCACTTTAGCGAGCTTTTTCCGGTCGCATTCTGGGCGGTCTCCCGGTGCTTTGGGTGACAGTCGGACGATGGCCGATTGCACTTTGGGCGGTGGGAAAAACGCCTCGGGTGGCACATCGAATAAGTGGCTCACTTCGCATTGATACTGGCTCATGATGCCTAGTCGCCCCCAGTGCTTTGAACCAGGTTTAGCTGCTAGCCGTTGGACCACCTCCAATTGCAGCATAAAGTGCATGTCTAAAATGCTATCGGCGGACTCGAGCAGTTTGAAAATAATAGGTGTGGAAATGTTATAGGGCAGGTTGCCAACGACACGCAGCTTTTTCCCGTCGCAAGCGAGGCTCGCAAAGTCAAACTTAAGTGCATCGGCGCTGTGGAGCTTAAAGGTCGGGTATACGCTAAACGACGCCAAGAGTACGGTAATAAGGTCGCGATCGAGCTCAATGGCATCTAATCGGCAACCACTACTGATGAGTGATTCCGTAAGAGCACCTTGTCCGGGACCAATCTCTACCAGATGGTCGTCTGCTTGCGGCCTAATAGCGCGCGCGATGGCCTCAATGACACCGTCATCCTGAAGGAAATTTTGCCCAAAACGCTTTCTAGGGAGGTGTCCCGCCCGCGGCTGTTTCATGTGGGTTCTCTAAGTCGAGTGACTGGATCAGGACAGTTTGTACAGGATAAGGCGCCCATTGTCAGCCGCCTTACGTGTTTTACCGGTCTCTATTTTTGCAGGCTTTTAATTGCCCTTGCAAATGAGCAGTCGCTGGTGTCGATCCGCTCTATCATTGGATCTTTGCGACTTAGTCAAGATCTCTGGCGGTTTGCCAAATTTCAGGCCACGCACGGAGTGCTTGCGCAAACCGGCCACCGGCTTGGCGCACGCTGGCGAGCAATGCCGCCGTATCTTCTGAGTTAGCGCCAAGCATGTCATTGGGCGACGGTTCACTTTTGAGGGCCTCAAGGATTTCCTGATGGCCGCGCTGCAAATACTGAAGCCACGTGTCCGATCCGTAGTGCTCAGCCATTTGGAGATGCATTTCGAATTCGGCGAGTTGCCCTGCTTGAGCCTTTGCGAGTTCCACTCGACCAAAGTTAATGAGGTCTTTTTCTCCAAGCTCTGCCAACTCTGTGATCGACTGTGCTATCCGCGCAAGACGCGTTGCAGGTGCAATACCCTCACTGAGATCGACATTGTCACCCAGCCAGCGGGTGAGTAGTGACATGCCTCCTCGTGCGGCTATTTCACCCCGTAAACTCCGTTGACCTCGCTCTTCCAATGGAAGGTGGGTAATTGCCCAGTCGTTACTGAGTACTAGTGAGTCGGGGTGGAGAGTGGTGAGCATAAAAGCAAACAGGCTGTCCTCACCTCGAAAAGCAGGGAAGAACGGCGGCAATAGCTCGGTGGCGTCATAGCCTGTTAGCTGGGACATAACGCCGTGTTTGGTGAGCGTGGGCCCGGTATAGCCGAGCCAGCAAGCTCGCGCATCGACAGTGGCGGATACGCCGGCGGGTGAATCGAGCAGGCGTCCTATGCTTTCTGGATTTAAGCCGACAATCCAGTGGCCACTACCGGTGCCAGGATCGCCCCAAGTGCTGCACTGGGTTTTTAAAATTTTAGAACCTGGGTTAAGCGTGCGCATAAATGCGCCGTTGGCACCCGCTAGTGCATCGGCAGGTAATTCGCCATGTAACAGCGATGAAATCCCTTTGTTTAACGGCATGCCTAGTTGGCGCGCTGCGAGGTTGATGGGGTTATCAGATAGTCGTCGGGAATTGGCTAGCAGTTCATCGCGGCCTCCATAAAAGACCGCTTCTCGTGACTGTATGCTGCCAAAGTGTAAGCCTGAATTGGGCAGTGGCGAGCGAATTGCTTCACAGATGACGTCGTCGTCGAGTATAACTGCTCGTTTGCCTGCACTGAGCAGCAATGCAAGGCTCCGTGAAATGCCATAAGTGGGCGATGAACCCCACTCGCCTCGGCTGAGCAAAAAGTGTACTGAGTCGGCATGGTGTGGCGTGCCGGAAATCAACCGGTCGATGAATTGCTCGCGCTCCGCCATACCGAAGTAGTTAAATGTGACAGTACCGCGTGCGTTACACGCGTTTACAAGGTCAGCGTTCTTCGCGGCGTTGGCATCTTGGCGGGAGTCATCAATGACGCAGTAGCTTTCCGCAGCGCTGAGCCCTGGTGCGCTTTCAAGGCTTGCGATAAGTCGCTCCAGAGCCTCAGGGCGGTCACACGTAATGATGAAGACCTTAAAGGGCGCTTGGGATGATGCAGTGCTGCCTTCGCTGAGCGTTTTAACCATGCTATTGGCGCTGCGCATAAGACCCGCATCGCGGATCTGCGCCAAAGTAGGGATCACCGGCTCAACTTGCCCGCCTAATTCAGGTAGAACGCGCACTAAGTACTCGGCGTGACCACGCAGCGTGCGAAAGGTTTCGCAATGAGTCAACACTATGCCCACCTCTGGACTAACCAATAGCCGCTGGCCGCCCACTCGATCGACCAGCAAGGTCATGCCATCATTCAAATTCACGAGCTCTACGCCGGTAAAACTCCACAAAGTTGGATCCTCGGGTATCTGAGGCTGGCTAATCGCTGGCTGACTGGGCGAGGGCGTCTGCGTGGTACCCAGTGAATAAGAAAAATTGAACTCAGACATAATATTCTCAGTGGGTTGTTCGAGAAATACAGTGGATAGCTTGTTGAATAGCGGCGATTAGGCTGCTTGCATGCGCTTGTCCCGTGCCCGCTAAATCGAGGGCAGTGCCGTGATCCACAGACGTTCGCAAAATGGGTAGCCCCAGCGTGATATTCACCGCCTCGCCAAACCCCGCGTATTTAAGCACAGGTAGGCCCTGATCATGATACATCGCTAAATACGCATCGGTTTTCTGGCGCTGCAATTGACTAAAAGCGGTATCAGCCGGTAATGGCCCTGATAATCGCATGCCTCGGGCCTGCAGTTTTGCAATGACAGGCTCGATTACCGCTTGTTCTTCGTGACCTAGATGCCCGCCTTCGCCCGCATGAGGGTTTAGGCCTAAGACCGTAATGCGCGGCGACTCAATACCCCATTTGTCAATGAGATCTGTGTGCAAAATCGTTAGCGTTCGCTCGAGACTCATCGCCGTAATGGCATCGGCAACATCGCGTAGAGGGATATGGGTGGTAGCGAGAGCCACCCGCAAATCACCTGCTGCGAGTAGCATCACTACCTGCTCAGTGTCCGTCAGTTCGGCGAGAAATTCGGTATGCCCGCTGAACGGTATACCCGCATCGTTAATGACAGATTTTTGCACCGGCGCCGTGATCATTGCGCTGGCCTCGCCGGTCTCGCACAGTGTGGCCGCCACATTGAGTGTGGCGAGTACATAACTGGCGTTTCCCGTGTCGAGAGTGCCCGCAATGGCGTGTGTGCTGAGTGGTACATGAATGTAGCGCAGGGTACCGGCCTCGGAGGGGACGGGCGTGCCATTGGTATTGCCGGGTATAAGACGTAACGGCAGTTTCAGTTCACGTGCGCGGCTTTCGAGGAGTTCTTTGTCGGCAATA
>CAJQLP010000210.1 GCA_905479205.1 uncultured Luminiphilus sp.
CAAGGACTTGAGCTCGGTCTTTACACGCCCTATACTTGCGCGCCTTAATAGGACCATAGCTCAGTTGGTTAGAGCGCTACCTTGACATGGTAGAGGTCGGCGGTTCGAATCCGCCTGGTCCTACCAACAACTTGTAAGTAGTTGAAGTTCCAAAGAAAAAGCGATTCCACGGCGTGAATCGCAACGCGAAAAAAAGCGTTGCTCCACGTAAGCTTTATCGGAGGTCAACCATGACTACTCTTGCACATATCATCGACGCCATGATGGTGTCGGACTCACCTGCAGACATAGGCTCGCTTGGGCGCGTTGAATTTTGGCGTACAGAGCTTGGCCACATCGATATCCGCGCTATTACCGAGGATGACGTCGAGGATGCCTGTATTCGGCTCGCCAAACGCGGGAAATTAACCGCCGGTCGAAACATGACCGCCAGACCCTCTGGAAAGCCGCTGGCGCCCGCAACAATTACGCGCTACCTGACCACACTTGCGGGCATTTATCGGTGGGCCAAGCGCCAAAGACTGCTACCCCGCCGCCACGAAACCCCGACAAAGGGGTTAGAAAAGCCAGCTAGTCCTGTCGATAAAAACAAATACCTCACATCAGAGGAAGTCGAAAGGCTGATAACGGCAGCACGAGTAACCGACCAGAAATGGGGTCGGCTAGCGGCTATGATTACGCTTGGCTTTCATACGGGACTCAGACTGGGAAGCATAACGGGTCTTCGCTGGAAGGATATCGATTGGGAAAATCAGACAGCCTTCGTCAGGAGAACAAAAAACGGGGAGCCACACATTGCGCCGCTTTCCACCGCTTGCATAGCTGAGTTAAGGCAGCTCCATCCAAAGAAGCCAGAACGGCTGATTTTTGAAGGCCGAACAGGGAAACCCTTTAGACACACAAAACTATGGGAGAAAACCGTGGCGCTGGTAGGTTTGGAAGGCCGTACCTTTCACTGGCTTCGGCATTCGTGCGGTACAGCACTCGCGGCCAGCGGTGTGAATCAAGCCAGTATCATGGCTGTAATGAACCACAAGACACTAACGGCCAGCGCACGTTACATGCATGCTAACATCGACGATACGCGACGAGTCATCGCAGGAGTGTTTGGATGAGTGAGCGACTTATCGACAAGGTCAGCGTTTTTGCCGATTTTACGGGCGACCCAGACAAGCCTGAGGACTTATACGAGTATTTCCATCGCACTGGTAAGCTCTACACGGCACTACGTGCCGGCGGTAATCGTCCACAGTTTTCTCGTGACTTCATGACGGGAGACGAGTCCCAAAAAACCCTCTGTTTCGCCATGCTCAGCAACACTGTAGCAACGTTACTTCGCCACAAGGGAGTGCGGAATATTGAGGAGATGAGCGCCTATGAACTCAGTGAAGCGGTTCGTGAACTCACAGAAAACGAAATACCCGCTCGTTACAAGCGACAACAAACTGGACGGCAAAATCGCCGCAGTAGCTCTGCGCTCGACGCCCTTTTAAAAGAGGCTTATCGAAGATACCGGGAGGAACACAACGCGCCGCCCGGTAGAAAAAAACTAGCCTACATCGCCGAAAAAATGTGTAAAGAAGATCGTGCTTTGGCGCACCTGACGGATAACATCACCGAGCACAGTCTGAGGAAATTTCTTCAATCTCAAACTAAATCAGGAGAAATATAACTCCCTCCCAGTCCCTCACCCTATCTTAGGAAAGCGTCGTGGAAAACGCTTTTTTTGAGGGACATCGAATGGCAGTAGCAAGAGACAGACACCAGTCATCAGAGCAGTTTGTTGGGTGGGAAACCTATCTCAAACACCATCACTCATTGGGTGGCGAAGTCTTTAAGACTCGCGACTCTTTGGAGTGGTTCTGTCGTCATCATACCGAAGCACTCATTGCCTCGGGCCAGCTCGTTCCCAGACGAGGGCCAGCGGGTACGCTCTATGGCCCTCATTTCACGCAAGTTGCCCTGAATATTTTCAGAGACCTTCAACTAAACGCTCGGCAAAAAATAACTGTAACGGAGAGCCAAGATTCGCCCTGACAGGCGTTGGATGTGGCAATGACCCCAGTTGGGTAAGAAGACAACCCTCGCCAGAGAAGTCTTCACGAGCAGGCTCTGCCTCGATCAGGCCAGTAGTCTTCGAAGCGTGTACGGAACGCCAGCCTTAATTAAGCGTTTTACCGAGAATGAGCTCCGTGCTTTGTCGAAGGTCTTGCGTGGTAAGACAATCCACTTAACACACTTTCTAAATTGGATTTTGAAGTATTAATTCCCGGTAAAGGTTGGCTCGCGCCTCTCTGCAAAGGCGGTCAGGGCCTCCACGCAATCCTCACTGACCTGCATGCACTGTTTCTCACGCAACAAGCCATAATCGAGGGTCGCATCCACTGCTTGGCGCAACAGGCAATTAAGCGTTTGCTTGGTGCCCTCAATCGCCATGCGGGGCCCTGTAGCAAGCCGGTGCGCCTTTTCGTGAGCCACCGCCATCAAATCATCAGCGGGCACTACATGACGAATCAGCCCAAGCTCCTTGGCCTCTGCAGCGGTGAGCCGATCCCCGGTCATCAAAAACTCTTTGGCGTTATGCATGCCTACCAAAAGTGGCCAAATTGCCGCACCGCCATCACCAGCCACGTAACCCGCGATCACGTGGGTGTCGGCAAATACCGCCTGCTCAGACGCCACCACAATATCAGCTAAGAGTGCGAGGGTAGAACCCAGACCCATGGCATAACCGTTTACTGCTGCAATAATTGGCTGGGGCACCTCAAGGATATCGAGGATGATCTTTCTGCCCTCCTCCACCATGGCGTCGGTCTGCTCCCGGTTCATCGATAGCCCATGCTTTAAATCGCCACCCGCGCAGAACGCTTTGCCAGCGCCGGTCAACACTACTGCCCGCGTGGTTTTATCCCGCGCAATGTCAGCAAACACCCATGAGAGTTCACGGTGGAGCATTTCATCTGTTGCGTTGAGCGCCTCTGGACGATTCAAGGTAACGGTCAAAACACCTTCCGCACTTCGCTCAAACGTAATGTGCTGATATCTGTCGTATGGAGTCATCTGGTCTCTCCAAAGGGTTGTGAGTCACTGTCGCTAATGCAGTCGTTGCGGTGAGCACATGCTTGACCGCCGGAGCCACTAGCCTGTCTCCCGCTGCAACCTCTCTGTCACGGTATCCCGCATCACGAACTTCTGGATCTTGCCCGTCACCGTCATCGGATACTCATCGACAAAATCGATGTGTGTTGGAATCTTGAAGTGGGTAATTTTGTCTTGGCAAAATGCCTTCACGTCATCGGCAGATAGTTCGTGACCTGCATTAAGCTGAACCCAGGCACACACCTCTTCACCCATTTTTTCGTCTGGAACGCCAAAGACCTGAACTTCGGATATGGCGGGATGCTGATACAAAAACTCCTCGATCTCCCTCGGGTAGATATTCTCGCCACCCCGAATAATCATGTCTTTGATGCGGCCAACAATTTGCACATAGCCATCGCTGTCCATGACCGCCAGATCACCCGAGTGCAACCAACCACCCGCATCAATAGTCTCGGCGGTGCGCTCAGGGTCATTCCAGTAACCCTGCATCACAGAGTAACCACGGGTGCAGATCTCACCTTTTTCACCGATGGGCACTACGCGCCCCGAGTCGTCAATAACCTTGATCTCTACCCACGGCACCGCTCGACCTACCGTTTCTGTGCGCCGCTGTAGTGAGTCATCGGGAAGGGTCATATTATTGATAGGACTGACTTCGGTTTGCCCGTATCCAATCAGAATATCCTTCATGTGCATCTCTGAAATCAGCCGCCGCATCACCTCAACCGGGCACGGCGCGCCCGCCATAATGCCCGTGCGCAGAGTGGACATATCAAATGAGGAGAAATCCGGATGGTCTAGCTCCATGATGAACATGGTCGGCACACCGTGAAGCGCCGTGCAGCGCTCGTCTTGCACCGTCTTTAATGTATCGAGTGGATCGAAGGCCTCGCCCGGAAACACCATCGTAGCGCCATGCGCAACGCAAGCCAGTACTGACAGAACCATGCCAAAACAATGATAGAGGGGCACGGGTATGCAAAGCCGATCCTCAGGGCTCAGTGCCATTGCCGCACCCGTGAGGTAACCGTTATTGAGAATATTGCAATGGGAAAGTGTCGCGCCTTTGGGGTTACCCGTAGTGCCGCTGGTAAATTGGATATTAATGGCATCATCGGGTCGCAATTCCGCGGCTAACTCCGCAAGACGCGCGTGATGCTCGGCGGCCCCCATTGCACAGACGTCATCGAAGTTAAGCATGCCCGAGCTCTTCTCCTTGCCCATGCGGATGACCCGTTTGAGATGAGGGAGTGTTTTGGATTGGAGCGCGCAGGGTTGGCAGTCGGCCAGTTCAGGGGCAAGTGTTTGCAGCATGCCCAGATAGTCACTGCTTTTGAACTGCTCCGCAGTGATGATAGTGTCGCACTCAACTTTATTGAGCGCGTATTCCAGCTCGTAGGTGCGATACGCGGGGTTGATGCACACCATAATGGCGCCGATCTTGGCGGTGGCCAATTGCACCAATACCCACTCGCAGCTATTGGGCCCCCAGATACCCACGCGAACTCCCGGGGCAATGCCAAGTGCCAACAGGCCAGTAGCCAGCTGATCTACCTTTTCTCTCAACTGACTGTAGGACAGTCGGATGCCCTGATGGCGCACCACCAAAGCATCTCCGTCGGGATTGGCCTCACATGTGCGATCGAAATAGTTGCCGATCGTCTCGTAAATAATCTGCGAGTACGATGCACCGCAGTAATAACTCCGGGTTAGTTTGGTCATGTTCGCGCCACTCTTTTTATTGTGTCAACGTCAGGATCTTGCCTCTTTCAAGAGCCTACCAAGTCGACCGATGCCCTCTCCGATTTTGTCTTCTGTCATTTGAGAATAGCTTAGCCTCAGGGTATCTACTCGCGGCTCACTTGCATAGAACGACTCCCCGGGCACATAGGCCACACCAATCTCGTTCATCGCATACACCACCATCTCTGTGGCGTTGATTCCCAGCGCCTCGACCCAAATAAAGTAGCCACCCTTGGGTCGTGTATAGGTCACATCCTCTGGAAACGTTTCCTTGATAGCCGCCAGCGCGGCGTCCCGTCTGCCGCGATATACATCTCGGGACGTTTTTAAGTGTTCATCCAGACTGTAATCCGCCAAAAACGTGGCCGCCTGATATTGGGCAACCGTACCCGCCTGAAAGTCGGTGGCTTCCTTGAGTACGCGATAACGCTCAATAACAGCCTTGCTCGCCACCACCCAACCCAAGCGAATGCCGGGGCACAGCGTTTTTGAAAAAGAGCCCAGATAAATGACTCGATCTGCTTTATCAAAACTTTTAATCGCAGGGATAAAGTCCCCCTCAAAGCGAATTTCGTAATACGGGCTATCCTCGATGATCATCACGTCGTATTGCTCCGCAAGCTCGACCATTTTGCGGCGACGATCTTCGGCCAGGGTAATTCCCGTCGGGTTCTGAAAGTCGGGCACGGTGTAAATTAACTTTGCTTGAGGGTTGGCGATGAGCGCTTCCTCGAGTGCATCCATGCGCATGCCATCAGCATCGGTATCGACCGATACATAATTAGCGCGCAGCGCGCTAAAGGTATTGAGCGCTCCCAGATATGAGGGATGCTCAACAATTACCGTGTCACCCTCATCAAGATAAAGCCGCGCGGCGTAATCAATGCCTTGCTGGGAACCGCTGAGTATCAGCAAGTCATCTGCTGTGATGTTCACACCTGTGCGCGGCATCCATTGCGAGGCAATGAATTCGCGCAGCGCTGCAACCCCGTAGGCCCCATCGTAGGCCATGATGGTTCGCCCGTGGATATCAAAGGCCTTGTCGGATGCAGCCCTAAAAGCTTCCAGCGCATAGAGTTCCGGCGCCGGTGCTCCTCCGGCAAACGAGATCATGTCGGGGTTTTTTGCGGCGGCAAACATTTCCTTGATGAAGTCAGAGCCGTAGCCTTGCATTCGTTTCGCTTCAGCGACCATTTAATCTTCCCTTGCTTTGCTTTTCAGTAAGACCTAGGTAGGCCAAGTACATGCTGACCGATAAAATTTAGCGTCATCTGCTGCGTCAAAGGCGCTAGCCTGAACAGCTGCACCTCACGCCACCACCGTTCCTGG
>CAJQLP010000211.1 GCA_905479205.1 uncultured Luminiphilus sp.
GGTTGGAAGCGAACTTGCAGAGCTCATGCTGGAGAGTATGAGTGATCTGCGTGAGCACTTGCAGACTATCGAGCCGGGACGATACACCGTCGGACAGGTGCGCAATGGCCAGGACCTCTATTCTGTCAAGGTTGCAGCTCTCGATGCGGACCTCCCCACCGCTATGCGAGGCATGCGCGTAACCAACACACAAATGGATGCCCTCCAGAGCTTTGTGCTTTTTGCCGACCAGCCAGACGGCACGATGATGCCAATCGATTTCGATATCATCGACTAAAATACAGACCATGCGATCACACTCTACAATTGCGAACGCATAGCGTGGCTTTGCTTATACAAACTACCGGTGCGCTCATAGCGCCGCTCACACTGACAGTGATGCTAATGCTATCTGCCATCGCACATTGTGATGAGCGACCCCTGAATTACATCGAGTACAGCTCGCAGCTTTCCAGCTCTGGGCAGCCTACAGAGGCGCAATTTTCGATGCTGGCCAAAGCGGGTTTCGAGCGCGTTTTCAATCTGGCGTTTGCCGACGACGATGGCGCACTGGCGAATGAAGACCGTGTTGCGCGCGACCTAGGCATGCAATTCGTTCAGCTGCCCGTCGTTTGGGCAAAACCTGAGCTTCGTGATTTCGACATGTTCGCGGCGGCGATGGCGCAGAACGAATTCCAAAAAACGCTGGTTCACTGCCAACTTAACTGGCGAGCGAGTAGCTTCGTTTTTCTATACCGTGTTCTTTATCAAGGCGTAGCGATGGATGACGCTTTTTTAGACATGCGATCTGTGTGGTCGCCCAGTAAAGCGTGGCAGGACTTTATATTTTCTGTGCTCGCAGCTCACCAGGTCTCGCCAGATTGTGCACTGTGCGACTGGCAGGAAAATTGAGGATTTTAGAGGGCGAGCAAATAGCTGTCTAAATAATATGGTGCCCGAGGCCGGACTTGAACCGGCACAGCCGCAATGGCCGGGGGATTTTAAGTCCCCTGTGTCTACCAATTTCACCACTCGGGCAGAGGCCGCGCAGAATACCATGAAGTCTGAGAGAGTAAACACTTTCGTCGCTTCTTTATCTGATCTTACTCACCCGAATACAGCTACGTGCACACAAAAGGCCATTGAATTAGCGTGAAATGAACGCGAGTCCCATGCCGGCTCGCCAACAGCGAGACCTACAAAGCCGTTACCGGCACAACACGCTACGTGAGGAGCCGATCTCACCATGAAAACCGCAGGCTTTTTTTTGGCCATTCACCGCGTCTCAGTGTTAAAGTTTGACCTTTGTAATGGTGAAAAAGTGAGAGCATCTTGGCTACATCCCGCGGTCAGTTTGGTTCAAGAATCGGTTTTATACTGGCTGCAGCTGGCTCAGCGGTGGGCCTAGGCAACATCTGGGGTTTTCCCACACAAGCGGCTTCAAATGGTGGCGCGGCCTTTGTGCTAGTTTATTTGGTGTTGGCATTTTTACTGGCGTATCCGGTACTTATGGCCGAGCTCTTGCTCGGACGACACGCCCACGGCAACACCGTCATTGCTTTAACGCGGATCTCCGATAGACCGCTAACAAAAGCAATCGGCGCCGCTACTGGCCTTACAGGTATCATAGTGGCCAGTCTCATCCTCAGTTTTTATGCGATTGTCGCGGGCTGGATGCTTGGCTTTACCGTCGCTTACCCACTATCAAGTCTTGGATTTGGGTCCAGCAGCACTTGGCTCACCGCTTTTACAGTTCCCAGAAACCTTACTCTAATGACCTGCTTTATGGTGATGACGATGGGCATCATCATGGGCGGTGTACACAACGGGATCGAGCGCTGGTCCACGCGGCTTATGCCAGCGCTTGTTGTCACCTTAGTCGCGCTCGCTTTGTACGTTTTTACTCTTGATGGGGCGGTAGAAGGACTGAAAGTCTATTTGCTGCCCGACTTTAGTAAGGTGTTCTCCGGTGATCTTATCCTTGCGGCACTTGGCTCCGCTTTTTTCTCACTCTCACTGGGTGTAGGCACCATGTTAATTTACGGCTCTTACTTGTCCGACGATGAATACTTACCCTCCATCGGCGCACAAGTTGCGCTTATTGATATCGGGTTAGCGGTACTTGCTGGATTTTTGATCTTGCCATCAATGTACGTTGCCGCCGAACGAGGCGTTGAAATATTTGATGCATCCGGCGCACTGCTATCAGAAGACACATTAATTTTTTCCGTGCTGCCTGCACTCTTTACTTCGCTGGGCAGTATTGGCGTTATTGTTGCAACCGCTTTTTTTGGCCTCATGAGTATGGCCGCCCTCACCTCCTCTATTTCTATGCTCGAAGTACCTGTTGCATTTCTGGTCGAACGTTTCCAGTGGAGTCGGCAGAGAGCCGCGACGATTGCAGGCACGATAATTGGGCTGATCAGCGCAGTAGTTATCTTTAACTTTGAATCTCTCTTCGGACTCGTCATTGCGCTTACAACCCGCTACGGACAACCCCTATTGGGTCTCATGTTATGCGTCTATGCAGGCTGGGTTTGGAACCGTAACTCACTGCTTCAAGAGCTTAAAAAGAACAATCCCGCAGCAGAGAAAACATGGTTCTGGCGATTGTGGCCGTTTTACGTCCGCATTGTCTGTCCGGCTATAATTGCAATTATATTTGCTCGATCACTGCTCTGAGTCGTTGCGGTTAAGCAACTTATCGAGTTGACCGCTAGCGAAAAAAACGCCGTATGCAGCACTCAACACCATGAATAGGAGCGCCACCCAGTCACCACTCTGGGTGTAAACCCAAGTACTGAACGCAAACATGCCTGCGCTTAAACCTACAGCGACAAACTTCAACATGACCTCCTTTAATCTGGGTTTGTTATTAATTGACCATCTCCTTTAAACTAGACAGTCACCTTTCGAGCACACAGTATGATCCGTTTTCTAACCATATTTCTCGTTACGCTACTGGTGTTATTCACACTTGAAATGCTAACGCCAGTTCAGCAGAGCGTTATCCAGCCCTTTACCGGCGGTCTCGCAACCGTCTCGTCTATGCTAATCATGCCATTTGATGACAACGTTATCAGTCAGGGGCGAATCTTGCGCGACGCAATCACTGGGTTCGCAGTCTCTATCGAGTCCGGCTGCAACGGCGTCGAAGCGGCGATCGTACTCATTGCAGGGGTGCTTGCCTTCCCCGCCAATTGGCGCCAAAAAGTGGCTGCGATCGTACTCGGTTTTTCCGCAATCCAAGCGCTCAATATTGTGCGCATTGTGTCTCTATTCTATTTAGGGCAATGGAATTACGGCATTTTCGAATGGACACATTTGTACTTTTGGCCAGTCCTAATCATGATCGATGTACTCATCGTGTTCGCCGTTTACCTTCGCTGGCTCGGCAATCAAACGACGCGTGAGCAAGCAGCATAATGGGTTTTCGACAACAAATTTTAATGACCTTGGTATTGATGCCGATCACCTTTGCCCTGTGGTATGCGGCAGGTAGTTTACTCGTAGGGCCTGCGGCATGGATGGCCGGAGCCGTGCTGAGCGGCCTTTACTCCAGTGTTATCGCGAGCGCGGGGCTCAGTGACACGTTGTTCGTCGTTAGCGCCGAATTTGGTAGCCTCAATGGGACAATCGTAAGCGCACAGCAAGCCGGCAACGAACTCGTGTTCGAAATTAATACACGGCTTGTTTCCTACTCAATTCCTTTTTACGCAGCCTTGCTGTGGAGCTCTAAGCTGAGTACTGCCATGAACCGATTCGCCCTGGGCCTATTCGTTTTGTGGATTGCAATGGCGATCGGGCTTATTGTTATCGCTATGAAAGAGCTCATGCTGGCTGTTGGCACACCCTTCTTAGAAGCGACAGGGGTGCCACCAGCACCTCTCATCGCTTTGAGTTATCAGTTTAGCGTTCTAGTGGCGCCAACCTTGATGCCGGTGCTGCTCTGGCTGATACAGCTGCGAGGTACGCCTTTATGGGTCTCTCTACAATCGAGATTGACGCCTAAAACAGCGGAATAAGCCGAGTACTATTGTTTGCTCGGCTGGGCTTGCCGCCAAGGCTTACCGTCGCACGCCGCGTAATTTGTGCAGGTCGTGGTGCATCCTCTGCATGGTAATCGCTTGACGGCTGCCGCGTCAGCAGTGGGCTTTTGGTGCTTACTCATGATCCTTTTCGCTCGTTGAAAAGTGTTTGAAACTCGCCGCCTCGCTCCTCGATAACCGCTTTTAAGGCTTTCTCCATGAGATAGCGAGCTTGATTCGTGTACGTGTAAATACAGGCATGCACTGCTGCATCTTGCCAGTTCTCGACCGAACACTCGGTACCGTATTGCTCAAATTCATTTAGAGATTTAATCAAATCGACTATGTGACGCGGGCACTCGCAGTTCAGAAGTCTCTTTAAGTCTCCTGCGGCCGCCAGCTCCTTATCATCGTAGCTTCGGGGCTTGGGCTTCACCAGCTCACCCAAATTGAACTCACCTTGTCTGGCGTCGGCTTCGACTGCCACCCGGCCCATCTCGTAGGCGAAACGGGCAGGCTCCAGAGGAAATTCCAGCGCTGAGGCACCGCGTCGGCCCAGCTCTTCCAGCCAGCGGTCATTTGCGAGCCGGTAAACCACAAGCACCTGCGGAGAACCTAAGCGCTTTGCAAGCGCTTCGACGGCGTTAATGTGAGTAGTCGATAGGGATCCACAGCCCACCACCAGCATGGCAATATCGTCATCCGCGGTGAGGGTATCGAGAACATCCGTGAGCGACTGCCGTACTAGCAGAGCGCTTACACTGGCAATGCACCCTTGATGCTCATCAAGCCACCCACACAATTCAGCACCGATAAACAATACTTTAGGTTTGGAAGGCGGCAACTGCTTTGCGAGATGCTTCCCACGCCCATTGATCAGGAGCTCAAGAGTCTTCCTCTCGGCACGGGCAATTTCACCAATTCGAGCACCGTCGTGCACAAGCGCGGCAATAAGCTGTAAATGTTCAAGGTCTGACTGCGTATATTGTCGTCGGCCCGAAGGAGACTTGTAACTGGCACCTAACCCGTAGCGTCGCTCCCAAACACGCAGGGTATCGGGCTTAAGGCTTGTAAGCCGAGCAACGGTACCAATGCCGTACAACGGGCGTGGCTCAAACAATGCGGTATTCTTGGCCGGTGCATTCATAGTGTTGCCTTTAATTCTTGTCAGTGATTTGTCCATAGTTACGTGGGCAAAAAGAAATCAGATCTGTCTTATTGATGCCTTTGTCCAGTATTTGTTCATCACATACCTGAACAAAGAGCAAAAAAAACTAATCCCTTAATGAACCTTTCGACGTAGGTATGTAGACATCTACCCCGGAGTGCCTATCGAATGGAAACGCTGGATCAGAACGACGACAAAGATCTCGAACTCATGTTCGCTGAAGCTCGACGTTATCCTTTGTTAACGGCTGAGCAAGAACGGGAGATAGATGGCCGGAAATGGACGTCTGTGCGGAGCTTACACACGCTGTTTGCCAGTGACGTCGAGCTCTCCGCGTACTGCAGAGAATTCTTTACACAATGCCAAAGCAACCCACCCGAAATCGGTCGCTTCGCGAATCGAGAGCAACATTTCGTCCTTCGGCGCGAGCTTGCTGCCTATTTTATTGACGGCGACTACAGTTTGCAGACAAAAGAAGCAGTGCGCGCACTCGGGCTAAAGACGGCAAAAACTCGCATTGCGCGCATGAGTGATCTCAATGTTCCCGCAAGCCTCTCGGTGGGTATGGCCGTGGCTATGTTACGTCGTGCTGGCGGTCAGTTTCCAGATAGCGTCGCCGACGCGATAGCAACATGGGAACGCCAATGGCAGCCTTCTTTCAGTGGCTTAGCACTTGAACGAGAGACCCTAACGGAGCTTCGTCGGCAGCTTAACGCGTACACACGAGCGAGAGATGCGCTCGTTATGCACAACCTTCGCTTAGTGTATTCCATCGCGTCGCGTTATAAAGGAAGGGGCGTATCCTATCTTGATCTAGTGCAAGAAGGCACTCTTGGTCTCATTCGCGCCGCGGAAAAATTTGAGTTTGAGAAAGGATTTCGCTTTAGCACCTATTGTTTTAACTGGATCACCCAGGCCGTCCGTCGATATGTTGGCGACGTGGGTTCGTTAGTTCGTTTTCCGACCCATGTACAAGAACAAATGGGTAAACTTTACCGTGAGCGCGCAATAGAACATGCTCGAACCGGCATGGAACCCGACGATGAAACGTTAGCGAAAAAAGCAGGTATGGATTTAGAAAAAACCCGCCAGCTGCTCCAACTTCGTAATCTCGGTATATCTCTAGATGCGCCCCGTTTTGACGACGATGAGGGCGCAATGATCGATACGATCGTAGGCACGCCCTATGGCGGAACCGAGGACACCGCAGAGCAGGCTTCTTTGCACCGTTTTCTCGACGATGCGGTCAAGCAGCTCGAAGATTCAGAGCGACGTGTGATTGTTTATCGATGGGGCCTGCACGATGGCCCAGCGCTCTCTCGAGCAGAAATCGCCGACAGTATGGGCGTGAGCAGAGAGTGGGTTCGACAGCTGGAACGTTCGGCGCTGCGAAAGCTGAAAAATCAGCAGCTTGTGCAAGACGCCTACGAGGATTACCGTGATGAGTACTCAAACGCTGGCGGCTACTAAGCCGCTCTGAGCTCAGGCCGCCGCCGCTTGTTATCTTGATACGACGTCGGTCAGAGCGCTTTCGAGACTGGGGAACTTGAAGTTGTAACCCACTGCACTAAGAGCCTGTGGGTCTACGTATTGACCCTGCAACAAAAGTTCATCGGCCATCTCACCGAGGAGCAGCCGAAGAACTGCTCCCGGCACACCTAATTTAATGACCACGGGCTTTTGCCTCGCTAGCGTGTCACAGAACTCACGGTGCGTAACTGGATTTGGCGCGACCGCGTTTAGCACACCAGACACGGCTTTATTATCGAGGGCCATTAAAATAATGCCCACGACATCCGCACGGTGAATCCAGCTCAACCACTGATCACCGCGGCCTACCCAGCTGCCCACACCCAACCGAAACGACCGTATCATCTCCTGCAACGCGCCGCCGTCTCGGTCAAAAACCACCCCCAAACGCAGTAGGACCAAGCGCGTGGACTCAGATTCGACAACGTGGGCGGCCGACTCCCATGCTTGACAAAGCGTAGCCGCGAAGCCGGCTCCACCTGGAAAATCTTCAGTAAAGCGCTGCTCTAAGCTACAGCCATAAAAACCAATCGCACTGCCGCTGATCAACACTTTCGGTATCTGAGCTTGGCGACCCATCCACTGCACCAAGCGCTCAGTAAAATTAACGCGACTCTCGACCATTTCGGCTTTGTAGCTTGCACTCCAACGTTTCGCGGCGAGAGACGCACCTGCTAAGTTAATAACAGCGTCGACAGGCTGATCGACATGATCTAATTCATTAACGTAACAGAGATTTTTCTGATTACTGCGGGTCTGTCGCGTCAATACCGTTACCGAGTCACCGCGAGATAATAATTGAGGGATGAGTGCCGAGCCGATAAACCCCGTTCCACCCGTAATCAAGACATGCATTGCGCCCACTCCATAAATGATAAGAAATATAGCGACCTAGGCAACCGCTACCACCTTTCATACGTATCAAGTGCATGTCTAGACCGACCTCCCCTCTATTAACACTTCTTAATCACCACGATCGCTGGGTAGTCCTCACTGGCGCTGGCATTAGTGCGCGCTCTGGCATCCCGACTTACCGAGATGCGAAAGGAACGTGGTTGCGAACTGAGCCGATTCAGCATGGAGAGTTCCTCCAACAGGAAGCTAAGCGACAGCGATATTGGGGGCGCTCGTTGATCGGATGGCCCGGCGTTCGAGACGCTCAACCTAATGATATTCATCACGCACTCGCAGATCTGGAGCAACAAGGGTTAATCGATCTTATAATCACGCAAAATGTCGATCGCCTACACCAACGAGCAGGTAGCAATAAGGTCATTGACCTGCATGGTCGCCTTGATCGAGTGCTATGCCGTGACTGTGGGGCTGGTTACGAAAGAGAAGAGATCCAACAGCATCTTCAGCGACTTAACCCGCACTATGCGGGCTTCACCGCGCAGGCGCGACCCGACGGCGATGCTGACCTCGATGACCATCAAGTGGCCAGCGTCAAGGTCGCCGACTGCCTTGCCTGTGGCGGCGTGCTGATGCCAGACGTAGTTTTTTTTGGGGGGTCGGTACCTCGTGAACGCGTCGAGTCTTGCAAACGCGCTCTTCGTTCATCTGAAGCCTTGCTCGTGCTCGGCAGTTCGCTGCAAGTGTATTCGGGCTACCGGTTTTGCAAGGAAGCCAAGCAACTTGGCATTCCACTCTACATCGTCAATGAGGGCGTTACGCGCGCAGATGATTTAGCCGATCTAAAAATTGAACACGATGCCATGGAAATATTCTTAGCAGCAGCCCATGATTACGCCCAAGCCGTAACAGGAATTAATGTATGAGCGACACTGTCATCTATTGGTTTAGGCACGACTTACGATTAAGCGATCTGCCCGGCTTACAGGCAGCCAGCCTCACCGGCAATGTCATTCCTGTCTTCATTCACGATGAGAAGCTTGGTGACGACTGGGCGATAGGCGGAGCCAGTCGCTGGTGGCTGCATCACAGTCTAGCAAGCCTTGCAGGAACTATCGAAGCCATGGGTGGCAAGCTCATACTGAGACGGGGCGATACGAGCAGCGAGTTAAACAAACTGCTCACTGAGACTGGAGCGAGCCATGTGTTTGCCAGTAGGCAATACCAGCCTTGGTCAGATGAGCTCGAAAGAAACGTGCACGATATGGCATCGGAGCACGGTGCGCAGTTTAAGCGGTACCCGGGCACATTACTGTTTGAGCCGGGCTCTGTCGCTACTGGCGCAGGAACGCCATTTAAAGTGTTTACACCGTTTTGGCGGGCGTGCTTACGATCACCACAACCTGAGGCACCTAAACCGATACCGACAATTAGTTTCCCAGAGGTCTGGCCGCTATCTGACGCGCTAGATACTTGGAACCTACTACCGACCTCCCCCAATTGGGCTGAGAGCTGGGCTTCGCTTTGGCGGCCAGGCGAAGCACATGCTAAAAACGTATTGACTGAGTTCCTAGACGACAAAGTGCAAAATTATGGCGACGGTCGAGATATCCCCAGTAAACCGTTCACCTCGAAATTGTCTCCCTACTTAAAGTTTGGCGAAATTTCACCGAGGCAAATTTGGTGGGCCGCGCAGCGCTGCAAAGACCAAGAACCAGGTAGAGCGTCAGCTGTTGATAAATTCTTGAGCGAAATTGGCTGGCGTGAGTTCTGTAATCACTTGGTCGTGCAGTTTCCGGCTATGCCCGACAAAGCATTCAACGCGAAGTTCGATCACTTTCCTTGGCGTGGCGCTAACCCGTCGCTCAGCGCGTGGCAACGAGGCAATACGGGGTATCCCATTGTCGATGCGGGAATGCGCGAACTTTGGCAAACCGGGTTCATGCATAACCGTGTGAGAATGGTTGTTGCATCATTTCTTACCAAGCACCTGCTCATCGATTGGCGACTGGGTGAGAGATGGTTTTGGGACACGTTACTCGATGCTGACCTCGCGTCGAATGCGTGTAGCTGGCAATGGGTGGCAGGATCTGGCGCAGACGCCTCTCCTTACTTCCGCATCTTCAATCCGGTAGCGCAAGGCGAAAAGTTCGACAAGTCGGGCATCTATACGCGCCGGTGGGTTCCGGAATTAAAGGATATACCCGACAAATTTCTTCACAAGCCGTGGGAGGCGCCGCCTCTTACACTTGAGACCGCAGGGATAAAACTTGGTCACACCTACCCCAGCCCCATCGTCGATCATAAAGAAGCACGCGAAGCGGCCCTGAGCGCCTATGCAACGCTCAAAGCGTTGAGCAGCGAGCCCGGCGTAGGTCAATGAACCGCTAACCTCGTACTTTATTGTGTATGACACAGTGAATTGGAGCGGTACACACGACGGATTGCGGACCCTGTTGTTTTCTAAATAAATTGAAATATTGATACAAACGACTGATAACTGGCTCTTTGGAAATGGTAAGGTAATCTGGTTGGCTAAACTTTAACTGCCGCGATTCGGAACCCATTCATGAGTATCAAAACAGGCTTGGTGCTGTCGGGAGGTGGTGCAAGAGCTGCCTATCAGGTGGGGGTAATCCAAGCACTCGCTGAAATTCTTCCCGAGGGTACTCGCCAACCATTTCCTATTATTACGGGCACTTCTGCCGGCGCGATCAATGCACTAGGCCTTGCAGGACGACCCGGGACGCTCCGTTATAGAGCGCGGGTCTTAGCCAATCTATGGTCATCATTAGAAAGCGAATCCATTTACCGGACAGATAGTCTCGCGGTAGCAAGAAATGCGTTCGATATTTTTTGGTCGCTTATCCGCCCCGGACATTCACGGCAACGTGCGCTCGCTCTTCTGGACAACAGTCCACTACGTGAACTCCTTGAAGAAGCAGTGCATTTCACTCACATAGAACGCGCTGTTGCGTCGGGTGAAATCGAAGCCATCGGTTTGACGGCAATGAACTACTCTAACGGCAATTCCACGACATTCTTTCAAGGCCAAGCTCACGTTCAGGCATGGACCCGTGCCCGACGATTAGGTATTCCCTGTGAGCTCGGGGTGGAACATCTCTTGGCCTCGTCTGCGCTCCCCACCCTATTCCCGGCGACACGCATTGACGATCATTTTTACGGAGACGGTGCGTTGCGCCAATCACGTCCCTTGAGCGCAGCTATACATCTAGGCGCTGACCGATTGTTTATTATTGGTGTTAGCGAGAATTTAAGAAAACGTAATATCGAAGATAAGAACGATGAAGTTGTTCCGCCGACTATTTCGCAGGTCCTGGGTCAAATGCTTAATGGTGTGTTTTTGGATTCTGTGGAGGCTGACTTAGAAACGTTACACCGCGTAAATGCCTTAGTAGCTAATCGTTCGAATCGGCAGCTCGACAAAGCAGGTGTCGCTGACATACGCCTCATCGATACTTTGACGATTTCGCCGTCCAAATCTCTGGCCAGCATTGCGAGGGAGTACATCGACGAATTACCCTCGTCTACACGGCGATTTTTAACCTATACCGGCTCGATTAGAGGGTCGGGGTCGGGAGGAGCGCTCAGTTACATTCTATTCGAACCCGGCTACTGCCAGCGATTACTTGAATTAGGCTATGACGACGCCATCGCCAAAACCGAGCAAATATTGGAGTTCTTTGATCTATCGGGTGCGCGAACCGGCCGGCGCATTCACCCGCGGCTCGAAACGAAGGGACCCATCGTCCACAAACCTCTCAATCAAATGCAAAAAACGTGGTACCGACTGATTGGCAAACCCACAAGAAGGCTATAACGTATCGGCCTGGCGATTAACCAAGGGATTACCCATGTTAAAGTTACTAACTGCAGCCCCGTGGCTGCTGCTATCAGTAAGCGTGTTATCTGAACCGTTCCCATCGACATACTCTCCTCTGCCCAGTACCCCAACACTTATCACTGGCGCGACAATCCTCACAGGTGATGGTGGACGTATCGATGATGGCGATTTGTTGATTAGCGATGGCATCGTCCAATGGGTAGGTTCAGGCGACATACCGGAAAACACTCACACGATTGATGCGAAAGGACGGTGGGTTACCCCAGGCATTATTGACGTACATTCGCATTTAGGCGTCTATGCCAGCCCAGATGTTCACGCGCACTCGGACGGCAATGAAGCCACCGCACCTGTCACTGCAGAGGTGTGGGCCGAGCACAGTGTCTGGCCACAGGACCCTGGGTTTCCTAGAGCACTAGCCGGCGGCATCACGACTCTGCAGATTCTCCCCGGCTCAGCGAATCTCTTTGGTGGCCGCGGTGTCACCCTTAAAAATGTGCCCGCAACGACCTATCAAGCAATGAAATTCCCCGATGCCCCTCATGGACTGAAAATGGCTTGCGGAGAAAACCCTAAACGCGTCTATGGCAACCGCAGCAAAGCACCATCGACCCGCATGGGTAACGTGGCGGCGTATCGCGCCGCATGGATCAAAGCGCAAAAATATATCGATGACTGGGAAGCTTACGAGGCCAGTGACGAACTCGACAAGAAAGCCCCTGAGCGTAATCTTGAACTCGATACTTTAGCAGGCGCATTGAAAGGCGAAATCATTGTGCACATGCACTGCTACCGCGCCGACGAGATGATGACGATTTTGGATATGGCCGATGAGTTTGGCTACAAACTGGGTACTTTTCACCATGGTGTAGAAGCCTACAAAATCGCCGACGAACTCGCTGCCAACGGCGTCTGCGGTGCTCTGTGGGCCGATTGGTGGGGATTCAAGATGGAAGCTTACGACGGTATTCAAGAGAATGTTGCTCTGGTCGACCGTCCCGAAGGAAGTTGCTCAATCGTTCACTCTGACTCCGATGAAGGCATTCAACGCCTGAACCAAGAAGCGGCCAAAGCGATGGCGCGCGGGAATGCCGTCGGTATGGATATCGCGCCTGAGCGCGCTATTCGCTGGATTACCAGTAACCCGGCTAAATCACTTGGGATCGACGCCAAAACCGGCACTTTAGCAACCGGCAAAATGGCTGATGTCGTCATTTGGAACCAGAATCCTTTCAGTGTGTACGCTAAAGCAGAGCAAGTGTTCATCGATGGCGCCATGATTTTTGATCGGAACAACCCAGAGCTACAACCCGTCACGGACTTCGAACTGGGCCAATTGCTGGAGGTAGCACAATGAAACGTCTTTTGAGCTCTATCGTATTGACTGCCCTGTCGCTGAACGCAGCAGCGCAAGATTTGCTGATTACCAATGCGACCCTGCACACGGGTGAGAATGGTGAAGTTATAGAAAGCGCTGACATTCTGATCAAAGACGGTGAGATTGAGAAGATCAGTGCCCGTATCAGAACAAACGAAAGTATCACCGTCGTCGACGCCGCTGGTCGACATGTTACACCTGCATTTTTTGCAGGTGCTACAGTTACCGGCCTAAGCGAAGTGGGCGCGGTTCGAGAAACCGTTGATAGTGAATACGAAGATCTTTTCACCGACATCATGCATCCTGAATTCGATATTCGCCCTGCATATAATCCCCATACAAGCGTCATCCCCATTACTCGCGTTGAAGGCTTTGGCTACAGTTTATTAACCGCGACACGAGGTGATCGCAGTATTTCCGGGCAAGGTGGCTTAGTTCGCTTTGACGGCGGCTACGACAGCTTCGAGGGTAAGCCCGTGATTTTTGTTGAAGTCAGTGGCCATGCTGCAGGTAAAACAGGCGGGTCCCGTGCGGTTCATTGGATGCTGCTTAAGCAGGCTTTTGGCGAGCTTCAAAAGGGTGTCGAGCTCGATTTGTTAAGCCCCATTGGTCGGGATCAACTGCGTAATGCGACTAAGAGCGGTGTGTTCGTATTCAATACCAATCGCGCAACCGATATCATGCAGGTGATCAAGTTTGCTAAAACACATAACATCGAGGCAGTTATTCATGGCGGCCGTGAAGCTTGGCTAGTCGCGGATGCGCTAGCGCAGGCCAACGTTCCGGTAATGCTCAACGCGCTCGAAAATTTGCCGGCCGACTTTGACTCTCTGGCAGCTCGTCTTGATAACGCAGCACTACTGCACAAGGCAGGTGTCACGCTCATGTTTACCAGCGGCGAGACACACAATGCCCGAAAGGTCCGCCAGGTAGCGGGCAGTGCTGTGGCCAACGGACTTCCTCTTGAGGCTGCCATAGCCGCACTGACCTCGGTGCCCGCTGAAGTCTTTGGTGCTCGCCCTCGCGCCGCGAGACGTGGAGCCATAGCGGACTTAGTCATTTGGAGCGGCGATCCGGTAGAGGTTACAACGCTTGCGCAACTAGTCATTATGGGCGGGAAGATCGATTCTATGGAGAGTCGTCAAACTAAGCTGAGAGACCGTTACTTACCGATAGACCCGGCGCTGCCGCGCGCTTATCTAAAGCCGTAAACTTGCGCGACCTAAAGCATTGCAGCTTAGTTTTCGGCCGCCGTCCTTTTGAAACACCGCTGGGGGGATAGTGAGCTTCACAGCACTATTTTATGTCGAGCAACGGTATGCGTTTGGCATCCTGCGGCCCCTGCAGGCAGAAATAAAGCTGCGGGGCGGCGCCGTTCATTGGCTGCTGGTGGGTGATGAGATTGACGAGTGCAACCTGTTACCTGAAGAGCAGTGTGTGCCCAATGCTGAAGCCGCTGTTGCCTTAAATCCTGCGGCTGTGTTCGTTCCCGGAGATCGCGTACCGTCATTTATCCCAGGATTGAAAGTACAAGTGTTTCATGGTCTCAATGAAGACAAGCGGGGCAATGTTTATCCAGAGCGAGGGCTTTTCGACCTATATTGCACCGAGGGCCCTGGGCGCACTGGCATGCTCAAGCCCCTCGCCGCAAAGCGAAAGTATTTTCAAGTCCGCGAGACAGGCTGGCTAAAGCTCGACAGCCTCCTCCATCATGAGCCTGCGGCTGACAACGGAACTTACGTTGAACCACGTCGTCCCACCATTCTTTTTGCGTCAACGTTTACACCTAGGCTGTCCTGCGCTGAATCGCTCTATGCCCAAATAAAGACAATGACCACGCAGGACAAATGGCAGTGGCTTGTCACATTGCACCCAAAGATGGCGGCGTCGACCGTGGCAAAGTATGAAGGACTAACAGGGCCCAATCTTGATTTTTGTTATAACGATCAGGTGTTCGATGCGATGCATCGCGCCGATGTAATGGTGTGTGATAACTCGTCGATCTTGCAGGAATTTTTAATACTCAATAAGCCCGTAGTGACTTTTAATAATCGAGCGCCACAGTCCTGCCTCATCAATATTGACGACCCAGCACAACTCGAGGGCGCGATAACGACTGCGCTCAACCCCACCATCGACTTAAAACAGGCTATTAAGGACTATGGGCCGTCTGTCACCCCTTACCTTGACGGGCAATCCGCGGCCCGTGTCTATCAGGCGGCGTTAGAAATGCTAGAGTCGGACTGGACGGATACGAAGCCTGTGAATTTGTGGCGCAATTGGAAAATGCGTCGGCAGCTCGGGTATTTCAAGTTTTTCTGAAGCCTATCGAATGCGTAGTGCGGAGTGATACCAAGTCATGCGTTCGGCGATGTTACAAGATGTCTTAAGAAGTCGGTAAGTCGCTCGGCTTCCCGTTCCACCGAATATTGCTCAACCATGTAGTTTCGAGCGTTTCTGCCCATTTCGTAGGTTAAGTCGAGATCAGAGAGCATCGCGTCTAACGTTGCAGTAACGTCCTTGATATTGGCTGTGGATAGACAGTAGCCATCAACGCCATTGCGAATAATGTCTCGCCAGGCACCCGCCTCGCTAGTTACGACCGCCGTACCCGAGGCCATCGCTTCGAGCGGCGTCAGGCCGAACCCCTCTTCTCGGCTCAGCGCGGTGACAAGTGACATACTTTGAAAGAGGTGAGGAAGCTCCCCAAAGGGCCGTTTACCTAAGAAGAGAAATCGCTCAGAGACGCCCTCCTCTTCTATGTCGCGTCTAAGCTCCTGCAAGAATGGCAGATCTCGCGGGGTGCATTCACCGCAAATGACAATGGTTAGATCGGGATACTTGCTCAACAACGGTATGACGGCCTTCACTAAAATATCGACGCCTTTTGTGTATCGCACTCTGCCAAAAACGCCGATACCATAGCGCCCCGGGAGCCCCGTTTGCTTCCAAGCTAGCTCACGTGAGATGGCCGGCACATAGAGTGAGGTATCGACACCATGGGGAACGATGATGTCGGGAGCTCTCTCTACCAAGTAACTCGACGCAGCACTGCATGTGGTGATAAGTCCGTCCATTTGGCGCATGAGCCAACGACTGAAGCGACTATGATGACGCTGCGCTGTCGACGTAAATGCAATTTTTATTTTTGCACCGAAAACACGCTGCGCGATCAGTGCCTGAATCATTTCGTCATTTCTTCGAGCGTGGAAAGTACGATAACGCCCGCCAGGTAAAGGCCTCCTGCATAAACGAATAAACTGGAAAAAACTTAACGTTTGAACGCTATCAGGCATGTTGTGCTTGCCTAGAACGGCTACACCGACTTTTTCCTGCTGGTAGGTGAGCACCTGGAGCATGGTGGACGTGACGCCCGAGAAGCGTTTGCTTGAGTTCCCGAGGATAATCTCGACATCATCAGTGTTCATGGCGGTCACACACAAAAGCGTGGTCAAGTAGGTAAACGACCTCTTGGGTAACGCGGAGCGAATCACCATCAGAATTGGATACGGGCATACCCATGTGGTCAATCGCATGCTGATCAGGCGAGATGGGTACAGCCCCCTCCCCCGCATCAACCCAGCAAGCCTCAACGAGCCCTCGACTATTGCGCAGCATCAAGCGATACACTCCGTCGGCATTGCGCGTGAACGTCAATACGACGCCGCCATCAACAAGCCGTATTAGCGTTTTATAGCTGTAATAAGCCGCACGCTTACGTAGCTCGTCGCCTCGGTTATCAACCAAACCGTACCCCGGCGCTATTAATTGGTGCCAGAAACATTTTTCGACATTACCACTAGCAATTGCCAATAAGAAATAGCGCACTAAATAGGCAGCTTGTAACTGCTCGTTCACCAAACAGTTACCTGACGCAGGAGCAAACGGCTCGGTATCAATTAACGGCCAGTTGGTTTCGGTTATCCATAATTGCGTCGCGCACTTTGTGCTGTAGCGCGCCATTTCATAGAACCAATTTATCTTCGTGATCAAATCGCAAAAGATTTGTGTATTTTCGGGAGCACCGCGACGATCGACGTACAGCAGCGCAGCGGCCGCGTCATACTTTATGGGATAACCATGGAAAACCGATCGGGCGAAATTAGGTAATTCAAAGTCAATAATTCCACTGCCCAGAAGCTTTAGGTTGGGATACTTTTGATCGCGTAATTGTTGCGCGACGCCAAAGAAACGAAAGTATTCATCGAGAGAAATAAAGGCCCATTTGCGCCGGTTAACGGCATTGCCAACTTGCACGTGGGTCACTCGCCCATGCAGCGCTTTGAAAATCTCATCCAAACTTTGTTGAAGCAACACAGGGTCATCAATATGCCGACGATCCTGCAATATATTGACCAATATACTGCGATCTTCGAACGTCTTTATGAGGTCTATGTAGACCTGCAAACTTGCTATATCGGATAGAGGTATCCGTATCTGAATATTTTGGACCTGCAGCTCCGTTACCATGTCCCGGAGCTCGAGATCTGACACTGGCTTCTTCTCGGGCAACGGCGTGTCAACATTGACGCAGAGACCGATCATATTAATTTTCTGACCCACTCGCGTCCGAGGCGTAACTAGCAGCTTGATCCCTATGATGGGCATTGAAAATAAAGTGAGAAACGTTTTAATTGTTCCCCAGAAACCTTTCCTATAAAGCGCCCGCTTTATCCTCTTGTCTTTAATGACATGAGGCTGGTCAGAATGGGCGTCCCATTTATAAACGTCGTCAGGCTTCATCTGGACATCCTCAGCGACCCATTATTTTTTTGAAAAACTGCTTTGCTCGCCGTATTCGCCCGCGACGACGCATGAGCTTCATAAGAATGTCGTGACAACCATTGGCTGGTAACCCTAGGCATTGTGCATAGGTTGTTGAGATTTTACTCAACACAAAAGGGTCATCGCTTAAGCGAACAAATTCATTTAAGCGCTGAACAAGGCTAAGTTTTTTAAAACGCATACGATTAAGATCGATAATAGCGAATTCAAATGCGCCGTCTTTCTCACCTATCAATGTATTGTTCGGATTGTGGTCACAGTGGAGAACATTCGCCTGATGCATGTTGAAGGTGAATTGTACAAATGCTTCCACTATTGCCATCGATTGGCTCTGCTCCGAGCATTCCATCGACTGATCAGATGCAGCGGCCTTTTTTAGGACTGCCTCCATTGTGTATTCATGAGGATAGTGCCGCGTAATGTAATAGCTCTCGGTCAAACGATACCCTCGAGTGTATTCAATCACGGCGATCGGCTCCGGAGTTAGAATGCCCAGCTGCTGCAATTTAAGCGCATTTTCGTACGATCGGAGTGCCTTAGATTTTTGCACGTTGGCATAGATAAGAGCCCTGATGAGGCCCGGGGGCTTGAACGACTTAACGACGACCGCCTGCGAGCCCAGCTGCATTTTCTTTATGACATTACGCTTCGCATACAGCAAATTTTCGTTCGCTGTGAATTGCTCTTCTAACACCTTGAGATCAGGCGCGAGATACCGAAAGCTCGGTGCACAATGCAGTAGTCTGTTCTTGGCAGTTGGCATCTTTAGCGTCGATTAATGGCGAGACAGTTAGCGAGAAAAACGTAGTGTAATACACAACAACGCTGAGAGTCGCTGTCAATGCTTAGAGTCACTGTTAATGCTTAGAGTGCTGTGAATGCTTAGAGTGCTGTGAATGCTTAGAGTCGCTGTGAAAGGTAGCTTACCAGCTTGCCTCATGCGACGAGCCTGCACGTTCTGTCGCGATGGCGACACTCCGCCATGTCAGTTACTGTCGACACGCAAAGACTCAAAAAAGGTAGCATAAGCCTGAGCTGTCGTCGTTGACGAAAGTTGATCGGAGATAGCCGCGCGACACGCGCTTGCCATTTGCGCCAGCTGACTTGGGTTATCGTACAGGACGCGTATTTTCGCAGCGATCGCCTCGGGGTCATGGGTAGGCACGACAAAGCCAGTCTGGCCCTCTTCCAGTACTTCTTT
>CAJQLP010000212.1 GCA_905479205.1 uncultured Luminiphilus sp.
GCCACTCTCACGATTGACCAAGGCAATGGCACCAGTGACAGCATCGACTTACCGGTGCATGAAGGAACCCTGGGTCCCGATGTGGTCAACGTAGGCTCTCTAACCAGCAACGGCTATTTCACCTACGACCCAGGTTTTACTTCTACAGCGTCCTGCGAATCAAAAATCACCTTTATCGACGGTGATAAAGGCATACTTTTGCATCGTGGCTATCCCATAGAGCAGTTAGCTGAGCACTCGGATTATCTAGAAACCTGTTACTTACTGCTCTACGGAGAGTTACCGAATAAAGCGGAGAAAGAAGAATTCGTAACCACCGTTCACAATCACACGATGGTGCACGAGCAAATCCGAACATTTTTCAATGGCTTCCGTCGTGACGCTCACCCAATGGCTATTATGTGCGGCGTCGTGGGTGCGCTCTCAGCCTTTTATCACGACTCGACTGACATTTCGGACTCGCATCACCGCACGGTAGCAGCCTATCGCTTGATCGCGAAAATGCCGACGATTGCTGCGATGAGCTATAAATTCTCTGTCGGGCAACCCTTTATGTATCCCGACAATAGCCTGGATTATTCAGCTAATTTCCTGCACATGATGTTTGGTAATCCCTGTGAGCCAAGTAGAGTATCACCAACTATTGCCCGCGCCATGGATCGAATTTTCCTTTTACATGCGGACCATGAGCAAAATGCATCAACGTCCACAGTTAGGCTCGCCGGCTCCTCACAGGCCAACCCGTTTGCATGTATTGCCGCCGGCATTGCTGCCTTGTGGGGTCCATCACACGGAGGTGCAAACGAAGCCGTTGTTAAGATGCTCGAAGAAATCGGTACGGTCGATCGCATCGATGAATTTGTCGCTCGCGCGAAGGACAAAAACGATCCTTTCCGACTTATGGGCTTTGGGCATAGGGTTTATAAGAACTTTGATCCGCGTGCCAAAGTCATGAAACAGGCAGCTGATGAGGTGCTCGCAGAATTAGGTATAGAAGATGAAATGCTTGAGATCGCTAAGCGTCTCGAAGAAATTGCGCTAAAAGATTCGTACTTTGTAGAGAAAAAGTTGTACCCCAATGTCGATTTCTACTCGGGCATTATCCTCAAGGCCTTGGGTATTCCAACGTCAATGTTTACGGTGATTTTTGCTGTCGGACGCACCGTGGGTTGGATTGCACACTGGAACGAAATGATTTCTGGGTCGTACCGTATTGGCCGCCCACGTCAATTGTATACCGGCTATGAGGCACGAGACTTTACCCCTCTCGATAAGCGCTAATTACCCCGAGAACACGACACTATGACCCAAGCAAGCGTTGTCATCACTGGAACTGGCCTATTCACACCGGCCGAATCTGTTAGTAACGAAGAATTAGTCGCAGCATTCAATGCGTGGGTGGACCACTTCAATCATGAAAATGCTGCCGCTATTGAGCAAGGCGAGATTGAGGCTAAGGTTCATTCCTCGGCCGAATTCATCGAGAAAGCCTCCGGCATCAAAGCGCGTTACGTACTGAATAAATCCGGAATCGTTGACCCTGAGCGCATGGCGCCTTCGATCCCCGAGCGCTCGAACGATGAGCTGTCGGTCATGGCTGAAATGGCGGTCATTGCGGCCAAGCAGGCCATCGATAGAGCCGGCGTCAGCGCCGCTGATATCGATGGTGTAATCGTTGCGGCATCTAACATGCAACGGGCCTACCCCGCCATGGCCGTCGAGGTTCAAAGTGCATTGGGTTGCACGGGCTGGGCCTTCGACATGAATGTCGCCTGTTCGTCGGCTACTTTTGGTATCCAGCAAGCGCGTGATGCCATCCGTGCCGGTAGCGCACAGCGCGTACTTATGGTGAATCCAGAAATATGTACGGGCCACTTAAACTTCCAAGATAGAGATTCGCACTTTATCTTCGGCGACGTTGCCACAGCCGTGTTAATAGAAGCGAAAGCGGTTGCCTCGACGGACGATGCTTATGAAATAATCGATACGCGCCTGCAAACGATTTTCTCTAACAATATTAGAAATAATTTTGGGTTTCTAAATCGTACCGATGAGTCAGGAGTGGGTGCAGTCGACAAGTTGTTTGTGCAAGAAGGTCGAAAGGTATTTAAAGAGGTCTGCCCCGCCGTCGCCCAGCAAATCACTGCGCAGCTGAAAGACCTTGAAATCAGTCCTGACGAACTCAGTCGCTTATGGCTACATCAGGCCAACAAGAATATGAATGATTTGATAGCACGCAAAGTCTTGGGTCGAGACCCCTCAAATACCGAGTCACCTACAATCCTTGACGAGTACGCGAACACGTCATCAGCCGGCTCCATTATAGCGTTCCATAAAAACCGCGATGACCTAGCAAGCGGTCACCTGGGCGTCCTGTGCTCGTTCGGTGCCGGATACAGCATCGGAAGCGTCGTACTACGCCGCCTGTAGGCGCCCCGCACAAGCGTTTTAGATGCAAGTGCCAACACCCCGACGACTCACTCCTCGAGCAATGCTTTAAGCGCAGCAATCAGCGCTTCGCATTGCTCGCGGGTACCGATTGAGATCCGCAAATGTTCCGAGATGCGCGCTTTGTCCCAGCGGCGGACAAGTATATTGCGGCTACGCAGACCGTCAAAAATTGCCTGCCCTGCTGCACTTCGATGACGGACAAACAAAAAGTTAGCCTGTGATGGGCACACTTCGAAGTCTAGCTGCGTGAGCTCTGTTACCAACCAATCTCGATTCCCAGCGACCGCCTCACTCGCGCCTAGCAGCCACTCTCTGTCTAAAATTGCCGCCGCCGCTCCGGCTTGTGCCATGGCGTCAATGGGATAGCTGTTGAACGAGTCTTTAACCCTGACCAAGCCATCTATTAAGCTTGATTGGCCTAGGGCAAAGCCTACTCGCAAGCCAGCTAATGCATGAGATTTAGACAAGCTCCGAGTGACTAAGAGATTATCTGCCCGGTCGAGTAAGCGGGTAGCGCTTTGCGCGCCAAAGCCGAAGTAAGCCTCATCGACGACGACTAGACGATCTCGCTCACTAAATACTAGCTTTTCAATCGAGTCGAGATCGAGGGCTATACCCGTAGGCGCATTGGGATTTGCCAGCAAAATGGGACCGTCCAGCGCGGCGAGCGAATCGACATCGATCGAGAAGTCTTTACTCAGCGGCAAGGTTTGACATTCTAGGCCATAGAGCTTCGCCCAAACTGGATAAAAACTGTAGGTGATGTCAGGTACGTTGACTACGCTCGAGCTACTGAGCAGGGCTTGGAATACATGTGCGAGAATTTCATCTGAGCCATTACCCACAAAAACCTGGTTGATCTGCAAACCCTCGGTGACCGCTATGGCGCTGCACAACTCTTGGCTTGTCGGGTCCGGGTAGCGACGTAGGCTGTCACCGGAAACAGCCTTGATAGCTCGAATTGCTTTCTCTGACGGCTCTAACGGATGTTCATTCGTATTTAACTTAATAAGGCCGCGTACCCTAGGCTGCTCTCCAGGTATGTAGGGAGACAAATGACGTGCTGTGTCACTCCAAAACCGACTCATGTGAATTCCTGTATGTCGTGCATATTATGCGTAATAGCCAAGCGCGCAGCATAGCTAATGCGCAAGCGTTGTGTAAGTGCTCAGTCGAGCATTAAGCGTAAGGTGTCGGCACTCAAATGGCGCACGTCTTCACCGGTCACCAAATAAATAACTTGCTCAGCAATATTACTTGCATGGTCGCCTATGCGTTCAAAACTTCTTAGTGCCCACATGAGTTGTAGCATGGAGGGTAAGGTTACCGGCGTTTCAGCCATCGCTGCTTGAAGTTCTTTCATACTCGCTCGGTAAGTTTTGTCGATATCAGTATCACTGAGCACTACTAAAATAGCGTCCGCTGCGTTCAATCGTGCAAAGGCGTCTAACGCGCGGTTGAGCATATCGATAACGTGGTGTGCGATGTTTTCTAACTTGATCTCGACACTGGTGTAAGCCGTAGAAGATGCATCTGACTCAGCACTTTGAATAGCGAGCTTAGCTACCCTTGAAGCTTCATCGCCGATCCGTTCCAAGTCGCGTGTTAATCGAGTGATTGCGATGATAAGTCGCAGATCACTCGCGGCGGGCTGGCGTCGCGCTAAAATCCGGATGCACTGTTCATCAATGGCTATTTCAAGTTGGTTAATCTCACGATCAATCAACAAAACGCGTTCAGCGATGCTGCTGTCGCGCTGAGTAATGGCTTCAGCTGCAAGCTCAATTTGGTTTTCGACCTTGCCGCCCATCTCCAAAAGATCGCTTTTAACCGCATCGATCTCAGCGTTGAACTGCGCTGAGATATGTTGTCGGGAGTAAGGTCGCTCAACCATAGTGACTCTCAAAAAAGAACATTGCTTAGCCGTATCTACCGGTAATGTAGTCTTCGGTTGCCTGCTCCGATGGGTTAGTAAAAATATCATCAGTGCGATCGAACTCGATGACCTTGCCTTCATGCATAAAAGCGGTCCAGTCGGCGACACGCGCCGCTTGTTGCATGT
>CAJQLP010000213.1 GCA_905479205.1 uncultured Luminiphilus sp.
GGCACCGCGACAGCTATGCCTCCGCTTTTAGCGACCCCATAACTCTCTTCAAAAGCAGCAAGATTAGCTTGCGCTCCTTTTCCTGAGCCAACAATGTCGAGAAATACTGATTTCTCGAAAGGCAGCACTTCAGCACCAGCAATCGCTCCGAATAGCCCAGCGGAGATCACTGTTCCATGGCGCTTCACGAGCTCATTGATATCAAAACGGACGAATCGCTGAGTGTAGCGCTCCGCTAAATCAAGAATAACGGCGGTGTCTATAGTGCCGTCTGTTGTCGCGCTCTTTTCACTAATATCGAAGACACGATGATCGGAAGAAATGAGTGTTGTGCGGCCTGGTGAAATAAAACCTCGACTCAACATGCGGCCGGCTTCCGCAATCTCCGATGTCACTGCAATATCGATATCACCTTGCGCAGGGAATAAGGACATCACAGGAGCAGGGACATCTGACTCGCGCTGAATAAACTCGAGATAGTAAATCGTCGCACCCGTGCGCTGTGCCACACCGGCCAGCGACGTGCTCTGGCAGTGCCAGCCGCTACGGTCGGCCGCATCGATCAACCAATTCGTCAGAACACCACCGCCCTCGCCTCCGAGGGCCGCAATCAGCATATTAGTCGTTCGCGTTGTCACAGGCGCGACTCCATCTGTCGAGCAACGTCGCGCCTGCGCCACCACTGGCTAAAGCGCTGTCGCCACTGGGACTTAACGGCATCAAAACGGCTGGGGTTATAAACTAGATCAATACGTGAAAACGATGGACACAATACGGCACTGTGAACATTGGTACCGCATACGCCACAGCCTACGCAGCTATTGTCGACGTAGGACACAGGATCGACTCTTAGAGGATCGGGGTTTTCTTTGATTGTCAGCGACGGGCATCCTGACAGCCTTACACAGCCGTGATCGCCGGTACACGTCTGCGGATCCACGTAAAAACGGGCTCTGTCTACCCGTGCGCCATCACTAATGGCTTTTTTCAGCAATGGCTTGACCCGCCGCTGACGATTAAGCATGCATTCGCCTTCTGCGATGATCACCTTCAGGCCGGGTGCTTTTGTCGTTAACGCAGCGCGGAGAGTATTTTTCATTACCTCGATGTTGTAGCTACTAATGGTGCGTATCCATTTAACACCGGCGCCTTTACAGGCATCTTCAATGCTCTGCCAGTCGTGTCGCTTTGGCGCCTCGGAATCGATGGTCGAAGCAATTAAATTTGGCTCAACCAATGAGGGAATATCTTGTCCTCCCGTAGCCGCTGAATAGCCATTATCGATGATAACGAGTAAGCCGTCGTGGCCGTTGAAGACGGCGCTCGTTACGCCGCTGCTCAATCCGTTATGCCAGAACCCTCCATCGCCCATAATACTGATTGCTTTGTGGGGCAGCGTGTGGCGCATGCCTGAGGAGCTCGCCAATGACAAGCCATAGCCCATAATAGTATTGCCAAGATTAAAGGGCGCTGCTGTGGCAAACGAGTGGCATCCAATGTCCGATGAAATATGAAAAGGCCCTAATTCTTCCTGAACCTGTTTTACTGCAGAAAAAATAGGTCTTTCTGGGCAGCCTGTGCACAGACCCGCCGGGCGCGGTGGCAACTCCTCCATTAGCACCGCAATGTCGTCATCGTTTAACGGCGTCTCCAGTGCGAGAACCTCGTCCAAACTCAGTGCAAGCGGAACAGTTGTTTGTTTCGATGCGAGAACGAAGCGCGTAATACCCTCGAGCATGACCTGCCCGGTATACTCCCCTGCCATAGGCATAACGTCTTTACCGTACAGACGCGTTTGCACGTCGGCGCGCCTCAACGCTGTTTGAATGCCCTGCTCAATGTATTCAGGCTGCCCTTCTTCCAGCACGAGTACTTGCTCCTTGCCTGCGCAAAACGCGACCAGTTCATCGGGTACCAGTGGGTAAGCCACGTTTAGACAATAGATAGGAATGTCAGTATCACCGTGGACAGTGGCCAATCCCTGCCGCTGTAGCGCTCGAATGACACTATTATAGGAGCCGCCGCAGGTAATTATGCCTAGTCCCTGATGCTTACCGAGAAATAACTCGTTGAGCTTCTCACGCTTAATAAACTCAATAGCCTCCGGTAGTCGCTTAGCAATTTTTTCCCGCTCCTGCTCATACACAAAGGGTGGCAGGATAATTTTCTCCGGCTCACGTTGCGGAGTTACAGGGTTATCCGAGTTAAACGAGGGGGGAAGATTGTCGCGTGCCGTGAACTCTCCGGTAACGTGGCAGCCACGAATGCGCATCATATAGAAAATGGGGGTATTCGACGCTTCCGACAGCTCAAAACCTTTCTCTACCATATCGACAATACTAGTGAGATTAGGTCGCGGATCGAGCAGCCACATCTGAGCTTTCATCGCAAAGGCATAGCTGCGCTCCTGCATAATGCTCGAGCCTTCGCCGTAGTCCTCGCCAACAATAACCATCGCGCCGCCAGTGACGCCGCTCGACGCTAGGTTAGACAGTGCGTCAGACGCGACATTGGTGCCCACGGTAGACTTCCAAGTGACTGCACCGCGCAAAGGATAATTAACGGACGCCGATAGCATCGCCGCCGCCGTTGCCTCAGAACCGCTAGCCTCAAAATGCACGCCAAGCTCACCTAAAATATCTTGGGCATCGTTCAAGACGTCCATTAAGTGGGAAATGGGCGAACCCTGGTACCCACCGACATAACTAACGCCGGACTGAAGCAGCGCTTTGGTTATGGCAAGAATACCCTCGCCTTTAAAGGTCTCTCCCGCTCCAGCGCGCAACTTTTCAACTTCTTCAGTAAACGAACGTTCAGCCATTACCCGTGCATTCCTCGTGCAAAATAAGTGGTCACAATACCTGCTTCAACAGAGTGTGTCCGGCAGCACCACAATCGGATTCTCCGATAACAGGGTCCTACTGAGACAGGGTTCTCGGATGAGAGTGTTGCGCATAAATCGACAATGCGAGCCAAGCTTGATGCGTGTTCAAGAGGCAGCACTGCGAATTGCTTTAGACTCATGATGTATATCCTTGCTACCCGATGATACTTGCTAACCATATTCAAATAAGGTCGATGAAACCAGCGAGTTTTCCCGTCGCTATCGGCATTGGGTATGGATAATATTTTAAACCTAAAATATAATCGCAGTTAACACGAATGTAAACGGAGAATGACATGCATCAGACCCTACTGCCAGAAGGCTGGACGCGGCCACGAGGCTACGCCAACGGTATTCTCGCACAGGGCACTAAACACATTTTTTGCGGCGGCCAGATTGGCTGGACCGACAAAGAAGTGTTCGAATGCACTGATTTCGTTGGCCAGTTCCGTCAGGCTTTACTGAACGTGTTTGCCGTTCTCGAAACCGGTGGAGCCGGTCCAGAGCACATGACGCGCATGACGTGGTATATCACCGACCGGGACCAATACCTCGCCCATCTCACAGAGATCGGAGCAACTTACCGTGACATCATGGGTAAGAACTATCCGGCAATGAGCGTCGTCGTTGTGTCAGCGCTCGTTGAGGCCGCGGCGCTTGTTGAGATCGAAGTCACTGCCGTGCTTTAAGAAGTCACTGCCGTGCTTTAAACAGAGCCATCAAGCTCTGCAACGCCAAATCGTGTCATAACAAACGTGGTCGTAGTGAGCGTCAGCACATCAATGGCGTTTTGATTCCAAATCCGCACATCGGCTTTCACAATACCTCGATCGGGCTTTGATGCCGAAGCCCGTGCAACCGTAACCTCGGTAACGCCACTCAGAACGTCATCGGGACGTACGGGTGCTAGCCAGCGGACTTGGTCAACGCCCGGAGACGTTAAGGTCGCCGTTTCGCCCATATAAGCATCCACAGCCATACGCATAAATATAGCGGTGGTATGCCAACCGCTAGCCATCAGCCCACCCACTGCGAGCGTCCGTTCGTGACTCTGCTCGGTATGAAATAGCTGTGGATCGAATTGCACTGCGAAATCAATAATTTCCTGCGCGCCGACGCGATAAGGACCGAGATCGAACCGCTGTCCAACAGAAAAATCCTCTAATGCCTTCACTGGATGGCCTCTTTGTATTCGCGAAACTACTTGTCAACGCAAGCATAGCCTGATAAAAACATTTTAAACCTAAAATAACCAAAAACAGAACAAAGGCATACCAGCCCGCCAAAACCATTGACGACTGTAACGTGTACCAAGGATTCAGCATGATAACGCCGCCCCCTTCTCCCATGTTCAACGACAACAAACTCAAGCTGGGGATTTTTTCAGCCAACTGCTCTAGTGGGATGGCCGTCACGAAAGTGTCTGAGCGATGGGATAACAGTTGGGCGAACAACATTGATCTTGTTCGTCAATGCGATGATGCAGGCTTAGAGTTTATGCTCCCCATCGCGCGCTGGATCGGTTACGGCGGAGAAACTGATTTCCATGGCAATGTCCTCGAAACGATTACGTGGGCGGCTGGCCTCGCCGCCCATTCGAAACGGATACAAGTGTTCGCTACAGTTCATACGGCGTTCAACCATCCTATTGTCACTGCCAAACAACTAGCCACCCTCGACCAACTTTCTAACGGCCGATTAGGACTTAATGTCGTCGCGGGCTGGAACAAACCCGAATATGACGCGTTTGGCGTTGACCTACCCTCAAATCACAGCGACCGCTACGCGATGGCGCAAGAGTGGTTCGATTACGTTCAAAAGCTTTGGAGAGAGGACAAACCTTTCGATTGGCAGGGAAATTTTTATAAGGGCAAGGGTGTTTATAGTCTGCCCCACCCAGCCCAGAGCAGCGTGCCGGTGCTTAACGCTGCCGCGTCGGAGGAAGGACGCGCATTCGCTATGCGTAATGCCGACTTTTTGTTTACCCCCGTTTTTGATTTTGACCAGGCCTCAGAAACAGTCGACGACATTAATATTCGAGCTAAAGCTGTTGGCCGAAACGTAAACGTCCTGACTTTTTCTACGGTCGTTTGCCGCTCCACGCAAGCAGAAGCAGAAGAGTATCTTGATTACTACGCCAACCAACATGCGGATTGGGAGGCCGTCGACAATTTAATGACTTTACAAGGACTTCATGCCCAGTCGTTTACCAAAGAGGCTCTGGCCGCATTTCGAGACCGCTTCGCTGCAGGGCACGGAGGTTTTCCACTCGTGGGGACACCCGACCATATCGCCGATCAACTCGAGAAGATGAGTGCGACGGGAGTGGCAGGGACAACACTTGCATTCGTGGACTACGCTCGAGAATTCCCCTACTTTAGGCAGGAAGTGTTGCCCCGGCTAGAAGCAAGAGGACTGCGCGCACCCGCGTAACTCTTTTACCCGCGTTGAATTTACTTGTGTTAGACGAACTGTCAGGACTGTATTACATTGCATTACATACTAAGAAAAAAATAATTCTACCGACATTGTGAGGACTCACCTATGAGACAGCTTCCCTTCCGACCCTCGATGCTTGCGAGTGTTATCGCAGGTCTGACGCTAGCACTTCCCGTAGCCGCTCAAAGCGTGCTCGAGGAAATTGTGGTGGTTGCTCAAAAACGTGAGCAAAATATTCAAGATGTGCCCATTGCCATTAGTGCCTTTAGCGGCGCTCAAATGGATGCTCTCGGCGTATCGGAGAGCTTCGATATTGCGGCTTTCGCTCCTGGCGTTCACATTTCAGGCAACTTGGCAGGGCAAAACACCCAATTCTCAATCCGTGGTGTCACACAAAACGACTTTAATGACATCATTGAAGCGCCCAATGCCGTTTATCTCGACGACGGATATATTGCAGTTGCGCAAGCCCAAACGTTTGCTGTCTTTGATATCGACCGAGTCGAGATACTCAAAGGGCCTCAAGGCACGCTCTTTGGCCGCAACGCAACCGGCGGCTTAGTGCATTTCCTGTCGAATGCCCCTACTTTTGACGAGACAACAGGCTATCTGGACATCGAAGTCGGTCAATATGACGTACCCAACAACGCGAACCGCTTCGTCGTCGAAGGCGCTATCGGTGGGCCTCTCAGCGATACCGTCGCTGCACGCGTCGCGTTCCGCCACAGCAAACAAGACGGTTACCTCGAGAACTTGTACACCAATGCCGATCAGCTCCCCTTCTTGGGTGATCCAGGACCCGGCGCCGGTGCAGATCTGGGGGACGATGACTCAACAGCCGCGCGGCTACGTTTAGCTTTTCAACCCAACGATCAACTGCGCATGGATCTGAGTTTGAATTACTCTGAGAGCGAAGTAGCAACAGGGCCTTACCAGAGCAAGTCCACACTAGGTATTGTTCAGGATCACGACGGCAACCCGAACACCCCGGCCGAACTGATTAACGTTATCAATACACCGGCTAATGAAACGCGTTTGACTGCACTGCTTGATCAAAATGGCAATGATACGGGCCTCGATGGGGGTGCTGACATTGAAGATGGCGATCAACTGTTGCCAGGCGGCGGCGGCGGTTTACCCGGGCGCTTTGCACCTGGCGCTGACTTCTTTGGCTATCTCGACCCCGATGGCGACGATTTCACCTTTTCTGGTGACTTCGCCTTTAAGGATCAAGGTAGTACAGAGAACTCGGGCATCAACTTTAAAGCGGTCTACGACCTTAACAACGGTATGACGTTTACGTCGATTACCGATTTCAAACAATATGAAAAACTCCTTTTTATCGACGTTGATTCAGCGCCGGTTAACCAGCTGGCCAACTACGCGGCCGTCGACGGAGAATCTTTCACTCAAGAATTTAGATTAAGCGGTGAGACGGACAACAGTCGGTGGGTAGCCGGCTTGTACTACCTAAACATCGACTCCACATCAGATAATGGCCTGAAAGGACCGCAAGCGTCATTCGCTGATGTGTTTGGCGGAGTGCCCATTGATGTGGGCACAGTTGCTCAACTAGAAACCGATTCCTACAGTGTCTTTGGTCAATTCGAATACGACCTAACGCCGCAGTTGACGCTAATCGCTGGCTTACGCGCCATGCGTGAGGAGAAAGACTTCCAGTTAAATTTAGGTGTCGCACCTTCGGAAAGTTCGTTTGTTGTGAACACCTCACCCTGCTTTGCGGGACAGCTTAATGCCTGCTTCCCGGGAACCGGCGTGCAATACAACGATGACATGTCCGACACCCTATGGGCTGGTAAGCTGCAGTTAAGCTACAACGTTACCGAGGATTTCATGCTCTACGGTGGTGTTAACCGAGGCGTTAAAGCGGGGAGCTACAACGCACCGCTCTTAGGCGCTTACTTCGGCTCGGGAGGCGACGCTGGATTACCTTATGATGCGGAGGTTTTGACTAGCTACGAAGGTGGATTCAAAGCCACACTCGGTGACGGCTCAACGCGTATTAACGGTACTGCCTTCTATTATGATTACACTGACTACCAAGCATTTTTGTTTGTCGGTGTAGGTGGCGTAGTTATTAACAAGGACGCCGATAATTACGGCGTTGAATTGGAAATACAAACCAACCCGGTCGAAGGCTTAGACATTATTTTGTCGGGTTCCTACTTTGATGCCACGGTGAAAGATGTCGCGCTGCGCAATGGCTCGCCTCTTCCATCTAGCGACGTAGACCCAACCTATGCGCCTGAATTGCAAGTGACTGGATTGGTTCGCTATGGATTTGATGCCTTCGGTGGACAAATGGCCGTACAAGCTGACGTAAGTTATTCAGACGAGTACTACTACAATCTACGCAACTTTGACGCAGATAAATTTCCAAGCTACACCGTGGCTAATGCTCAAGTGAGCTTTGCCCTTAACGATTGGCTCGCGACACTCGCCGTTCGCAATTTGACCGACGAGCGCCCAGGAATCCAAGGCTTCGATCTCGCCACCTTGTGTGGCTGTAATGAAGTCGCGTACAAAGCACCCCGCTACTACGCCTTTAGCATCCGCAAGGATTTCTAATGGCGTTGGCAACGACCCGCCGACGGCTACTGACTGGGGGCGCTGCTCTCAGTTGGTTTCTCGTCAACGGTAGCTGGCTATGTATGTCTGCTGCGCAAGCACGCGTAGCCGGCTTCAGCCCACAGAAACTGACTGACGAACAGTGCACGACTCTCGAAATACTCGCGGATGAACTTGTTCCCGGCGCCCGAGATGCGGGAATCGCCGCATTTATTGACAGCCAGCTAACCGCTGGCGAGGAATCACTCCTCATAGCAAAATATCTAGGCGTTCCTGCCCCACAGCAACTTGGCTTTTATCAAGCCGCTCTTGACAGCGGTACTCGCCTTCTTGCGACACAAGACTTGTCGGCGGCCTTTGCGATAGAACTCATAAGCAAGGATGAAGTCCTAAACTGGGAGGGAGCTCCAGCGAGTTTTTTCAGTTTTGTTCTACGCGCCGATGCCCTCGACGTGGTGTACGGCACTGAACACGGTTTTGAGCAGCTAGGCATTCCCTACATGGCCCATATCTCTCCTCAGGAAGCGTGGTGAAGTCGGACGGTGCAGGCATGGATTCGCCCGATACTATCATCGTCGGTGCGGGAGCCGCAGGCTTACTATTAGCTGCGAGACTGGCCGAAACTGGACGACGCGTGACGGTGCTCGAAGCCGGCCCGAAACGAAGTACATCTGATCTTATCAGCTCTCAAATATGGGCACGTCGACTTAAATGGTCGGGGCCGCATGTTGAAGAACTCGGGGACCACAAGGTCGGTCACGCGTTTAACGCGGGTTTCGGAACCGGTGGATCAGCCGTGCATCACTATGGCGTTTGGTTACGATTACATCGCGGCGATTTTAGTGTGGCCTCTGACCACGGGGTAGGCCTTGATTGGCCGCTAGACTACGACACGTTGCGCGCCCACTATGACAGTGTGCAGAGTGAGGTTGGCCTCAGTGGCGATGCTGAGGCTGAAGTCTGGCGTCCGGACGGTGCCGACTATCCCATGCCACCTCTGCCGATATTTGCGCAAGGGCGTGTACTGAAAAAAGGCTTTGATAAAACAGGACGCCGTACCGCCCCACTACCTCTGGCCATCAACAGTCAGCCCTATCAAGGGCGAGCCGCATGCCAATACGACGGATGGTGCGACGCTGGCTGCCCTATAGGCGCTCTTGCTAACCCATTAGTAACCTGGCTACCTCGCGCTCAGGAAGCCGGCGTTCACATCGAACATAATGCGTTTGTTAATCGAGTTCTTCGCGATCCCAACAAAGCCTCACGAATTACGGGGGTCGAATATTTTCAGGCTGGAGAGCGACATTCACTGCACGCACAGCAAGTCATTATTGCGGCCTTTACCGTTCAATCGGCGCGCATCTTGCTGAGCTCTGCAGACAATAATCGTCCCGCACCAGGCAATCAATTTGACCAACTTGGCCGCTATCTGACGTCTCATCCTGCAGGTACTGTCTTTGGATTATTTGACGAAGAGACCTATCCTCACCAAGGGGTATCAGGCGGGCAGCTCATTAGCCACGATGATTATGATAAGAAAAATCAGGGGGCTGCGTTTGGCTCGTCCCAATGGCTCATTGCCCACGCGATTAAGCCCCATGATCTTTTAGGTTACGGAACAGGTCGGCCCGATATCAGCGGTGAGAAACTTAAACCGTGGCTGCAAGATGCCGCTAGGCACATTGGCAATATGACGCTGGTCGCTGAAGATATCGCAAAACCAGAGAACCGCATTAGCCTGAGCGGGCAGCGCGACGTTAATGGCATAGCATTGGCTCGAACCGAACATAACTTGGATACCAGAACCGCTCAGTTATGGGAGCAGCGTATCGCTGAGGGTCAAGACATTATGCGTGCGGCGGGCGCCCGAGAAGTTTGGCACGGGCCACGGGTCGCCATGCATATTATGGGTGGTACTGTGATGGGTAATGACGAGAAGCTCTCGGTCACAGACAGTTATGGCCGGGTACACGATACAGACAATCTCTACGTGTCGGGACCCAGTCTTTTCCCGAGCAGCGGCGCGGTGAACCCTACCTTCACGTTATCTGCTATTGCCTCTAGACAGGCAGAGCATCTGACAAAACAAGCTGATTAAGAAGCACTCGAGGCTTGGCTTAGTTTAATTGCTCTCACCCACCCCCATCGGGGAGGTGTTGTTAATCAATGCGCCTTTGGCACATTAGCGGCGATTGGTTAGAATAACGTTTTATATTTAAAGCTTTCTCGCAGAGCACGAACTGCTCACGAAATCAGAGGGTTAAAACATGGCTTCAAATACTCGCTGGGCTAAGCTCAACTGGGAAGACCCTTTTGAACTGGACGCCCAACTAACCGAAGAGCAGCGTATGGTGCGTGACAGTGCGCGTCAGTATGCGCAAACCGAGCTATTACCGCGGGTAAAGGAAGCGTACCGTACAGAAACTACCGACCCCGCTATTTTTCGGGAGATGGGCGAAATGGGCCTGCTAGGTTCAACCATAGACGGCTATGGTTGCCCCGGGGTTGACTACATTTCGTACGGACTTATCGCGCGCGAAGTGGAACGTGTAGATTCAGGTTATCGCTCCATGCTCAGCGTACAGTCGTCGCTAGTGATGTATCCGATCTACGCCTACGGCAATGACGCGCAGCGAGAGAAATATCTACCTAAGTTAGCGACAGGTGAATGGATTGGTTGCTTTGGCTTGACCGAACCCGATCACGGCTCTGACCCAGGCGGCATGGTGACGCGGGCTCGAAGTGTTGAGGGCGGCTATCGTGTTAGTGGCGCCAAAATGTGGATTTCAAACAGCCCGTTTGCAGATGTGTTCGTTGTCTGGGCTAAAACTGATGATGATGTCATTCGAGGCTTTATTCTCGAAAAAGGCATGTCGGGGCTTAGTGCACCTAAAATCGAGGGCAAGCTCGCGCTCCGCGCCTCGACAACGGGTGAGATCGTTATGGATGACGTCTTTGTTCCCGAAGAGAACTTGCTTCCAAACGTGCAAGGTCTTCGGGGGCCCTTTGGCTGCTTAAACAACGCCCGCTACGGCATTGCATGGGGAGCGCTTGGCGCAGCCGAAACGTGCTGGCATACGGCGCGTCAGTACACCCTCGATCGCAGCCAATTTGGTCGCCCATTAGCCTCTAATCAGTTAATACAGCTCAAGCTCGCCGACATGCAGACTGAGATCGCATTAGGTTTGCAGGGCTGTTACCGCGCAGGGCAACTGTTAAGCGCTGGAGAAATCTCACCCGACCTAATCAGCCTCATCAAGCGCAACTCGTGTGGTAAAGCACTCGAAGTGGCACGTAAATCGCGCGACATGCTAGGCGGCAACGGCATATCAGATGAGTACCCTGTTATGCGTCATATGATGAACTTGGAGGTAGTGAATACCTATGAAGGTACTCACGACATCCATGCATTGATTCTAGGACGGAGCCAGACGGATATCCCCGCCTTTTAGTAGGGGAAGCGCCCGCGAGCACCACTATCACCTGAGCGATAGACGGCGCTCACCCAATCTCAGCGCCGTGCAGGCGCGCCGATCGCCACTGGCCGAACGGGTGAGCCTGACCCACCATCGATACGCAATGGCAATATCATGGCGCAGAAGTTATACACCTGCGCGTCGGCGATATCACTAAGGCGGCTGTTCTGAATTTGTAAGACGCCGGCTTGGCTTAAATTGTGATGATGAACAGCAAATGGCAAACCCTCGGGCGTGCCGTCGGCTGGAGCAGCCTGACCCTGTAGCATGCCCCGTGCTACTGGATCAGTGAACGGATTATCGAGAGAGACTAGTACCACGCCGAGCTCGCCAATGTACTGCACTGCATCGTAGGCCAGTCCAGGACCCATTCCGTAATACTCTTCATCGGTCATGGGGTCCGTCCACTTTTCACCCCAGCCCGTATGAATAAAGACAACATCGCCAGGCAAGATACCTCTCTCAGCCATACCTTGCGCCTCGAGCATGCCATCGATGTCCGCCTTAGTAACCAGCGCTCCGGGGGCCAAACGTTCACCCTTTCCGACGAATGCCTTAGCATCAAGTAAGAGGCCGCTAGTAATGATCGGGGGCACGTTCTCCACGCCAAGCTTTAACAATGGTGAGGCCGCATTAGGCTTTACCTCCGACTGATCAAAACCACCGAAATAGCGCGCGTCATCTGCGGGAAAATCTCCCTCACCGCTCCAGGGCTCACTCAGATACCCAAAATGTCCAAGGGCATCCATCTGAGTGCCCTGCGCTGCGTGCTCCCCGCTGACCGATTCGCCGTTAAAGGCATGCAGTGATCCGGGGAGTCCAGCGGTCTCTCGAAAACTGTATTCGAGCGGCGCGCCAAAGGGCGATTTCGGCATGGTGTTACTTCGCAAATGAGATAGCTCATAGGACTTCGCTCCGGGCGCAGTCATTTGCACCGCACATCGAGCCCACGTCTCTGCGCCTAGCGCTCGGGCATTACCCACTTCGTCGCCCGGGGTAGACGCACCCCAATCAAGCCCATGGCTAGGTGAGCTCACTAAAAGAGTAAACGAACAAAGCGCCGATACTAGGGGCAGCTTACTTAGGATCTTATTCATGGCTATTCCTCTCGCTGAAGAAAGTGTACTGAATTATCGCCCTTCGATTACAAACGCGGCGAGCCCGAAGTTCAAGATGTTTTTAATTTAAAATGTTTTTGTGTCACGATGTCACCCAACCGTCACACCCAATAATAATGACCAATGGAAAGTCCTCATGACGACAAGTGAACCACGTACTTTATTAAACATTCTCGGACCTGGCATCTTGTTCGCGGGCGCCGCGGTCGGTGTATCACACCTGATTCAGTCGACCCGCGCCGGCGGCCTTTATGGTTTAGCACTCATTGGCTTTATTCTGTTTGCCAACTTGGCCAAGTACCCCGCATTTCGGTTTGGAAACCAATACGCGGCGGCGTCGGGTAGTAACCTCATAGAAGCTTATAAGCGTCAAGGACCTTTCTCACTATGGGTATTTATTGTTTCAACACTGCTCACCATGTTTGCCGGCTGCGCGGCTATATCGATTACAACTGCGGGCCTTGCCAAAGTCACCTTCGGACTCGACGTTGATACGTTTATCTTAGTTCTTGGTGTTTGGGCGGTTGTGGTAACCATCTTATTTTTAGGCGAATACAAAGCGCTGGACGCCATTGTAAAAGTCCTGCTCGGCTTTCTGACGGTGACCACACTTATCGCCACGATTATGGTGCTCCCCCAATTGGGAGTGCCTAATCTCGGGGCATTTTGGCCAGAAAGCTTTGAGCCCGCGACGATTATTTTTATCGCTGCACTCATTGGCTGGATGCCGGCACCACTTGATACCTCTGTATGGCAGTCATTGTGGAGTCAAGCAAAGGCGAAAGCCGACAATCGCCAGGCAACGCTGCGAGAATCTGCCCTCGATTTTAATGTCGGCTTTATCGGAACCACAGTTTTAGCGGTGTGCTTTGTTATCATGGGGACCGCGGTAATGCACAAAGCCGGTATCGAATTCGAAGCGAGCGCTGCCGGCTTTGCCGCCCAACTGGTTGATATTTACCGGCAAACTCTAGGCGACACCATGGCGGTTCTAGTCGGTGCCGCCGCAATGGCCGTTATTTTCACCACAACGCTGACCGCGATTGATGCATGGCCACGCTCAATGGCGGGCGTTATGCTGATCATTAAGAACAAAGATAACCCGCAAGAGCATGCTATCTCACAAATTCGGCATCCCTATTACTGGCTATGGATGGCAGTACTTCTCGGGGGCGCAGCGATCATTCTAAAATTACTGTCACACTCATTTAGCTTGCTAATCGATATAGCGACAACCGTGTCATTTTTAACCGCCCCGCTATTCGCCATACTCAATCACATCGCAATGTTCTCTGACGACATACCCGTAGACAAGCGACCCAGTAAAACAATGTATCGATGGAGCCTAATTGGCATCGCATCGCTGGTTTTGTTCACTGTGGCTTACGGGGTGATCCGACTGACGAGTTAATCCCCTGTGTAGAGCTCGTCGGCAAGCCGTCGCAGGGTGACCAGCTGAGGATCGCCGGCAGGTAGTTCGGATTCTGCACGGACCAATAAACTGATAGCCGATTCACCGACCGCGCGCTCAATACCACGGCGCGCCAATGCGCGGCATAGTTCTGCGAATTGTTGTTCGACAGGGAGTCTTTCACTGCTGCTCCGACTCCTGTTCATCCACCAGATCAGCGGCGCCAACACCACAACCCAACTACCAAGCAGTACTGCAACAAACCAACTCACTTTGATTTCCCCGAACCATGATTCAAGTAGATCAATTTGCTCATCGCTGTTAAAGCCGACAATAAAACTCTGCCACTGCCAAGCAGCGGCGTCATAACGCAGACGTAGCCAGTTCACCATAGTGACACTGCGAAACCGATAGGCCGATAAAAGAGAGTCCGCGAGAAAGCCCTCCTGCCCTCTAAGAGCTTCTTCGAGACCTTGTTCGACACGCTCGGGGGCTACCGCCGCCGTAGGATCGACGCGCACCCACCCTCGATCTTCGAGCCATACTTCTACCCAGGCGTGAGCATCGAATTGGCGAACGATAAGTGTGTTGTTGAGCGTGTTCAGCTCTCCGCCTTGATAACCACCGATAATACGTGCAGGAATGCCTGCCATACGCATCATTACGACAAAGCTGTAAGCATAGTGTTCACAAAATCCGCGCAGACTTTGGAAGATAAACTCATCAACAAAGTCATCGTCGTCAATCTTTGGAGGTTGCAGCGTGTAATAAAATGGTTGCTCCCGAAAGTAGCTGAGCACCCGCGTTATCAACTCTGGTCCATTCCCCACAGCGTTAACCTGTCGCTCTACCCACTCGCGTGTCAGCGGATTTAGATTACTAGGTAACGCGAGCTCTGCTTCACGGCGCCAAGGCGACAACTCAGGCTGCAGTGACGATTCAGGCCACGTCACTACATCGTATGCAAACGTACTTTCCAGCGGCTTTCTCACTGCGAGACGAAAATCCCAGGCTTCAAATACACCCGCGGTTGGGCTCTGCGCATAAGGCATGGCATAGAGCCAATGCTGCATAGTTGGCTCTATGATAATGCGGTACTTTAAAGACTCGCCTACGGCTATCGGCTTATCGAGCTTTCGCTCGGTCGCGGGATGATCACTCCAACCGAGAGTACGCCACGCCCCATCCGCAAATTCATTAAGCACCATACCGCGCCAGTACAACTCGCGTTGAGGAGGAATCTGGTCTTCAAACTGCACACGAAACGCAACCTCAGCGGACCGACCTAAGCGCGTAACGTCACCCGGGCGCAGTACATCACTCATACCTGTCGTAGCTTGCGTATTCTTAGACGGCACGCTCCATAAGGGGGCAATACGCGGAAACAACAAGAACAGCACGATCATCATCGGAATCGCCAAACCCAGCATACGTAACGCGAGGAGAGGCTCACGCCGACTGATGCTTCCCGAGGGGCGTTGATTAAGTGCTATGAGACTAACTACTAGCAGTAGGGTACCGACGACGCTATAGAGGGCGACCGGCAGTTCTTGGTTATACAGAAACTGCGTTGTCATTATAAAAAATCCGAGGGACACAAGAACGTAACCATCTTTGGCACGAACCGACTCGATTAATTTTAAGGCTGAAGCCACTAATAACAGCGCCACCATAGGATCTAAGCCAATGAGAGTTTGGTAGCTCGCAATAACCGCACCACCAGCAGCTAGACCGAGTAAAAGACGTAGCCACCTCGGCGGCATAAGCGCACGCTCACGATGCATCTGTAAGCGCCAAAGAGCAGCCCCGAGGTAAATAGCAAGCACCCAAAGCGGCACGCGGGTTAAATGGGGGAGGATCACATAGAACTGACAGCCAATTAGCCACCAGAGCGCACGCCTCGGTAGCGCTGCGTCTGTATTCATGACACCACCTCGCCGCTATCGCTGGTGATACCATAAAGAGACAGCTCACGCAGAACCTGCTCGCGATGCCGATCACCCGAGGACTGAGGTACCTCCTTGCCAGGAAGGCGCAATCCGAATTTATCGCCACTTGCATCAAGTCGTAAAGCTCGCCAGCAGAGCCAAGATAAACGCTGCTCAACGCTGCCAGCATCGAAGTCTTCCCAGTCTAGCCAGTGTTCCTCGCTGCTCGGCTCACTATAAAGGCGTGTTAGGAGCGATTGGCCGCGCGCCAAAGCACGCCAATCAATGTGCCTTGGAGAATCTCCGGCGCGATATGCGCGAAAGCCTGCCAGATCATCCAGCCCTCGCGAATCACTAACACCCCCAACGCCATCGTCATTCCGTGGTAATGGGGTGTCTGATGCCGGTAGAGGCTTGGGGTAAACCAAGGCCTGTACATCGAGCTGAGCGTAGCTCCAGCAGCGTAACAACCCCAGTGGATAGACGGACTCAATGCGCAGCCTAGGCGGGTGAAACCACCCTCGCCCAGCCACACTTTGATACAAGGTAATCGTCGTGTCCTGTCCTACCGAAACATCGACAACCTGTTGCGCGTCAGGCCATTCTAAATAAACCGTGTAGTGCCCTGATCGCTTTCCACCCGCTTTTAAACGCAAGGTGAACCCTGATTGCTGTCCCGGAAAAACTGGCTCTGCAGAAACCGCCGTAATGGTAAGACCCATTAAATTACCATGGGTGTAATGCACTGCAACAATAAAGAGCATCGCCAACCAAAAGGTCAATCCATACGTCAGATTGTTCTGATAGTTAATCGCCGTAAGCAACATAATGAACAGAGTCGCGATGAATAAGAAACCCGCGCTGGTTGGGAAGATAAAAAGCCGCCGCTGCTCGAGAGTAATGCTTCGTGCTGGAGGTAATCGGCGACTAAGCCAGCGCAGCGTTATTCGGTTTAGGCGTTCTCTTATGCCCATGCCGAGCCCGTCAATCGGGAATCACATCAACACTGCGCTGCATCATAGCTACTAATGCTGCACCGTCTCCGGCGTAATCAGCGCTGGGCACTAGGCGATGTGCGACGACCGGCTCAATAACAGCTTGCACGTCATCCGGGACGACATAGTGACGCCCTGCCATCATTGCCCATGTGCGCGCGGCAGCGACAAGAGCCAGCGCACCGCGTGGCGAAAGACCCATGGCGAACTCGGGAGCATTGCGCGTAAATGCAGTCAGGCGCTGAATATAAGCAAGGAGACTGTCTGAGAGAGTCACTTCAGCAACGGCTGCGCGGATCGCTGTCAGTTCATCAGCAGACATACTGGCAGGAAGCGACACGTTGCCGCGCTGCTCTCCACGTAACAACAATTGCCGCTCTGCCTGAGCGTTGGGATAACCCAAGCTTAAGCGCATTAGAAAACGATCGAGTTGTGATTCAGGCAGTGCGTAGGTGCCCGATTGGTATATAGGATTCTGAGTCGCAATCACGAAAAATGGGCTAGGTAATGGCCGTGTTTCACCATCAATACTGACCTGGGATTCAGCCATTGCCTCAAGCAATGCGCTTTGGGTACGCGGCGTCGCACGATTGATTTCGTCCGCCAATAAGACTTGGTTGAAGATCGGGCCGGGTTGAAAAACAAACTGCGCACTTTCACTATTAAAGATAGATACGCCAAGAATATCCGACGGCAACAAGTCCGAGGTGAACTGCACTCGCCCAAAACTCATGCCTAGCGTAGTCGCTAGCGCATGTGCCAATGTGGTCTTACCCATTCCAGGCAAGTCTTCCAGCAGTAAATGCCCGCCAGCCAACATGCAGCACAATGCTTGGCGGATCTCTAGTTCTTTGCCAAGTAGCACGTCGCCTATGTTTGCAATTGTTCTGTCGATTAGCGCATTCACGGCGACCGCCCTTGGGTAGCTATAGCTAAACGGTGGACGTGAGTGACCTAAACCCTCGCTCACAGTCCCGCTGAATATCCTCGATGTGCTCTAACCCAACGGCAATGCGGATAAGCCCGTCGCTAATTCCAGCGTCAATCCGCTGCTCGCTCGATAGCCGTCCATGCGTGGTCGTCGCGGGGTGAACAATTGTGGTTTTAGCATCACCAAGGTTCGCTGTTAGCGACATAAGCTCAGTGGCGTTAATAAACTGCCATGCTTCAGCGGTACCGCCATCAAGCTCAAATGACAGCACGCCACCAAAATTTGACTGCTGACGACAAGCAAGCTCATGACCGGGATGTGACGGCAACCCGGAATAATTGACTTTGCGAACCTGCGGCTGGGCTTGTAACCACTGGGCGAGGGTCTGGGCATTTTCTGAATGCGCCCGCATTCGCAGCGACAACGTTTCCAGTCCTTTTAAGAAAACCCACGCGTTAAAGGGGCTCATCGTCGGTCCGCACGTCCGCAAGAAAGCATTCACCTCACTCATATCGGCTTCGGTGCCCACGACCGCGCCACCGAGAACACGCCCCTGTCCATCGAGGTATTTAGTCGCGGAGTGAATAACCATATCCGCACCGTGTTCTAGGGGGCGTTGCAGCGCTGGCGTACAAAAACAATTATCGACGACTAAGCGCGCACCTGCATCTCGTGCCACTGATCCGAGGCTCGCTATATCTGCCACTTCGCACAAAGGGTTTGATGGTGTCTCACAATAAAGCAAACGTGTGGTGGGCTTTATTGCCTGACGCCATGCGCTGATGTCTCGCAGTGGAACAAAAGTGACATCGATGCCAAACTTCACAAAATACTTTTCAAAAAGCCCTAACGTGCTGCCAAATACGTCTCTGGAACAAATAACATGGTCGCCAGCGCGCAAAAAAGCCATGCACACCGACATGATTGCTGCCATCCCTGAAGCGGTGGCTTCTGCAGCCTCTGCCCCTTCAAGTGCAGCGAGCCTCTCTGCAAAACTCCGCACTGTAGGGTTGGTATAGCGCGAATAAACATTGCTACCTTTTGCGCCCGAATCACCCGAAAAGCGTGCCGCCGCGTCCTCAGCTGATTCAAAAATATAGCTCGATGTCGTGTAAATAGGCTCGCTATGTTCGCCTTCTGCAGAGCGAGAGATACCGGCCCGAACCGCTTTCGTTTCGGGGTGCGCATCGTCTAGCCACTGTCCGCGATCTTGAGTCACAGTCTGTCCTTAATTGTCATTGTGTAACCCCACAACTCCGCCATCTTGGGCAACGGCAAGACGCAGGGCTGAACCTTCTGAACGTGCAGCTTCGACACTGCGCAAATACTCGCGATCAATAGTTCCCGCGGAGTACTTACCGTCGAACACCGACGACTCAAAGCCCTCGATACCCTCGTTACCTTCTCGGGAGCATTCGAACAAATCCTCTAAGTCCTGATAAACCATCCAATCGGCACCTATCAGCTCGCAAATTTCTTGAACCTCACGACCATGGGCGATCAGCTCGCTGGCAGCCGGCATATCAATTCCGTATACGTTAGGGTAACGCACAGGAGGAGCTGCAGAGGCAAAGTAGACCTTACGCGCACCTGAGTCACGTGCCATTTGAATAATTTGTCCGCAGGTAGTGCCACGAACAATAGAGTCATCGACCAATAAAACCGTTTTATCTTTGAACTCAAGTGGTACTGGATTGAGCTTCTGACGCACTGATTTCCGTCGTTCATTTTGTCCCGGCATAATGAACGTCCGCCCAATGTAACGATTTTTCATAAAGCCTTCACGAAACTTCACCCCCAGCTCATGGGCGAGTGACTGACCGGCTACCCGGCTGGTATCGGGAATAGGAATAACCACGTCGATGTCATGATCGGGGCGCTCGCGCAATATCTTGCGCGCGAGGCGCTCCCCTTGGCGCATACGCGTTTTGTAAACCGATATGCCATCCATCATTGAGTCGGGACGGGCAAAGTAGACATGCTCAAAAATACACGGCATCAATCGCGGTTTTTTTGCACATTGACGACGTATAAGCTCTCCGTTCGGGTTGATGTATACCCCTTCCCCTGGAGCAACATCACCCAACAATTTAAAGCCCAATACATCGAGGGCAACACTTTCTGAGGCGACCATGTACTCGTCCCCACCATGCTTACCTTGGCGAATGCCTATCACTAATGGACGAATGCCATTGGGGTCCCGAAAGGCTACGACACCGTGATCGGCAATCATAGCGACTGCGGCATAACCACCTTCACATCGTGTGTGAACCGCCTCCACAGCAGAAAAAATATCCTCGGCCTCAGGCACCAATTTACCCAGACGCTGTAATTCATGCGCAAAGACATTGAGTAGCACCTCCGAATCTGAATCGGTGTTGAGATGGCGAAGATCACTGCGAAATAGGTCAGCAGTGAGCTTATTAGCGTTAGTAAGGTTACCGTTGTGCGCGAGCGCTATGCCGTAGGGAGAATTGACATAGAACGGTTGAGCGAGAGCCGTACCTGAACTTCCCTGGGTGGGGTAACGAACGTGCCCAATACCAAAATTACCCAATAGTTGGGACATATGCTGCGTTCGAAACACGTCGCGAACAAGCCCCTCACCTTTACGCTGAAGAAACTTACCGTCTTTAAACGTCATAATCCCCGCTGCGTCCTGACCACGATGCTGCAGCATCGTCAGCGCGTCATAGATATCCGCAGCGACTTCTGCATTTCCAACAATACCGACCAGGCCACACATGGGCGTACTCCCGCCTTAAAGCATCTCTTGGGACTCGAGACTTTCACCAATCGTTTCGACCGGCTTAGCCTCGAGAAGATCATCAAAATTTTCGCTGAACCAGTCAGCCATTTCATCGAGCATGGGCATCAACCTCGCGTCGTTTAGCCAATCCTCTTCAGTGTCTGGCAGCATCCCTTTGAGCATCAAAGTGACCACCATCATGATCACGAGCCCTCGGAACAAGCCAAACACGCCGCCGAGCAAGCGATTACCTAGGTTAAATCCCGGCTGTCGTAATTGCTTCGCCAGCAAACTGCCGACGACACTAAAAATCGCAAGCACACCGATAAACACCAAGCCCCAACCCACTAAATATCTGAGTGTCGGACTATCGCTGATCGTGATAAGGGACTCAGCGAGGGGCTTAGCAAGTACATTCGCACCGACAAATGCACTTACCCAACCGAGTAGCGATAACGCCTCCCGGGCAAAGCCACGCATAATGCCTACTAGTAAAGAGACCGATACCGCCGCCACAATCACCCAATCAAGACCATTAAAATGCTCAAGGGTACCGGTCAATGTGTTGATTGGCTCGTCCATAATATTTATTGCTCGTAGCGCAGAATCGCTGCGTTGACGCCAAAAGATTGATCAATGCGTGCCTTAATACTCACTAATTTTGCTCGTTCAAGCTTAGGGCCAATCTGAACTCGCCACAACGCCTCTTTGCTACGAATAACCTCTCGAGTGAATGCTTCATAGCCTTTAGCCTTCAGGGCGGCGACCAGCTTGAGGGCGCGCTCTCTGTCCTTTACGGCGGCAACTTGTAATACCCAGCTCTCAACAAAACCGGCAGTATCGAGTTTCACAGCCTCGGGCGGCTCACTTCGCGTTACCGCAGGATCGATCTCTTTAGCGTTCGGTAAATCAGATATCCCCTCACTAAGGGTCACTTCTGCGGCGTTATCATCAGCGAGTGCTGTAGCAAGATCAGCATCAGCTTGCTGCTCGGGATCAACGGCAGGGGCAACATAAACGGATTCAATATCAGCGCGGGAAGATTTGGGACTTGCCAAGGGCGCTTCGTCAATTTCAGGGGGTGTTGCCGCTTGGCTTAAGCGCAGAGGCGTATCAACCGTGGGCTGCACAAATATAATCGGCCAAAATACTATCGCCAACGCCAAAAGCACTGCTGCTCCCACAAGCCGCTGTTTAACAATAGGTGTCATTGAGCGTCGGCTCCAAGATTCAATGGTGGAGTTATAGGGGACGGTCGCTGATCGAACTGAGAGAGCAACGCCCCGACGGTGACAAACGAACCAAATACGACGATACGATCACCTGCTTCTGTAGCATCAAACAGGCGGGACGATAGATTCTCTATCGAGTCGTAGCACTTACAATGCTGGTCGCCTAGCAACGCCGCAACCGCCTCGGGCTCGGCTGCTCGCGCGAGACCGGATAAGGGGGGTAAATGCCAGTAATTCACATGAGATGACATAAGGTTGATCATATCAAGAAGCGGCTTATCAGACATGCCTGCAAACACTGCATGACAAGCGCCCTGAGAGGACTCGGCATCTAATGCAGCGACAAGCGCTTCTACCGATTCTCGGTTGTGCGCGACATCGCACCACACATCTCGATCACACCAGTTCAACTGTTGCTGTCGACCCGCCACCTGGACGGTGCTTAGAGATGCTCTTATCGCAGATGCCCCTTGATTGACACCAAGTACGTCTAGCACCACAGCGGCGGCGGCCACATTTTGAGGCTGTAGCCCCTTTGGGAGCACCAGTGGGAGCGTTAAGCCGGACGGCAATGTGAGCTGACTGTCATGGAGTTGCCATTCACGGCCAACTTGGTAAACCCTAGCATCCAATGCTTCAAGCGTGGCTCTGAGCGTCTCTGGCACATCGCTCTCTGCAATGACTGCCGGTCGCGCCTGTCGTGCCACCCCCGCTTTTTCAATCGCGATTAAATCTCGACTGTCACCCAGCCATTCCGTGTGATCGAGACCAATACTGGTAACCACGCACGCATCAGCGTCGATAATATTCACCGCGTCGAGGCGTCCACCTAAACCAACCTCAAGGATTTGCCAAGACACACCTGCCCGCTTGAACAACCAGAGCCCTGCTAACGTCGCGTACTCAAAGTAACTGAGAGATACGTCTACCTCAACGGATGCCTTGTCTATTGCCGAAAAAGCCATAACGATGTCGTTATCGCTCGCAGGCTCCCCATCAATCACGATACGCTCGTTATAGTGCCGCAAATGCGGCGACGTATACACGCCAACGGATAACCCTTGATCGCGTAAAAGCTGATCCACTGAAGCAACGCAGCTGCCTTTACCATTGGTACCAGCTACCGTAATTGTCTTATACGAAGGATTGAGTAAATCGAGTTGGTTGGCGACGGCACGAACACGCTCAAGGCCCAGATCAATAGACTTTGGATGCTGCTTTTCAAGCTGAACGAGCCAAGCTGCTAGGACGGGTTCAGTCATCAGTGTTAGCGTCAGCGCCTTCTAGGTCCTCGGCCAACGCCATGTCCTCGTCCTGAACCACTTCGCTCGCTGTAGGCGAGCCTGCGAACTTCGACAGCAAACTGCCGATGGTGTCACGCATTTCTGCTCTGGGAACAATCATATCGATTGCACCATGCTCTAGCAAAAACTCGCTACGCTGAAAGCCCTTGGGCAATTTCTGACGGATAGTCTGCTCGATGATATTAGGCCCGGCGAAGCCCGCTCGGGCATCGGGCTCGGCGATATTAATATCGCCCAGCAGCGCGAGCGAAGCAGAAACCCCGCCATAAATAGGGTCAGTCATTACTGAGATGTAAGGAATACCCTGTGCTTTTAAGCGCTCGATAACAGCAGATGTTTTAGCCATCTGCATAAGCGATATAAGCGCCTCTTGCATCCTAGCGCCACCCGAGGCGGAGAAACAAACGAAAGGAATTCGATGCTCCAAAGCGAGCGTAGCTGCACGGGTAAATTTCTCACCCACCGCATAACCCATTGAGCCACCGTGGAAATTAAATTCGAAAGCAACGGTAACGAGATCCTCACCTTTGAGCTTACCCCGCATTGCAATCAGAGCATCTTTCTCGCCCGTGCTTTTTTGCGCGGCAGTTAACCGATCGCGGTATTTGCGCTTATCTTTAAACTTGAGACGATCGACAGGTTCTAAATCGGCAAAAAGCTCTTCTCGATCATCTTTATCTAAGAAAAAATCAAGGCGCTGGCGAGCGCCGATACGCATATGGTGATCACACTTAGGGCACACGTCTTGATTGCGCTCCAAGTCAGGCCTGTACAGCACTGAATCACACTTAATGCACTTCTTCCACAGTCCCTCTGGGACACTTGCGCGTTTGGCCGTGTCGTCCTTTCGTACACCCGAGGGCAGAATTTTATCAATCCAGCTCATAGCCAACTCCGTCAGTGGTCAGTACGAATTATACCTGCTCAAGCTCAGGGTGCGGAAGCTACCTTATTAACGCCTGCGCGAATATCAGTGAGTAGCGCAACCGCTTTGTCGATAGCTGCGGCTTCCGTGTCACCGTTAGCAATACCCTGAGCAATCGTATCAATGAGCGCACTCCCCACCACGACGCCGTCAGCAATAGCTGCTACATTTGATGCCGATGCCGCATCTTTAATGCCAAAGCCTACCGCCACTGGAAGTGACGACGCCGCACGTATCAAGCCTAGGTGATGTCTTACATCCGCCACATCGAGATTGCCTGCGCCAGTAACGCCTTTGACAGCCACATAGTAGATGAAGCCACTCGCACGGCTGACAATCGTTGAGATACGCTCGTCGGGCGTCGTAGGCGATATCAAGAAAATATTGTCGATACCAACGCGTATTAAATGCTCATTGAGCCCGTCAACCTCCTCGGGAGGCAAGTCAACCGTAATCACACCATCGACGCCCGCACTTGCGCAGGCGTCCGCAAACGCCTCATGACCCATCCGTTCAACGGGATTGGCGTAACCCATCACGACGACAGGAGTTTCAGTGTCTTCCTCTCTAAAGGCACTTACCATGGCCAATACACCGCGCAAGGACACGCCATTTTCAAGAGCTCGCTCATGACCAAGCTGGATCACTGGGCCTTCAGACATGGGATCTGAAAATGGCACCCCCAACTCGAGGACATCGGCGCCAGCGGCGACTAATCGGTGCATCAAGGGTACTGTTGCACCGACTGAAGGATCACCTGCAACAATGTAAGGAACCACGGCCTTTTTGTCCGCGGTGCGTAAAGCGTCGTAACGCGTTTGTAAGCGACTCACAAATTTTCCTTAAACTTTAATGCCTTCGAGGGCTGCTACAGTGAGAATATCTTTATCGCCTCGGCCCGATAGGTTAACAATAATGTGCTGATCCGGGGTCATTTGAGCTGCTAATTTCTCCGCATATGCGAGGGCATGGGCAGTCTCTAAAGCAGGCATAACCCCTTCCATACGGGTCCATCGATGAAAAGCAGCGAGCGCTTCATCATCGTTCGCTGCAACATAATTCACTCGGCCGATATCCTTCAACCAAGAGTGCTCTGGACCTACCCCAGGGTAATCTAGTCCTGCAGATACAGAATGCGTGGGAGAGATTTGACCATTTTCATCTTGCATCAAATACGTGCGATTACCGTGCAATACACCGGGCGTTCCCGCTGACAATGGGGCCGCATGCTCACCCGTTTCAACGCCGTGACCCCCAGCCTCCACGCCGTACATAGCAACCGATTCATCCCCCAAAAACGGATGAAATAGCCCAATCGCATTGGATCCACCGCCCACGCACGCAACCAGCGCGTCAGGCAATTTACCCGTCATCGCTAAGGATTGATGTCGCGCCTCACGGCCAATAACACTCTGAAAATCACGCACTAGCATCGGATAAGGGTGTGGACCTGCAACCGTGCCAATAATGTAAAATGTGTCATCGACGTTAGTAACCCAGTCGCGCATCGCTTCATTCATAGCATCTTTCAGCGTGCGAGAACCAGACGTTACGGGAATAACTTCTGCGCCCAACAACTTCATTCGGTAAACGTTGAGTGATTGTCGCTGAACATCTTCTTCGCCCATGAACACGTGGCATTCTAAGCCTAAGCGCGCTGCGACCGTCGCACTGGCGACGCCATGCTGCCCTGCCCCGGTTTCAGCAATCACTCGCTTCTTACCCATATGCTTGGCAAGTAATGCCTGCCCAATAGTGTTGTTGACCTTGTGAGCACCCGTATGATTCAAGTCCTCACGCTTTAAAAAAATACGTGCGCCACCAATGTGATCAGACATACGGGCCGCCTCGTAAAGCGGCGAAGGTCGACCAACGTAATGCGCTAGATCCTCATCGAACTCGCGCTGAAACTCCGCGTCGTTCGCGAGGCGTCGGTAGAGATCCTCAAGATCTGCAAGCGCAGACATCAACGTTTCAGCAACAAACTTACCGCCAAACTGGCCAAAACGACCGTGCGCATCAGGTACGCTCGCATAGAGTGCAGGATCATGCTTAGCTGTCATCTTATTACCCTTTTCCCGCCGCATGTGCGGCTTCAATAAATCGTCGCATTTTGTCGTGATCTTTAACACCTGGAGAAGACTCGACGCCGCTGCTTACATCCACAGCCATCGGTTTAACCTGGCGAATACCTTCCGCTACATTAGCGGGATTTAAGCCTCCCGCCAAAACGAGCGGCCGATTAAACGTTTGCGGTAGCGAACTCCAATCAAATTGTGCGCCGGTACCACCAAACTGGCCGTTGTGAACCGCATCTACAAGAAAGGCTCGGGCATGAGGATAACGACTAGCCTCTGCAGTGAGATCGACACTTGGTTCGGCACGTAACGCCCTAATATAGGGCACCGACCACTGCTCACAAAACTCGGGCGTCTCGTCACCGTGAAATTGTAATAGGTTGATAGGCAGGGATGCCAACACTGACTCAACCTCAGCTTCCGCGGCACCCACGAACAGTGCGGTAACCGTTGTAAACGGTGATATGGCATCACATATCGGCCTAGCCTTATCGATAGTAACAGCCCGCTTGCTTTGAGCCCAAAACACCAATCCAATGGCGTCCACGCCCAACAGGCTCGCCGCGCTAGCATCCTCAGAGCGTGTGATACCGCAAACTTTGACCTGCACCAAGTGCACCCTATAGATAAGTAAATACAAGACCGCGATTATAGCAGAGAGAAAGACCTGACAACGACTCCGCTACTAGATTTTGCCCGACAAAAAAGCGGGTCCCTCGGGTATCGGGGGTAATTCAAATCGGTCGGGGTAATAAACCGCGACCAAGTACAACCCGGCCCCCGATGCCGTATCGGCAGCGGCGGCACGATCACGACCTAACAGCAGCTCCCCCAACCACTCTACCGGCCGGAGACCCGCGCCAATCATTTGCAAGCTACCCACTATGTTTCGCACCATGTGGTGCAGAAATGCGTTTGCCATGATATCCACGATAACAAAGTCGCCCCAACGGCTAGCGGAAAGCTGCAGAATTTCACGGGTTGGTGAGTTTGCCTGACAGTGCGCGGCACGAAATGCGCTAAAATCGTGCTCTCCGATCATAACTTTCGCAGCCTCAGTCATTCGCTCCACATCCAATGGTCGCCGGAAGCAGCTTACTTTGCCATCTAAGTGTGCGGGCCGGATTGATGTATTCGCAATCACGTAGCGATAGCGTCGTGCATAGGCGGAAAACCGCGCATGAAAATCAGGCCCTACAGGGGTTGCCCAATGAACACGCACACTGCTTGGCAACAAGCTGTTTGTTCCCATGACCCATGCTTTAGGACTCCTCCCAGCCGCGTCATCGAAATGCACAATTTGCCCGTAACCGTGAACGCCCGTATCGGTACGTCCTGCACAGTGGGTTTTAATCGGCTTATTGGCTATTTGTGATAGCGCCTGCTCAAGGGTTTCCTGAACGGTCGCACATTGTAAATGCGGCTGCGCCTGCCAGCCGTGAAACTCAGACCCATCGTACTCAATACGAAGGGCGACACGCGTACCTTTGAGCAAACAGCTCGCATCTAATTGTTGCCCGGCTATCTTTTGTTGTCCGGCTATCTTTTGCTGTTTAGCCACCTTCACTCAATGCGCAGCAGCAATTCTCTAGCTTCGGCTTGCTGCTGAAGGTCACCTTCATTAGCGACCTCGTCGAGCACAGGCCGAGCACCCTCTTCATCACCCATGTCGATATACGCGCGTGCAAGGTCGAGCTTCGTTTCAATAGGATTAGTGTCGGATGCATAGATCAAGCCTAACTCACTCTCGTCATCGGTCTCCTCAAAGGGCGGTGGCGTGTCCATGCCTAAAACAGCGGCTAACTCAGGTGGCAGAGTATTATCATCTATCGTTAGGTTTGCATCGCCCAGATCACCCCAGTCTGCACCTAACTGAGTGTCAGTAGATGCATTGGCCTCGGGTTCTTGCGGAGTCCCAGTAAAGCCGCCTTTTATCGGATCGCCTTTTATCGGACCGCCAGTTTCAACACCACTAGTATCATCAGCCAGATCACCTAAGTCGATGCCACTCGTACTCGGGGCATTGTGCTCGAGCAAAGCGAGAGCTTGTTGAACGGCTTTGGTATCGTGAGTTTGTTCAATCGTTTTCACGAGCGCTTCCGCCTCAGCTCGACGGTCGTGCTGCAAATAAATCTTTATTCGTTTCAAGTAAGGTGCGGGGTTCTTTGGGTCTGCTTTCGAGGCTCGCTCGAGTAGGTCCAGCGCTTGCTGGTAACGTCCGTAAGCAACATAAATCTCAGCTTCAGCAAGGGCGTCTGAAATGACTGCGACTTCTAGGTAGTCATTATGCAGGTCTTTACCGTATCCGCGTTCTCCATTCTGCGATTCATTCGTGCTGGGAACTATGATCTCGTCGGGCAAGTCGGCTTTGAGCGGCTGAATCGGCTCTGCCGGCGCAGCAGGCACGGCTAAGGGAGCACTAACACCCGTTGCCACGGTAAGCTTTGTTCCTCGCCGAGCGAAAAATACACCACCCACAGAAATCAATAGCACGCCACCGAACGCAAACACCCACCAGGGCAAGCCAGCTAACTCATTCATGCTTGAGCGCTCTGACTCTTTCTGAGCCGCCTGCGCAGCCATAACCTCTCGCTGCTCGATCTGTGCTTGTAGCGCCGCTATTTGTTCATCCTTTAAGGTAACGAGCTGCCTTAGGTCAGTGACTTGCTCTCCCAAACGTGAAAGCCGAGCTTCAATCGCAGCAAGGTCGAGATTGGCGCGCGTGCCCGCGGCATCGGCGCTCTCCACACTCCCCACATCACTCCCCACATCACTCTCGACATCACTCTCTATGACACTCTCTACTTCATTTGCTGCACCACTAGCAGACATCTGGGCACTGGCGAGCTCTGTCGGCGCACTCGCATCTGGGAGCGACGCGTCGTCTTCGAATTCTCTATCCGCTGAGCTGGATGAACCAACTTGTGCATCTCGGGCTTCTGCACCGTTTTCAGAAGACAGGTCCTCAAATTCATTATCGGCTACCACACGCAAAGCGGGTGACCGACGAATACCTGCCGCCCAATCCTGGTTTTGCTCGACAACGCGTTGTCTCGCTTCACTTATAGTCGTCAGAATTTCATCATCAGAAGGCAGCTGCAGAACGTAACCGGCCCTTAGACCATTGATATTGCCGCCCGCGAATGCGTCTCCATTCATCGCTGCGGTAGCAATCATAGTCTGCTCAAGGGTCGCATTCTCGGGCCGAGCCGATACAGCAATCTCCCACAAGGTGTCACGAGCCTGCACCAAATACTGCCCACCAGCCCGCGGCTGGCCCTCAGCGTTTTTATCGTAGCTTCGTGCTGGGGAGCGCTGAGAAGGAGGTGTCGGCGCTGATACTAACTGTGCGGGCTCATCTTCTTCCGCAGCATCTTGGGTTTCACTCTCGCTCGCTGCAATCTGCGCATAAGAGGAAACTCGCTCAGCTGAAGCGCGCTCAGGCAAATCGACTAGTACAGTGTAGCTTCGTAATAAACGGCCTGCGGGCCAGCGAGTCTCTACCAAAAAATCGAGGAAAGGCTCTAGCAGTGGTTGATCTGTGGTTAAGATGATCCTACTGTCGTCACCTGAAACAACGATATTGAACTGTATGCTCGTCAGAAAATAGGCTCGATCAACCCCGATAAGGTCAAAGTCTTGCTGTGTAGCAAGCCTGATTTTAATGTCGTCAGACGTTAAATTCTGAACGTCAAGCAACTCAATCTCTGCTTGCAAGGGCTCGTTGAGGTGGGATTTCATGGTGATCTCACCAAGTCCCAACCCCCATGTCAAAGGAGAGAACAAAGGCAGTAGTGCTGCGATAAGTGTTGTCCGCGTAAACGATCTCATTGGATCCCCACTTGTCTTCCATCTTTCATGAGTGCGCTTACCTGCAAGTCAGCGAGCCTTGCATCGAGAAGCGCAAATGCCGCGCCAGCGCCAGCCGGGGGCACTGCGAGACTCCTCGATATCCCAACACTTTTTGTTGTACCACTTTTCCCGCTATCTCGGATAGTAGCAAGAGTGCTTATATGTAGTCCGCCACCAAAAGTTCGGCAATTTGAACACTGTTAAGCGCAGCCCCTTTACGCACATTATCGGCAACAACCCATAAGTTGAGCCCGCGAGGGTGCGAAATATCCTCACGAATGCGACCTACAAAAACAGGATCCTGCCCGCTCGACTCCATTGCTGGAGTCGGATAGACACCCTCGACACAATCATCCATGACCGTCACGCCCGGTGCTGCGCTCAAAATTTCGCGCGCTTGCTCAGCTGTAATCTTTTCACGGGTCTCAATATGAACCGCTTCAGAGTGGCCAAAGAACACGGGAACCCTCACGCAAGTAGGATTCACTTGAATGCTGTCGTCTTCGAAAATCTTCTGCGTTTCCCAGACCATTTTCATTTCTTCACGGGTGTAGCCGTTGTCCTGAAAGGTGTCGATGTGTGGCAGCACGTTAAACGCGATCCGTTTTGGATACACTTCAACTTTAGCTTCTTTCCCATTGAGCAGCTGCGCCGTTTGCTTAGCGAGCTCCTCAATAGCTTCTTTTCCCGTGCCACTCACCGCTTGATAGGTCGCGACATTGATGCGCTCAATACCTACCGCATCGCGAATAGGCTTGAGCGCCACCAACATTTGTATGGTCGAACAGTTGGGGTTAGCAATAATGCCGCGCTGTGTGTAACCCACAATGGCGTGAGGGTTGACCTCGGGTACAACGAGCGGAATATCTTCGTCCCGTCGAAAATGCGACGTATTGTCCACAACAATACATCCGGCCGCCGCAGCCTTGGGTGCGTACTCAGCAGATACTGCCCCCCCAGCGCTGAACAAACCGATTTGTACCTTGGAGAAATCGAACTCGGCAAGATCTTCAATTTTTAGAGACTTACCGTTAAATCGGATCGTTTTACCCGCCGAGCGGGAAGAAGCCAGCGGATAAAGATTCCGAACAGGGAAATTACGCTGCTCGAGAATTTCCAACATGGCTTCGCCAACGGCACCTGTCGCGCCTACAACGGCAACGTCTACTTCTTTCGTCATTGTCACGTCTCGTTTTAACTAATTTAATGCCGCGATGACCGCGTCACCCATTTCTACCGTTCCAACAATCGAGGCACCCGCCTCAGCAATATCTCCTGTCCGCAGGCCATCATCGAGCACGGCAGACACGGCAGCTTCTATATCATCTGCTGCGGCAGGCGCATCCAGTGAATAACGTAGCATCATGGCAACCGATAAAATGGTCGCAAGTGGATTCGCTTTGTTCTGCCCCGCAATATCCGGCGCCGATCCATGCACGGGCTCGTATAACCCACGAGATTGCTCATTGAGTGAAGCCGAAGGCAACATACCTATGGACCCTGTTAACATTGCAGCTGTGTCCGACAAAATGTCTCCAAATATGTTGCCGGTCACCAAAACGTCGAACTGCTTAGGCGCACGAACAAGTTGCATAGCCGCGTTATCGACATAAATGTGGTCGAGTGCCACATCAGGGTGATTCTGAGCCACGCGCTCGACAACTTCGCGCCAGAGCATGGTGACCTCAAGCACATTGGCTTTATCTACTGATGTTAGCCGACCTCCTCGCTTCGCCGCCAACTCAAATGCCAATGCCGCAATGCGCTCAATTTCACTCTCTCGATAAATATAAGTATTGAAACCTTCACGCTCACCATCGTCACGCTCTCGAATACCACGAGGCTCACCGAAATAAATGCCGCCTGTCAGCTCGCGAACGATCAAGATATCCAAGCCTGCAACCAACTCCGCCTTTAAACTTGAGGCCGAAGCCAACTGTGGAAACAAAATTGCCGGCCGGAGATTGGCAAACAAATCGAGGTCAGCGCGAATCGCCAGCAGGCCTCGCTCAGCTCTCTCGGCTGGAGGCAAGCTATCCCATTTGGGGCCACCCACCGCGCCTAACAAAATAGCATCTGCTTGCCGAGCCAATGCTCGAGTCGCATCGGGGTAAGCTGCGCCCTGTCGGTCAATCGCAATGCCACCGAGGTCGCCTTCTGCTAACTCGATAGACAGCCCGTGCTTATCGGCCACATGCTCTAATACGCGTCGAGCTTGCTGAACAACCTCGGGCCCGATGCCATCGCCTGGTAGCAGGAGTATTGAATGGCTCATTAAACCTCCAGTAACTCAAAAACCCATGGCGCACGCTGGCGGTGCTGCTCTTCAAAGCGCTTTATTGCATCGGCACTTTTAAGGGTAATCCCAATATCATCTAGCCCGTTAAGTAAGCAGTCGCGACGGAATCCATCGACGTCGAAAGCAATATCGTCGCCATCAGTACGCCGAATACACTGCTGCTCAAGATCTATAGTGAGACTAAAACCTTCAGTGTTGTACATAGCTTCAAAGAGCTCACTGACCTGATCGGAAGACAACTCAATAGGTAAAAGGCCATTCTTGAAGCAATTCGAGCGGAAAATATCTGCGAAGCTCGGAGCAATCACACAACGGAAACCGTAATCAACGAGCGCCCAAGGGGCGTGCTCTCTGCTTGAGCCGCAGCCAAAATTCTCGCGAGCCAACAATATAGACGCACCCTGGTAGCGCGGCGCATTCAAGGGGAATTCTGGATTAAGAGGTCTATGGCTGTTATCCGAGTCGGGCTTGCCCTCGTCGAGATAGCGCAACTCGTCAAACAGATTGGGACCAAACCCGCTGCGCTTAATGGATTTCAAAAATTGCTTAGGAATGATCAGATCGGTATCAACGTTCGGCCGATCCATAGGCGCCACGATGCCCGCGTGGATAGTAAAAGCGTCCATTAGGCTTGTCCCTCGATTGCACGCACATCAACAAAGTGCCCAGCAACAGCCGCGGCTGCAGCCATTGCAGGACTCACCAAATGTGTTCTGCCGCCGAAACCTTGCCTGCCCTCAAAGTTTCGGTTGCTGGTACTCGCGCAACGCTCGCCCGGAGCGAGCTTGTCAGCATTCATTGCCAAACACATTGAGCAGCCTGGTTCGCGCCACTCCATACCCGAATCGATGAAAATTTTGTCTAAACCCTCGCGTTCGGCTTGAGCCTTAACAACACCCGAGCCAGGCACTACTAATGCCTGCTTGATACTCGATGCGATTCTCTTGCCCGCGACAATCGCAGCGGCAGCCCGCATATCTTCAATGCGGGAATTGGTACACGAACCAATAAAAATGACATCGGGACGGATATCTGTAATCGACATGCCAGGCTCAAGGCCCATGTAGTCCAGCGCACGCTCGAGACTCCGCCGCTCCGAGTCGTTGCTCATATCTTCCAAAGTGGGCACTCGGCCGCCGATCGAAGTGACCATCTCGGGCGATGTTCCCCAAGTCACCTGCGGCTCAATCGAATCGGCGCTAAGCGCAATATCTGTATCAAAGTGCGCGTCTGCATCGCTTTCCAAAGAACGCCACCACTCTTCAGCTTGCTGCCACTGATCACCTTGAGGTGCGTAGCGCTTGTCTTTAATGTAGGCGAGCGTGACGTCATCTACCGCTATGAGACCGGCTCGCGCACCGGCTTCAATAGCCATGTTACAGAGCGTCATCCGCCCTTCCATGGTCAAACCTTCAATAGCAGAACCCGCAAATTCAATAGCGTGACCGGTGCCACCCGCGGTGCCAATCACGCCAATAATGGCTAGCGCAACATCTTTGGCGGTAACGCCAGCACCTAAGACGCCGTCAACACGAACTCGCATGTTTTTCATCTTTCGCTGAATCAAACATCCGGTCGCTAACACGTGCTCGACCTCAGAGGTACCAATACCATGCGCTAATGCGCCCAAGGCACCGTGAGTAGACGTATGTGAATCGCCGCAAACAATTGTCATGCCTGGGAGAGTTGCACCCTGCTCTGGCCCCATAACATGCACAATACCTTGGCGAACATCATCGAGCGGGATTTCAGGGATCTGAAAATCGGCGCAGTTATCATCGAGGGTC
>CAJQLP010000214.1 GCA_905479205.1 uncultured Luminiphilus sp.
GTCGCCGTGGCGACACAGCCCAGCTCGTTTCCGCCGAAAGTGGATACGTTTGGGAAGTCAGTATCGAGGAACCACTCTTTCAATGCGGGTGCCATTAGCACTGCTGCATTGGCAGGATGCCGCCTCCGAGCCCTTTGGCGGTGGTAACGATGTCTGGCCTGACACGCTGCGTTTGCCACAGCCAGAATTGGCCTGAGCCGCCGAGTCCGGTCTGCACTTCATCCAGGATGAAAATTGCCCCATTGTCGTCGCAAATTTTGCGTACGGCATCAAAGTAACCTGGGTCGGGGGCGGGGAAGCCCAGCTGTGCTGGACTGGCTTCTAATAGCACGCAGGCCGTTTCGCGATCAACAGCGGCGCGCATAGCGTCAATATCGTTGTACGGAACTTTACGAAAGTCAGAAGTATCGAGTAGGTAACGTTCGCAAAGCTCACTGTTATCGCCGGCGGCGATCGTCATGGCACTCATCCCATGATAGCTGCCATGCACTGACACGAGTTTGCGGCGGCGGGTATAGCCTCTCGCCGCTCTGATTGCGCACTCATTGGCTTCGGTGCCACTGGCCGTATAGACAACCCCTGTGAGCAGGCCGTCTGTGCTGGCCAAGAGTTTCTCCGCCGCGAGGGCTTTGTAGCCGGAGACGAGGAAAAGATTCCCGATCTCTAGCTGGCCCATTGCGTCATTGATTGCAGCTAGTACGGTGGGGTTTCGGTGTCCAAGATTGAAGACTGATCCGTTGCGGTGACAGTCCCAAAACCATTTGCCTGTGAAGGCATCTCGTACTCTGGCGCCTTCGCGCTCACCATATTGAATATTAGTACCCAGCGCCGTCATCAACTTGGCCATTGACGGGCCTAGATGTTTCCCAAAAGCTGACTCACCTGCTTGCGCACTCGGATAGGGCGGACTCAGCGCGGAGACACGTGCGCTCACTCCGCTGGTATGCTCCCCTTCACTCACTGCAATGCTTACAGGGTTTGTTAGATCAGGGGAGGGGTTGTCAACAGTAATGATTAGAAGCTGTAGCCTATAGTAACGCCAGCCCATCGTGGGCGAGACCAAACTTCCTGGGTCATGCCGAGTAGTCCAGACAGATCAAACGCGTATGGTCGGTACTCTTCGTCCGTTACGTTTTCTACGAATACGGTGGTATTCCATTGGCCGCTAGGGCTGGTCCAAGACGCGCGGACATTGCCCATCGTGTAGGCACCCTCTTTGAAGGCGGGGCTGTTAAACGTATCCAGATACTGCTCACCATTATATGTTCCGTCAATCTGAATGGCTGCTTTGCCGCCAAGTGCCGCAAAGTTATAACGCGCTAAGGCGTTAACGCTAAGGCTGGGCGACATTACCATGTCTCTGTCTTTAATAGCGCCGCCGGCTACCGGATTCTGCACATTCTCGAGAGTGGAGTTGAGATACGATATGCCCAGCATTAAATCCCAGTCACCTGGCGAGGACTGAATTTCCAGCTCGGCACCAAATACCGTTGCATCGTTATTGAACAGGAAATTGGATAGCGTGACGGAATCGAAGACAAACGCTTGATAGTCGTCGTACTGGTAATAGAATGCCGCGCCATTGATACGCGTCACGCCGTCGGCCAGCTGGTTTTTGAAGCCGATCTCGTAACTGGTTAGCTGCTCGTCGCCGACAGGGATGTCATTGACGTCAGCGAGTGGCAAAAAGCCCATGTTAAAAGTGCCGGCCTTGTGTGCGCGCGAGGTGCTGACATAGGCCAAAAGATTGTCATTGGCTTGGTAGTTCAGGCGAAGGTTGTAGCTCAGATTGTCTTCGTTGTAATTGGTAAGATCGCCGTAATTTGCGCGAGTGAACTCCAGCTCGGTTGATGGATCGCCGAAGCCTGAAACGATCGACTCTTCAAAGTCCTTGTCCTCGCTGGTGAAGCGCAGTCCCACAACGGCGGTTAACTGGTCGTTAATGTCATATTCATACTGACCAAAGAGTGCCCAGCTCTTGGTTTGCATGTCCCAGGTGACATCCTGAAAAAGCAAGTAAACCGGTGCGCCAGTGAAGGCTGGGCCTGCATCCGCGTACTGGTTGCCTTTATTTTGGTAATCCATGTAAAACGCGCCCGCAACCCAGCGGCTGTTGTCCATGTCGCTTGAAATTCGGATTTCCTGTGTTAGCTGATCTCCCTCGGGCTCATAGTAGGTGGCTAAGATCGGCAAAAATGATGAATCGACATCTTGATTGAACTCTTTTTCGATAGACTCAAACCCAGTGAGCGAAACAAATTCGATGTGCTCGTTTAACTGATAGTCAATTCGCAGCAGTCCCGATTGAAAATCTGTTTCTAATCTAGGTTGTATATCGGTGCTGGTCTCGAGTTTGTCGCTGGGCACAAATCCTGGGTCTGGTTGAGTTACTGCAAGCCCGCTGACAGGATCAAGTGAGGTGGCGAGATAATGATACTGGCTACCACCATCGTTCTGGTTGTTGCCCGCTTGGTACGATGCTTGAATACTCAGCTTATCGCTGGGATCAAATTGAATCTGGCCGCGCACTCCCCACATGTCGAGTTGGTTGCCGTCTTCACGTCCCGGGAACTGATTCTCATTGTAGCCGTCGTGTTTGCTATAAATCACTGAGAGACGGCCGGCCAGCTGGTCTGTTAGCCCGCCGCTGATGGCGCCTTCAGTGATGAACTTTCCTCGCTCGCCCGCCGTAACATTGAGGTAACCCTCGCTTTCTTGGGTCGGCTTTGCAGTGATGTAATGCACCAATCCACCCGTGGCGTTGCGGCCAAAGAGTGTGCCTTGCGGGCCTCTCAGTACCTCTGTGCGGGCCAGGTCGAATAGCTGAAAGTCTAGACCGGAAAGGTTGGCCTTGTAGAACTCGTCTACGTAAACCGCCGAGGGGCTCTCGTTATGTTCTGAAAAGTCGATCAGGCCAACGCCACGAATATTGATAATGGGGATGTTGCCTTCGCCGAAAATCTGAGCCGTTTGCAGGCCGGGGGTTTGTGCCGCCAGCTGAATGCTGTTGGTGAAGCCCAGCGCTCTCATACTCTCGCCTGAAAATGCCGTTACAGAGATGGGCAAATCCTGCACCGACTGTTCTCGTTTTTGTGCCGTGACCATTACCTCCTCAAGAATTCCGGAGCCCTGCGCGTGGGTGCCCGCAGCTAGGGTGCTGGCCGCAATGAGCGCTACGGCTGCCGCTAGTGGACGACGGACCGAAGAATGACTGTGGTGGGATATGACTTCTTTTGATGACGGCATGTTTATCTCCTTATTATGGGCGCAAGCTGAACAATGTCGGTTCTCGACTGTTGCACAGGTTGCTGCGTCGAATGCCGCGCGTACAATTGATATTTGATATGGAAATAATTAAGCAAAGTGATGATTCTGTTGTCAGGTTGGTGGGCTGTGAGACTAGAAGGTGTGCTTGTGAGGCGACTGGCTGACTGCTAGTTGGGGCGCTATTAGTTAATGATGCTCAAAATCTAATTGATTACGCACACATACAGCCGCCTCGCCACTATTCTCACCACCACTACCACCACTACCAC
>CAJQLP010000215.1 GCA_905479205.1 uncultured Luminiphilus sp.
TTTCCAGAGTCGGCATCAAAAGCCGCTAATTCACCCTCTTCAGAAACCACATAAATCACACCATCGGCGAGCAGCGGATTGAGACGGTATAAGCCCTCTCCCTGGCCATTACCTACTGATCTTGACCAGCGCTTATCCAGCACTACAGTTTCATTGATATCGGCTAGCTCAACAGGTGCCGTCGGATCATAGTCCTCATCGTCAAACCACTCACCGATGGTCTCACAACCGGACAAGCCCACGAGCACAGCCAAAGCAACTAGAGTTCGAGTGAGTTTCACGAAGACTGCTCCTCATTCGCGAGGCGAGATTCTAAACTCGTAATCTTTGCCTCGAGGAGCCCGGGAGGGCTTCCAAGATCCAATGTTGCCGCTCGCGCTTCTAGGTAGGCATTCAGCGCCTCGCGCTGACGGCCCGCAGCTAAATGTAGGTCGCCTCGAGCAATTGCATAGGCCGCGGGAAGCGAACCATTTGACTGATCCAAGATGGCGAGAGCCGCCGATTCTTCTCCTGTGGCAGCAAGGACGCGCGCAAGACGGAGCTGAATAAGTTGGCCTAACTCGGATTGACTATCACCCGCAGCGAGTGCGTCACGCAAGTATTGCTCTGCAGCACTCAGTTCGCCTTTCTCGACGGCACGCTTAGCCAGTACCATACCGGCAAATTGTGCGTACGTTGTACTAGAGTGGGTGTCGATTAAATTCTGCGCTAATCGTTCACCTTCTGCTTGAAGACTTGGAACGTCCGCATTTAACGCGGCTTCGGCCTGGGCCCACGTGTCAGCGGCTGCAGCCGTTTGTTGGGCATCCCAGTCCTGATACTGCTGCCAACCGAGGGTGCCACCCACGGCTAAAACCACCGCCACAATCGTGCTACGGCCGTTTTCATCCCACCACCGCTTGAGAGCTTCTACCTGTTCGTCGTCTTCTAAATGATCTGCCATGACTTATTCCTTTACTTACTCATCAGCTGTACTTTGTTTAAGCCAGCTAGCTAATTTTTCATCGGGAAATGTTGCCTGCTCACCCTCGCCACGCAATGGCTTCAGGGTGACTGAGTTTGAGCCGACTTCTGACTCACCATAAACTAGGGCATAGCGCGCGCCGCTTTTATCTGCTCGCTTAAATTGGCTTTTGAAACTACCACCGCCGAGATTCATTTGAATAGCCAAGTTTGGCAATGCACTGCGCAACGCCTCAATACGCGGTAAAGCATGAATTTGCGCAGCCCTGTCAACGGTAATAACAAAGATATCAAGCGTATCGCTTGCCTGCTGACCCATGGCATCGACAAGCAAGACCAGGCGCTCTAACCCTATAGCAAAGCCAGCTCCCGAGGTATCGCGGCCGCCAAACTGTGCAACAAGCCCATCATATCGACCTCCGCCGCATACGGTGCCCTGCGCACCAAGCGCGTTGGTAGTCCATTCAAACACTGTTTTATTGTAGTAATCGAGCCCCCGTACCAGGCGCTGATTAATCACATACTTTACCCCAGCGGCATCCAGCATATCGCGTAATACCCGAAAGTCAGCTAGAGACTGCTCATCGAGGTAATCGAGCATTTGTGGTGCGCCATCAAGAAGCGCTTGCGTTTCAGCATTCTTACTATCGAGGATCCGCAGCGGGTTACTCTCCAACCTTCGCTGACTGTCGTCATCAAGCTGATCTTTACGCGCAGATAAATACTCAACCAGTGCGTCACGATAGGCCGACCGGGCTTCGCTATTGCCTATTGAGTTGATCTCAAGAGTTAATGCATCCTCAATACCCAAGTCCCTCCACAGTGCTCGACACATGAGAAGTAACTCTGCATCGAGATCGGGAGTACCCACACCAAACGCTTCAACCCCCAACTGGTTGAACTGACGCTGCCGGCCTTTTTGCGGTCGCTCATAGCGAAACATTGGCCCCGAGTACCAAAGCCGCTGCTGAGTACTGATCAAGTTGTGCTGCACTGCCGCTCTAACGCATCCAGCAGTACCTTCAGGGCGAAGCGACAGGCTGTCGTCGCTTCGATCGCTGAAGGTATACATCTCCTTCTCAACAATATCAGTCACCTCACCAATGGAGCGGGCAAACAAATTTGTCGATTCAATAATAGGTAGTCGTACTTCTTGATATCCGTAGCTATCAAGAACACGCTTCGCTGCACCTTCAACGCGCTGCCATTGGGGAGTGCTGTCGGGAAGAATATCTACCATTCCCCGAACAGCTCGGTATTGACTCATAAATAATCCGTTTTCAGTTGCGGGCGATTACATCGGCATCGGCCGCAGCGCGCTCTTGCTCAAGCGTTGCGGCTCGCTGACGAATTACCGATTCCAAATGGTCGACAAAGTCCTTGTTGCTAACCTTGTGATCGGGCTCACCTGCCAAGTAAATAAGGTTACTGGGGTCAGCGCCAGTCAAACCGACATCCGCCTCGCGAGCCTCTCCAGGACCATTCACAATACAGCCAATAACCGCGACGTCCATCGGCGTACGGATGTCATCTAGGCGCTGCTCAAGTTGGTTCATAGTGCCTATAACATCAAAATTTTGGCGAGAGCAGCTAGGACAAGCAATAAAATTGATTCCATTAGCACGTAGCTTCAAGCTCTTCAGAATCTCAAATCCGACTTTGACCTCTTCAACAGGGTCTGCAGCTAGAGACACTCGCAGCGTATCGCCAATACCATCCATCAAAAGCATGCCCAATCCAACGGCAGACTTAACAGTTCCACCTCGGAGTCCACCGGCCTCGGTAATTCCAAGGTGAAGCGGCTGGTCTATCTTCTTGGCGAGCATCCTGTACGCATCAACGGCCATAAATACTTCAGAGGCTTTCACACTGACTTTGAAGTCCGCGTAACCGTAGCGATCGAGGATGTCGACGTTGCGCATCGCCGATTCAACTAAGGCCTCAGCCGTAGGCTCTGGATACTTGCGCATCAGCTCTTTACCCAGCGAGCCTGCATTAACACCGATACGAATTGGTATGCCACGATCGCGACAAGCAGCGATCACCTCGCGTACTTTCTCTTCACGACCAATGTTCCCGGGATTTATTCGTAAGCAGTCAACACCATACTCAGCGACTTTCAGGGCAATATTGTGATCGAAGTGAATATCTGCCACCAAGGGCACCGAAACTTGCTCGCGAATCTTTTTGAATGCCTCAGCAGAATCAAGGCATGGCACAGAGATACGGACAATGTCTGCACCCGCATCAGCAATCGCTGAAACCTGTTCAACCGTGGCTGCCACGTCACGGGTTTCAGTGTTTGTCATACTCTGAACAGCAATAGGAGCATCGCCGCCAACCGGCACGTTGCCCACCATTATTTGTCGGCTGACCCTACGCTTTATTGGTGTTTTCGATTGCATCAATCAAACCCTTCCCTGTTGTCGACCATTGTACATGTTCGACACTTGCAACTCATCACCGCCTGCCTTCCGCGGCCTGATCCTGCAAGTAACGCTGATATTCAGGGGAGTCAGCGTATAGATTCCTGAGGGCCAACTCATAGCTACTCACAGCATTTTTATCACCTTGCCCCCGAGCGATTTCAAGTCCCAAAATCAGACCACGTGGAGGCTGGCGCCTAACAACAGTTTGGTACACTGCATAGTAGCTCTCAGCGGCCTTAAAATCACCCGCCCTGACCTTTAAAAACCCCATTTCTAACAGTGCTAGCGGGTTTCGGCGATCCATACGCAGTGCGCGCGTAAACGCTTGCTCGGCACCTAAGTCGTCGGTCAGTCGTAACCGACATAAACCCAAATTGACATAAGCGAGAGGACGGCCCGAGTACAAAGAATCCAAGGTCACCCGCTCAAACTCAGGCTCGGCGTCCTCGAATCGGCCTAAAAAAAACAAGAACGCTGCGTAATTGTTTCGAGCTCGTGAAAAGTCAGGGTCGAAACGCAAGGCTCTCTTGAAGTTTTCCTCGGCGAGTTCGTACTCTCCAGTGCTCTGGTAAACAAGAGCAAACGCTTCGTAGACCTCTGCGTTGTTACTGTCAATCTCAGATGCAAGCTCCAGATTACGCTTGGCGTTTTCCCAGTCACCGCTGCCAATATATTGGCGCGCGAGTTCAACTCGACGACTCAGCGCAGCAGCCGGATCGGCTTCTACGTCATTGCCCCCTGTCGTCTCAGTAACGCAAGCGCCAAGCAGCAACATGACGAAGATGAGCAGAGAACGACGTATCATGGAGTCACCTCGGAAGCATGCTGCTCTCGATAACGTTCAGCACGACGCGTTCGATCGACGACATCACCCACGAGTTGGCCACAGGCAGCATCAATATCATCGCCGCGCGTTGTGCGAATCGTCACAACAAAACCTGCGTCAATAAGCACCTTCCAAAATCGACTCACAGCGTTACCACTCGGCCGCGAAAAACCCGAGTTAGGAAAGCTATTGAAGGGGATCAAGTTAATCTTGCAAGGGTAATGTTTAAGCAGCTCACTCAACTCTCGAGCATGTTCCGGCTGATCGTTAATGCCGGCCAACAGCGTGTATTCAATTGTGACGACACGCTTTCTGTCAGTTTGGGCATCAATGTAGCGTTGACCGCTAGCCAGCAGCTCAGCAATTGGATAGCGCTTGTTGATCGGAATGATCTTAGATCGAATTTCATCATTCGGCGCATGCAATGAAATCGCCAGGCTGACGTCAGAAAACTCAGCCAATTTGTCGAGCGCGGGCACAACACCGGATGTACTCAATGTAACTTTGCGCTTTGAAAGACCGTAACTCAAATCGTC
>CAJQLP010000216.1 GCA_905479205.1 uncultured Luminiphilus sp.
AACCCGACGACCACGGCATAATCATGAAAATTGAGGGATGTCGCTTTAATTTGGACTTGGATATCACGTGGACCAGGATCTCGCGGCGCGACGTCAATCGCATGAAGCTGATCGATTCCGCCGGGGGTGTTTAAGGCTACTGCTTTCATGAAGTGATCTCCTGTCTTCGTTACAACTCAACCGCTTTCGTAACTATGGCTTAGGCAAGGCTTTGAAATAGTGTAGGTTAGAAAAATATTTTTCAAACCACGTCATCCAACGTAATGACCGGACACACACTACCAGATGATGCCTTAGAAAACTTGCCGGCATCGGTAAAGCGGTTTAGCGTTGATCTAACAGCGACAATCGATTCTTTTCGATACACGGTACCTCTGCACTGACTGGAGAAAGCAACATGGCGTTAAGTACAGCTCTTACCCTCACCTTTTTAGTTCTCATGATCCTCACTGGCATAAAAGCCGTGGCGATCGTTCCTCAAAGTGAAGAATACGTAGTCGAACGACTGGGGAAATTCAGGATCACTCTGTCAGCTGGTATCAATATTTTAGTGCCATGGCTCGATAACATAGCCCACAAAGTGGTGGTACTAGAACGCCAGCTCGATGCCTTCAAAGTTTCCGTTATCACCGCCGATAACGTAGAAATCCAGTTAGAGACCACGACGTTTTTCCGCGTTATCGATGCCGCAAAAAGTGTTTACCGTATTCGCGACATACCGCTGGCTCTGAAAACTACCGCCGAATCAACCATTCGTAACGAAGCGGGCAAGCTTGAACTTGACGCACTACAAAGCTCGCGCGATCAAATGAATGAGCGAATTCTAGAGAATTTGCGGGAAGCCGCGGCGCTGTGGGGTCTTGAGGTTACTCGCTCGGAAATCACCGACGTACAGGTTGACCAACAAACCAAAGATGCGCAGCGCCAACAGTTAAACGCCGAGCGCGAGCGTCGCGCCACCGTCGCACGGGCTGAAGGGGAGCGTGCGCGAGTGCAGCTAGAGGCCGATGCTGAGCTCTATGCTGCGCAGCAACAGGCTGAGGCCGTTAAAATAACGGCCGACGCGGACGCCTACGCCACTATTAAAACCGCAGAAGCCGCAGCGCAACAGACAAAAGTCATCGCCCAGGCGATTGCTGATAACGGCAAGCCCGCCATTGATTACGATATTCTAAAACGACAAGTCGAGGCTATCGGCGTGCTGGCATCGTCTGACAATGCTAAAACGATCGTATTGCCGACCGACGTCACCAAAACCATTGGCGCCTTGTCTGCCTTACAAGATCTAGTCAAATCTAACTAAAAGAGGATTACTCCATGCTATCGCTACTCATGCGCTACGAAACTTGGTTGATTCTGGGACTGGTGCTCATTGTATTGGACATTGCTCTGGGGCTTGAATTCTTCGCCCTATCCTTTGGCATTGGTGGTCTTGTCACTGGCCTCGGTATGCTCATATTCGCAGACGCTGATCTTTTTAAAACCTGGGAGAGCACTGTTACTACCTTTGGGATCGCGTCGGTCGTCATTCTCTTCCCGCTCAGGCGATGGGTTTTAAAAACCACCAAAGAAACCGACGACATTAACCACTACTAAGTGACGCACCAGACATAACAAGCGCGCGAGATATAAGTAACCAGCCGAGAAGAGGCGGAGTGTTTCCATGAGAATCGATCACATCAATATTGCCGCGCCGATGGACTTACTCACCAAGGTTCGGGATTTTTATTGTTTGGCGCTAGGACTTGAAGAAGGCCCACGGCCTAACTTTTCATTTCGCGGATTTTGGCTCTATGGCGAGGGGAAAGCCATTGTTCATCTCGTGGAGAGTAACGTCCACCACGCCCCAGAAACACCACCCCATCTCGACCACGTTGCCTTTCAAATGAGTAATATCGCTGCTTACGTAGAGCGCTTGGACACTCTATCGGTTGAATACAAAACCAAATACATTCCCGACTTTAATATTTCTCAAGTTTTTTGCTACGACCCCTGTGGCAACGGGGTTGAAGGCAACTTTCCGGGCGAAATACTTGAGTGATCAAACTGTCACACCCAGTTAAGAGCCTCTCGTTTAAGAGGCTCTCTTTTGAAGGTTTATCGTTTAAGAGTCTGCCTGCTAGCCAAGAATGTCAGGTTTCTGTACTTAAATTTTACTACCGAATCCGCTAACAGAACTGTCGAGCACACGATCTCCATATGAAGCTACTTTATATCTGTACCCACAACCGCTGTAGAAGCATACTCTCAGAAGCAATCACTCAGCAGCGAGCGGCTGGTCTGATAGAGGCTCGCAGTGCAGGAAGTTCGCCCGCAGGACAAGTTCATCCGATGACGCTGCACCATCTCGAGCAGCAGGGTTATGCAACACAAGGACTGCGCAGCACGTCATGGGGTGACTTTGCCGACTGGGAACCGGACGTGGTGATTACCGTATGCGATCGAGCCGCCCAAGAGCCCTGCCCACTCTACTTCGGCCGCACGCACCAACTGCACTGGAGCCTCGCTGATCCATCTGCTGTTGCAGGCTCCGAGCAAGCACAAGCCGAAGCGTTTCTCTCGACTATAAGCATCATAGAGAAGCGTGTGGAGCAGTTGATAACTATTGCGAATGCGCAGGAATCGACCTGGGTTTCTGCATTTAACACGCTCATCAAGACTGAAATACGTTAGTTGGGGGTTGGCAGTGCGCGTGTTATTCTTCTCAACTGCAGTCAGGGATGAGCTCCATGGGCAAACAGGTCACAGCGACGTATCGGCAATATCTAGCGCTTTTTTGCGTTGT
>CAJQLP010000217.1 GCA_905479205.1 uncultured Luminiphilus sp.
CTTGTAAATCCTTTATAGACCGCCGAGACCGCTGTGCTGCAACAGTCAATTCTCCATATTCGATACCGTTGAGCCCACCGAGTAAGTCGTTTAAATTTTCCCGCGCGGTACGGCCACCTTTATGTCGGCGTTTCTCAACCATAGAGGCACGATTTTCGTCTAAAAGTAGTGAGCGCCGCGCCGCAAGCTGCTCAAAGGGAGTTTTGTTGTTGTCAGTCATTGCTGTCTCCAAAGCGCGATGCAGTGTTTTTTGGCGCGCGAGGTGCGTGGGCTAGCTATGCGCGGTTAACGCGCTGTACTGGGGTTGGTCGATCGCCAGCTGCCCGGCGACTGTTTGGCGAAGGTGATGGTCTAGCCCAGGCGTAGTCAAAGGCAGGTCGGCACGTAGTTGATGCACCAACTGCCATTGCAGCTGATCTAGCGCGCAGTTTTCGCTAAATAAGCTTTTTAGTCGCTTATGCTCCGATTGCGCTAAAGACTCGCCATGTAAAAGCTCCCGTTGAGCAATCCCCAGAGAATTACTGGCTACTTTCGTGAGAAACGCTGTTTGACCGTTGCTCGTGACTGCGTTTTCGTCGAGAAACCTACGGACACTTTCTATAAGCTCTGCGGGCATGGGAAGGTGAGGGCCACTACTCAACTCTCTGCTTTTCGGTATATCGAAGCTACCCGGGATGATGAGGTTGACGCAGTCCATCTGTCCCTCAGACGAACGCCGGCCGATAACCGGGCGCTCTAAGCTAGGAGTCTCTCCAGAGCGCCATGTAGATGCCATACATAGCGTGGTTATGGACCACCAGAAAGAACCAAAGACCTGCCAAAAGATTAGATCCTCGGGCGTGATGTCAATGTCTATTACCGACTTATACCCTTCGAGTAGATCACTGACGGTACCGAAGCCTCCGACGGGTAAATGTGAGCGACCAAAGCGCCATGAGTTAACACAAAGCCAGCCGAGATCACGAACAGGGTCGCCAATTTGTGCTAACTCCCAGTCTAGGACTGCGCAAATACCATTGGCATCGATCATTAGATTGCCGTTGCGAAAGTCACCGTGAACGAGGGTCTGACGCGACTGTTCTGGCAAGTGCTCTAATAGCCAGCGGGCCGTAAAATCGATCATGGGCGCCGGCACATTAAGCGCCTTATACGCGTCCCAAGTGTCTAGAATCAATGTTTGGGGTGAAACTGCAGGCAGCATACTGCGTAGGTCGTCATCGACAGGGATCGAATGAATATGCGCTAAAGCTTGTCCGCATTGTCTTGCGAGCAGAGGTCGAACCCCTGCAAGAGCCTCTGATTTTACAATACGTTGACCGAGCGTCTCACCTTCGAGCCACTCCATGAGATAGCCGTCACCTAATTCGTCATCGGGTTTCAGTACGCTAATCAGCTGAGGAACCGGTATGCCTGCGTTGCTCGCGAGCTGCAGTAAGCGTGCTTCCACTTTAGGTGGCATTTGTCCAGGAAGCGCTTCTCGATCGACTAGCGGTTGTGCGCGACGCAACGCGAACTTACGTTCAGTACCATTGCAGAGGGACGAAATGTAAAAGGTTTGCTGACTCGCCCCGGCGGTCAGCTGCTTGCATTCCAGTATTTTCTCGAACGCAGGAATTTCTCGTTTGAGCACTGTATTCAGGGGCTGCATTAGAGTTTCGGTAAGTGACATTAATCAACGCCTTTGGGTTTTTTTTGATTCATAAAGCCGAATAGATAGCCGGCTACTCGTCGCATTTGGATTTCATCGGCGCCTTCCGTAATTCTGTAGCGCCTATGGTGTCGATAAATATGCTCAAACGGCTTATAGCGCGAGTAGCCCATACCACCATGTACTTGCATGGCAGTGTCTGCCGCTTCGCAGCAGAGCCTATTCGCTTGGTAATTGCAGATCGATACTTTATCGGACACTGAGAAAGCGCCGTCTCTATCCATAAGCCATGCTGTTTTATGGATTAAGGCGCGCAGCATTTCACAGCGAGCCTGAAGGTCTACGAGGGGAAACTGAATGCCTTGATTGCTGGCAAGAGGCTTGCCGAAGGGTCTGCGCGTTTTTGCATACTCAACGGCCTGGTTAACACAGTACTGCGCCGCTCCTAAGCTTGATGCCGCTTGGCGAATGCGATTCTCGTTGAAGAAGTGCTGGACAATCTGTAATCCACGACCCTCGCCACCAAAAATAGCTGTATCTGGGACGCGGACATCTTTGAAGCTCACATGCGCGTGATCTGTCGGCATGTTAAACGTCCAAAGGTACTCCTCTATTTTAACGCCCGATGTTTCCATGGGCACCAAAAATGCTGTAATCCCAAGGGCATCACCGGGCTGGCCAGAAGTACGTGCCATGACCATGTCGCACTGCGCAATGTGAACACCGGTGTTCCATGTTTTTTCACCGTTGATAATCCAGTAGTCGCCCTTCTTGACGGCATTGGTCTCCATGTGTGTAGCATCTGAACCGTGTTCAGGCTCAGTAATACCAAAGGCAAAGCCCGCCGTGGCATTCTTTAGTCCATGTACCCAGTCGCTCTTCTGTTGCTCAGTGCCATACTCCAGCATGAGTAGAAGGCCTATGTTATTGCCAACGATTGAGTGCTCGTTTTGTAAGTCGTTATGCAGCCCTAATCCCTTTGCTGCCAAGTGCTCACGAATAATAGCCATGCCCAAGTTGCCGCCATCGCGTCCCCCGTGCTCCTTAGGGAACGGATAGCTAAAAATATTTGCTTCGATAGCACGTCGCTTTGCCTCGGCGAGCAGCGCTTCCCATTCTTCATTGGGCAACCCTTGCCTGTCCCAGTCTGTGCGAGCGTCTTCACGACGATGGTCAAAAAAGCGGATATTGTCGTTTTCTGCCTCTAAGGGCTTTATGTGTGACGCAATAAAGGCATCGAGTTCATCGAGGAATTCAGCAATGTCTTCGGGTATATCAAAGTTCATGAATGTCCCTTAAATTCCAATCAACATGGCGGTTTTTGCGTGAAGTTACTGTGACAAGCCGTTACTATTTTCGGCCGGTAAAGGCTGAAAACTACCTGCAGTAATTAGAATCACGATAACGTTAGATGCCGTTGATTGAGCCTTCGGCAAAGACTTATCGTGCCATAAAAACGTATCGTGCAGTAGAAAGTTGCAGCGTTTCCGCCGCTTATCTAGGAGAAACATATGGATTATAACTATGACCCTATCCCCTTGCCCCGCCGCGCTCATCTTTCTCCAGGGGAGTCGCAGGCGAGAGCCGATGCTTTTTACGAATCTTTGCAAAAACGACGTACGGTAAGGCATTTCACCGATGAGCCTGTTGATCGCGCGCTGATAGAGCGCTGCCTTTTAGCTGCAGGCACAGCACCCAGTGGTGCCAACCACCAGCCTTGGCACTTTGCTTGTGTAAGCAGCCCAGATATAAAACGTAAAATTCGTGAGGCCGCCGAAGTCGAAGAGCGAGAGTTTTATGGTGGTAAAGCAGGAGGCGAGTGGCTAAAGGATCTAAAAAAAATGGGCACCGACGCTAGTAAACCCTTTCTCGAGACCGCTCCATGGTTGATTGCTATTTTTGTCGAGCGATACAGTGTGGATGAGCAGGGCAATAAGCGGAAAAACTATTACACATCCGAGTCAGTAGGCATCGCCACGGGTTTTCTTATAAACGCGTTACACCAAGCCGGCTTGGCAACGCTTACACATACGCCCAATCCAATGAAATTTTTGAGCGAGATACTGGAGCGTCCAGCGAATGAGCGGCCGTTTGTTTTGCTCGTCGTGGGCCATCCTGCTGAGGATGCGGTGATCCCACGTGCTGCCACTATGAAAAAGCGGATCGAGGAGATAGCGAGCTTTTGTTAGCTCTAGGTTGTGCGTAGTCTATGTGGGTAATGGTAAGGCTAATGGTGGGCTGATTTCATGAGAAAGGAGCAGTACATATGATGAGGCAACCGATCCGTTTGGTGGGTGGCACGGGCTCGCCTTATACCCAGAAGATGGTGGCGCTGCTGCGCTACCGGCGCGTGCCTTACGCGATTACTTGGGGTCAGCCCGACCAGGCATGTGATGCGTTGGGAGTGAAAAAGCCAGCGCCGATATTCATGCCCACCTTTTTCTTTGAGGAGGAGGGCACACTTACGGCCACGACCGACTCCACACCCATCATCCGTCGTCTGGAGGAGATGTATCCCTGTCGCTCGGTACTGCCTGAAGATCCTGTACTCGCCTTCATCGATTATTTGATAGAGGATTTTGCCGACGAGTGGTGCACTAAGTACATGTTTCATTACCGCTGGCATCCTAAAAATGATGCGGATAATGCCGCGACGCTGTTACCTTTAGGACTCGATGTAAGCTTGCCCAGTGATGCCCACGAGCAATTCAAACGCTACATTGCTGATCGACAAATCAATCGTCTCTACGTGGTGGGTTCTAATGACACGACGGCGCCAATTATAGACGCCAGCTATCGACGTTTCTTGGCTGCAATGGAAAACCACCTGGCTAACCAAAAATTCATGCTGGGCAATCGTCCGGCTGCCGGTGATTTCGGTCTGTATGGCCAACTTACCCAGCTGGTGGGTTTCGATCCCACCCCCCGGACCATCGCCCACGAAGTATCCCCGCGCACTGTGGCCTGGGTTGATCACATGCACGATCAGAGTGGCCACGAGCCGAAGGAGCAAGACTGGCCTCGTCTGGAAGACCAACCCGAGAGTCTGAAGGGCCTGATGGATGAAATTGGGAGAGTGTACGCCCCAGCGCAGTTAGCCAATGCGCGCGCTGTGAAAGCGGGTGAGAAGACCTGGGAATCGGAGATCGATGGCGTTTGCTGGGCGCAGCAGACTTTTCCGTACCAGGCTAAATGCCTGCAATGGACCAATGAGCGATACAGAGCGCTTGGCAACACAGATCGTGCGCGGGTGGATACGTTTCTACAGAACACCGGTGTGGAAAGAATGCTTTCACGCGCGTAATTGGAACGGTAACTAGAGGTAGAAAAGCATGAAATTTACAGATTTTGCTAAATCAAGAAAAAGTGTCAGAGGCTTTCTCGATAAGCCCGTACCTAAGCAGGTCGTCGACGATATTATCAATGCCGCCAAGTGGGCGCCGAGTTCCTACAACACGCAAACTTGGCGTGTGCATGCTGTCACGGGTGATCCGCTGGAAAAAATTCGCAAAGGAAATACGGAAAATACCTTGGCGGGAAAACCCTACGTCAGAGACTTTCCCTATAAAGAGGAATACGAAGGTGAACACAGGAAGCGGCAGGTCGATGTGGCTATTCAGTTATTCGAAGCGATGGGTATCGAGCGAGACGATAAAGAAAAGCGCATGGATTGGATGCTGCGCGGTTTTCGTCAGTTCGATGCCCCCGTATCGCTGGTATTGACGTACGATAGACATTTGGAACCTGCGGCCATTAGTCAGTTCTCGCTGGGCTCACTGGCCTACGGCATAGTACTCGCAGCGTGGGAGCGTGGGTTGGGGTGTGTTATTAACGGTCAGGGCATCATGCAGTCCGATGTGGTGCATGAACATGCGCAAATTCCTGATGATGAAAGCATTATGATTTGTATTGCATTGGGTTATCCCGATGACAGCTTTCCCGCAAATCATGTGCGCTCGGAGCGTGCTGACAATAGCGATTTTGTCCGGTACGTGGGTTTTTAGCGTCTCGGGCATGTGCCAGGGGACCCTGATTTCCGCAGCGTGCACCCTGGCTCCATTCTCGTCTATCACCGATGATGGTCTGACGCTTTAACCTGTTTAGCAGACGAATAAACCACAGAAACAGGCGTTTAGGCCCCTCGATTGTTAACTCGCCGTATAGCGGTTGATAATCATTTTGCCCAGGGCCATATGGTGAACCTGATCAGGGCCGTCCGCCTGGCGGCACCAGCGTGCGTAGTTAAAGCCCTCCGCCATGCAGTAATCCTCAGTCAGGCCGCCGGCACCGTGGATCTGCATGCAGCGGTCAATCAAATTCTGAATCATGATCGGAACAGTGGTTTTACTCGCTGCGATTAAGTCCATAGCATCTTTGGAGCCCACCTCATCCATTTTAAGGCAGGTCTTTAATACCAGCATGCGGACCATTTCTAATTCTGAAAAAGATTTTGAAATATCTTCTCGCACGCTCTGGTGCTGACTCAGTTGACGTCCGAAGGTCGAGCGTGAAGACGCGCGATCGCACGCTAGTTCAAGCGATCGCTGGCCGATACCGATTAGGCGCATACAGTGATGAATACGGCCTGGGCCCAAGCGACCCTGGGCAATCTCGAACCCGCGTCCCTCTCCGAGTAATACATTTTCTACCGGCACACGAACATTATTGAAATGAACCTCGGCATGACCGATAGGTGCGTCATCGTAGCCCAATGTCGTCAGAGGACGCACAATGTCAATGCCCGCTGTATCTTTGGGGACCAACACTTGGGTTTGTTGTTTATGGCGGTCAGGGTTCTCCGGGTCGGACTTACCCATAACGATGAAGATGGCGGTGCGCTCGTACTTAGCATTGGTAATAAACCACTTTTTACCGTTAAGCACCCACTCGTCGCCATCCCGAACAATACTTAACTCAACGTTGGTAGCATCGGAGCATGCCACTTGAGGTTCAGTCATCAGGTAGCTCGAGCGAATATCTCCGTTGAGAAGTGGAGTTAACCACTGTTCCTGCTGCTGTTGATTACCATACTTCATGAAGACTTCCATGTTTCCAGTATCAGGCGCGTTACAGTTGAAAACCTCTGGCGACCAGATCACACGGCCCATAATTTCTGCCAATGGCGCGTAGTCAAAATTGCTCAATCCATCATGGTCCACAAATTTCGATAGGCTGGGCGGTACAAACAGATTCCACAGTCCGGCTGCCTTCGCTTTTTCTTTCAACTCGTCTATTAATGGCACAGGTGCCCAGCGGTTTTCCACGGAGTGCATATACTCGGCGTAGGCTTTCTCATTGGGATAGATGTGCTCATCCATAAAGGTGAGAAGTTTTTTCTGTAACTGCTGAGACTTTTCGCTAAATTCGAACACGTGAGCTCCCCTGAACTTTCTTAGGCGGTTAAATGTAGGGTCGCTATAGTGCCCGTTCTCAGTCATTGAGTCGAGGCTGCAGTGATTGCGTAATGCGTGAGCTAGGTCTCTTAGGCATGACTGACAGCTCTCATGGCTATTTTGTCGTCGGGCCTGGGGCTCTGGTCTCGCCGTCGTATTGCTTGATCAACCAATGGAAGGTGCCCGTCACACTGCTGTGTGGCGGGAGGTTGCCCAACCTTACTCTAAGGCTCTAATAGCACCGCTTATGCTGCTCGTCGCTGCTGGTCAGCTGTGTATGCGGGCCTGAAAAGTGGTAGCTACGGGTGGACTTGAACCACCGACCCCAGCATTATGAATGCTGTGCTCTAACCAGCTGAGCTACGTAGCCACAAAGGAAGTGCCCCACAACTTTGGGGACGCGAATTCTCCAAAAAACCAGCACTTAAGTCAATGGCTGGTGCTTGATAACTGTGTGAAATTTTCCGCGAAGGGCGCTATTTGGTGCTAAACGTTGAAACGGAAGTGAATAACGTCGCCATCTTTCACAATGTACTCTTTCCCCTCTAACCGCCAGCGACCGGCGTCTTTGGCGCCTTGCTCGCCATTGTGCTGGATGAAATCGTCATAGCCAACAATCTCTGCGCGGATAAAGCCTTTCTGGAAATCTGTATGAATAACCGCTGCTGCCTCAGGGGCTGTTGCGCCAACCTTGACAGTCCAAGCCCGGACCTCTTTAACACCGGCGGTGAAATAGGTTTGTAGATTAAGGAGTTGATAGCCCGCGCGGATAACTCGGTTCAAGCCTGGCTCTTCCATACCCATATCAGCGAGAAATTCTAGACGCTCATCGTCCTCTAGTTCGACAATTTCAGATTCGAGCTTGTTGCAGATGCTCACCACTTGAGAGCCCTCGGCTTCAGCAAGCGCGCGTACTGCATCGAGATGAGGATTATTTTCGAACCCGTCCTCAGCGACATTGGCGATGTACATGGTGGGCTTGGTGGTCAGCAAATGAAGCGTTTTAAGTAACGCTTGCTCAGTATCATCGAGCTCCAGCGCACGTATGGGTAGTGCTTCATTGAGTTGGGGAAGAAGCTTATCTTCAAGTAACGCTTTCATGGCAATGGCGTCTTTATCGCCGCCTTTGGCTGTGCGCCCCACTTTATTGAGCTGTTTCTCGCATGACTCCAAGTCTGCCAGTGCGAGTTCGGTATTAATCGTCTCGATGTCTGCAAGCGGATCAATAGTGTTGGCGACATGAATAACGTTAGGATCTTCAAAGCAGCGCACAACGTGGGCAATGGCATCGGTTTCGCGAATATTGGCGAGAAACTGATTGCCGAGCCCTTCGCCCTTCGATGCCCCGGCGACTAGGCCCGCAATGTCCACAAACTCCATGGTTGCAGCGATTTCTTTCTCAGGTTTTACAATAGCGGAGATCTTGTCTTGTCGAGGGTCGGGAATCGGTACGATGCCTGCATTAGGTTCAATGGTGCAAAATGGGAAGTTCTCCGCATCAATTCCTGCACGTGTCAGCGCGTTAAATAGTGTCGACTTGCCCACATTGGGGAGGCCAACGATGCCGCATCTGATGCCCATGATAATTTCCTCGTCAATTAATCGGCAGCTCGCCGAGTATCGATACTGTGTAGTTGAGTCATTGCCTTCACCGCATCGCCCACCAGTAACAGCGGCAGCGCCCGAACAGCGTCATCAATGATGTCGTCTATGGCGGCCCGATCAGCCTTGTTAGGCTTTGATAACACGTAGCCTGACACACGGCTCGCATGCCCCGGATGGCCGATGCCAACTCTGAGGCGATGAAAATTTTTGTCACCGCCCAGAGCGGGAATAATATCTTTTAGCCCGTTGTGACCGCCATGGCCGCCACCCTGCTTAAAGCGCGCCTGTCCGGGATCAATGTCTAACTCGTCGTGGGCGATGAGTATCTCCTCTGGCGCAATTTGGTAGAAATTTGCGATTGCCGCCACGGATTTGCCACTTCGATTCATAAAGGTCGACGGAACAAGCAGTCGCAAATCATGGCCTGCAACGGTTACACGCGCAGTATCGCCGAAAAATTTGCCTTCGGATTTCAGCGTTTGTCCGCCTTGACGCGCCAGTTCTTGAACGAAAAAGGCACCCGCATTATGACGGGTGCCCTCATACTCTTTGCCTGGATTGCCAAGCCCGACAATGAGTCGGATCTTAGCCATATCTAAGCCTTAGTCTTCGTCTGATTCAGCAGCGTCGACAGGTGCGTCATCTTCATCGGCTGACTTGCCACCCCGAGTTGCAACAACTGCGGCAACTGACAGGTCGTGATCGTCACCCAGTGCAAGCGCAGTTGAAACAACGCCTTCTGGGAGGACCAAATCAGAAATGTGGACGATGGCGCCGAGCGCTACATTGGCCATATCGACCTCAATGTACTCAGGAATGTCTTTTGGCAAGCATTGGACTTCAATGTCTGTCGCTTGATGCTGGATCATACCGCCACCGATTTTAACGCCCTCACACTTCTCCTCGTTAAGGAAGTGAAGTGGTACGTTAACCTTGATCGGTTTATTGGCTTCAACGCGCATGAAATCGACATGCATTGCAAAGCCTTTTGCTGGGTGACGTTGTACGTCTTTTAAAATGACGTTCTCTATTTCTCCCCCGACATTAACGTCGAGCAGAGCGGTATAGAACGCTTCGCTCTCAAGCATTTTCTCCAGGTCCTTGCGGATCAGGCTAATGCTTCTAGCGGGTTTGCTGCCACCATAAACAATGGCGGGGGTTTTGCCTTCAAGACGACGTAGGCGGCGGCTCGCACCTTTCCCTTCGTCAACTCGAGCTTCGGCTTCGATAGTAAAAGATTCAGACATGGTCTGTCTCCTGACATAACATCACTTAACCTGCGACCGGCGTAGTGATGGGTGGGTTTACATTGCCGGCGATTTAATCGTCGAACAATGCGCTAATAGATTCTTCGTTACTGACTCGGCGAATAGATTCAGCCAATAAATCTGCCATGGTAAGTTGGCGAATCTTTGGAATATCTCGCGCCTCCGTTGACAGTGGAATAGTGTCCGTCACTACAAGTTCGTCGAGCTCCGAGTTGCGAATAGTATCGAGGGCATTTCCCGATAACACCGCGTGAGTGCAGTACGCGACGACTTTGACCGCGCCGCGTGCTTTCAATGCGGCAGCTGCGGCGCACAGTGTGCCTGCAGTGTCGACCATGTCGTCAACCAAGATACATGTTCGTCCTTCAACGTCGCCAATCAAGTTCATGACTTGCGCCTCATTAGCGCGTGGGCGACGTTTATCGATAATAGCGAGTTCGGCGTCGTCTAACTGCTTCGCAATGGCTCGCGCGCGAACAACACCACCGATATCGGGTGATACAACGATAATGTTTTCATAGTTACAGCGAACGATGTCGTTATTGAGAATGCTCGATGCGTAAACGTTATCAACGGGACATGTGAAGAAACCCTGAATTTGCTCGGCGTGTAGATCGACTGTCAGTACGCGATCGACACCGGTTGAGACCATCATGTCTGCGACAACTTTCGAAGATATCGGCACGCGTGCTGATCGCACTCGACGATCTTGTCGGGCATAGCCGAAGTAGGGAACCACAGCGGTGATCCGTGCGGCGGATGCTCGGCGCAGCGCGTCGATCATTAGCAGCAGTTCCATAATGTTGTCATTGGTCGGCTGGCATGTGCTCTGAAGGACAAAAACGTCTTTGCCGCGCACGTTTTCATTCAGCTCAATGGTGATTTCACCGTCTGAAAACTTACTGACATTAGCGTCGCCGAGACTCATATAAAGCCGCTCAGCCACGAGTTCCGCAAGCTTAGGGTTTGCGTTGCCCGTAAAAACCATCATCTTGGACGACATGCTGCGCCTCGCACTGTGAAAAAATGGCTGGGGTGGCAGGATTCGAACCTGCGAATGGCGGGATCAAAACCCGCTGCCTTGCCACTTGGCGACACCCCAAAAGAACTCAGTTATGGTGCGCAATGATCGGAGGGCTGGTGTTTATGCCTCGCGCGACAATGGTTTCAAACTGCTCTTCAATCGCGGCGGCAATCTGCCGCGCCGAAGTTTCGTTGTCAAGCGCAGTGAACACACAAGCACCACTGCCGGTCATCATGGCAGGCGAGAATTTTTCAAGTAAATTCAGCGCCTTGCGCACCGCAGGATAATTAGCTTCGACCGCATGCTGCAAATCGTTGCGTATTGCCCCCGCGAAAAAGGCCGACATTGTGATCGGGGAAGTATCCCTTGTCAATTGCGGATCTGAAAAGATTTCGGCAGTACTCACATGACATTTAGGTCGCACAATGACGTACCAGCGTTCGGGCAGCTTAATCGGGGTAATTACTTCCCCAATACCTTCCGCCCAAGCGCTTTTGCCTCTGACGAAGACAGGTACGTCAGCGCCAAGCTGTAGACCTATGTGGGCTAGTTTGTCGATCGAATAGTTGAGATTCCAGAGGTGGTTAAGTACCAATAGCGTGGATGCCGCGTCGGAGCTGCCGCCACCGAGACCGCCACCCTGTGGGATCCGCTTCTCGATGCTTATGCGAGCGCCCATTTCTGGGGCATTGAGTGCACTGGCGGCGCGGATGATCAGATTGTCCTCGTCTGCTATACCGCTCACCCCTTTTGCGAGCGTGACGCCGGGCTCTTCTGTTCGCTCGAAGATCATGGAGTCACCCCAATCGAGCAACTGAAATACAGTTTGCAGGGTGTGATAGCCATCTGGCCTTTGACCGGTAACGTGCAGAAACAGATTAAGTTTAGCGGGCGCAATACATTCGATGCGTTGATAGAGATCGCTCATTATTTGTCGTTCACTGACCAGTCGAGTAACACAACCCGTATTTGCAATTCCTCATAGTTAAGTAGCAGTTTGCGAGGCAAGCGTTGCTCCGATAAGAGCTGCCAACTCTGCACTTCTACACGCCAAGACCCTTGCTCAAGCGCTGTCATGCCAGTGTCAGGGACATAGCCGAGCAGCCAGCTCCCAAGATCTGCCAGCGGTAAAGTATTCAATGCGCTTGTTAAGTCACTGGAAAGAGGTAGCGCGGTCAGTGGTTTTTGCTCGTTATCGTCCAGCCAGTAAATGTGGTTGCCCTCGCGTCTAAGCTCGGTGGCACCGGTGCCTATGGGGCCCGTGAGTATGACTCGGTCGGTTGCAGCACTTTGGCGAAACCACTGAAGGTTAGCGGTTTCTGTCTGCCCGCCGCGGGTGACAGCAATTTTGCCCACGGCTTGCCATTTTTCAGTCGAGCGCGCAGCCATCTGGTGTTGCTCTGCTACGGGCTGTGGTGCGTTTGCACAAGCGCTTAAAAGTATGCAAAAAAACAGACCAGCCAGTGTCTTGGCGCCAGACTCGTGCGCAGCACATCTGCTACGTCCTGTCCAAGCTGATCGAAACAAGTTACTGGGAAGCCGCGTCATCATTTGAGGCTCTTTGGCCTGGCTCGTCGTTACCTTGACTTCGCTCTCCGCCCATTTGGTCTCGCTCGACACCAAGACGCTGCATGACGTCTCGCACATGCACGCTGTCAGGTTGGCGTGCTATCGAGTCTTGCCAGATTGCCAGTGCATCATCTGTGCGTCCCAATGCCCACAAAGTTTCGCCGAGATGAGCGGCTACCTCGGCATCAGGTAGCAGTCGGTAAGCCTTCTCGAGATAGGCAGCAGCCTCGTCCAGTCTATGCATTTTGAAGTAAACCCAGCCGAGACTATCAAGAATCGCAGCGTCCCCCGGACTTAACTGCAGGGCGCGTTCGATCAGTTCTGCCGCCTCATGGTAGCGAGTGGTGTGTACCGTCAATGTGTATCCGAGGGCGTTAAGCGTGGTTGCATTATCGGGTTCGCGCGAAATAATGGCGCGCAGGTCATGTTCTGCTGAAGCAATATCGCCGAGTCGCTCGTGGGTCATTGCGCGAGCGTATTGTAGGGGGAGGGACTCCGTGAATATGGCGAGTGCATCGGTGTAGACGTCGATGGCATCCTGAGTCCGATCGAGCTCATCAAGCAAGTTGGCTTGGAGCATATAAAGGCGCTCGGCTTGCCCAGGGGATTGCTGCCGGGCACTCATAAATGCTTCGGAGAAACCTTCTAGATTACCGTCGTCCAGTAACAAGCGACCCTGACGTCGCTTTGCATCGGTGAACTCGCGGCTCGGTCCAACTTGGCTGTAGGCATTAATCGCCGCATCGATATCCAGTTGCTCTTCCGCGACGCGCCCTAGAAAATAATGAGCTTCATCGACTCGCTGTCCCAAAGCGATCAAATCATGCAGGTTTTCATTTGCAGCTGCTGCGTTTTTCGCTTCCATTTCAATGAGGGCGAGAGAGAAGAGGTAGTCTCCATTGCGAGGCGATTGCTCGAGTAATATTTCAAACTGTCGGCGAGCGGCATCGAGCAGCGGTTGACTGGCTAAAAGGCGAGCATATTGCAGCCGCAAGGTTTGCGCCTCGGGATTCTCGTCAATCGCCTGCTCTATGCGCTCAAAAGCATCGGTGTCGCCGCGAGCGGCCTTTATTTGCGACCAGAGGACAAGTGAGCGCTCCTCTTCGGGATCACGCTGGTGTACTTCAGTGAGTTTATTTAGGCTCGCGTCAATCTGCCCTTGCTCCCTATAGATAAGGGCGATCGCAACGGCTATGTCGTTGTCCTCGGGGAATTCTGCGGCCAGTCCTTCTAGGCCTACAGCGATAGCAGCGCGACGCGATGGGCTTAGTCGGTCAAAATTCGCCAATAATGCCGGCGCGTTAATTCGACTCCCTCGGCGTTTGGCGTCTCGTGCATAGTCGATGGCCGTTTCGGTTTGTCCCGCTTGAATCAGTTGTGACATCGCCGTCAGTGCTGCAAGCGCATCGTCTGGGTCAAGCGCTGTGAGGCGCATGGCTAGCTGCAGAGCAAGGTCGTCTCGCTCACGGAATTCAGCAAGTTTGAGTGACCGGCGCGCAAGCTCAGGATCATCGAGAATCATGGATTGCTCGAAAAGCAGCTCAAGCGCATAGTCAAAATTGCGTTCTCTTAGCGCAAATTCCGCAGCGAGCAATGGGTATATGCTGTCGTCAGGTATCGGGATTTCCACCGGATCGGGCGGTGACGGCGCGTTGTCTGCGCGGTCTTGGACCGCACTTTCTTCCGTCTGGGCCTTGTATTTGGTGTCCCGCGAGGCCGTATTTGCTGCCGCGCTCGACGCTACATCCTCGCTGGCTCCATCTGTTTGGGGTGCTGTAACGCAACCCGACAAAATAGCACCGGCGGTTAGTAAGATTGTTAAGGTTGAAAATTTCATAGGCGGATGATGACACACTGTTAATTACAAACCCACGGTTTGCGTGATGGTAATGGTTAGCATTGATTGGCGCGCATGAACAACGTTGCTCTTAGTCATGTCACGAGAAAGATCATAAAAGAGCTTGTGGGGTCGCCAGCTGGGCCCGCTGGCTGGACCTGCCAAATCTGCGCGCTAAATGCCTTCTTGTTTGTTATCATACCCCGCGTATTTGCGTCCCGGAGTTGGATTGTTGTTCGACGATATTTTGGCAATTGGTATTAACCACGATTCGGCCTCTGTGGAGATCCGTGAGCAGGTTGCGTTTGCCGCAGAAAAAATCAATGTCGCACTCAGCAGCGTCATTGGCGAGACTCCCCTTGAGGAGGCCATTATATTGTCTACCTGTAATCGAACAGAGATTTACGGGGTGCTACCGGCTCAATACTGCCCGACTGAAGCAGGGAATGCCGTTGTGGAATGGGTAGAACGTTTCCATGGGCTGCAATCATCGGCGCTTAACGAATGTATCTACCGCAATACGGGACATCACGCAGTAACGCACCTAGTCCGTGTGGCTGCGGGGCTAAATTCCATGGTATTGGGTGAGCCTCAAATATTCGGTCAGCTCAAGTCAGCGTTTGCTGTGGCCGATGACGCGGGTGCTATTGGTGGCCGATTCGGGCAACTGTTCCCCGCTGCGTTTCGGATTGCAAAGCGAGTGAGAACAGATACCGCCATTGGCGAAAACCCAGTGTCGGTAGCTTATGCCGCTGTCGACCTGGCTGGACAAATCTTTGCCAATCTCGCCCGCAGCAAGGCGTTGTTGATTGGCGCCGGCGAAACTATCGAGTTGGTAGCGCGGCACCTCAAAGAAGCAAATTTGGGAAGTATGCTCATCGCCAACCGAACGCTGGCGAGGGCCGAGAATGTCGCAGAGCAATTCAATGCTGAAGCCATTATGTTGGCGGATGTCCCAGACAGGCTGGCAGAAGCCGATATCGTGATTAGCTCCACGGGGAGTCAGCTACCTATTTTGGGAAAAGGAACGGTTGAGCGCGCGTTGAAGAAACGCCGTTATCGTCCTGTCCTGATGGTCGATCTCGCCGTGCCGCGCGACATTGAAGCTGAAGTAGCGGGGCTTTCAGACATCTACTTATACAGTGTGGACGATCTGCGTGGTGTCGTTGAGGAAAACATGCGTCTGCGAGTTAACGAAGCCAATAAAGCAGACGAGATTATTGTTGCCGGTATTGCGGCGCTCGAGCAGGAGTTTAGATCTCGACGTTCGGTCGATGTTGTAAGACGGTACCGCGAGTCTGCACTGTCTATTCAAGAGGTTGAGTTGTCTAAGGCGTTAAAAGCCGTGGAGCGTGGTGAGTCACCCGAGCAGGTGCTTCAACGCCTCGCCCGAGATTTGACGAATAAACTGATCCACGCTCCCACAACAGGGTTACGCCAGCTAGCTCGTGAGGGCGATTCGAGCCAGGTAACGCGCGCAAAGGCGCTATTGGGGTTAGACGAGGATCTTGGGCAGGGTCCAGATAAGCCGACTTTACAGTGAAGGCCTCACAGTGAAGGCTTCTATCCAAGCAAAAGTAGAGAACCTTTGTGATCGTCATGAGGAGGTTAGCGCCTTGCTCGGTGATGGTGAGGTTATTGCCGATCAAAACCGATTCCGCGATTTGTCCCGAGAATTTTCTCAGCTAGATGACGTCGTCAAAGTTTACCGTGATTATTTGCAGACCCAAGAAGATTTAGCGTCGGCGCAGGAAATGCTTTCCGACGCCGATGCCGATGTCCGCGAGATGGCAGGCGAAGAAATATCGTTGGCAAGCGATAGGGCGAATGAGTTGGATGCCCAGTTGGAAATCCTGCTGCTACCCCGAGACCCCCGCGACAATAACAATGTCTTTTTGGAAATTCGTGCCGGCACTGGCGGCGATGAGGCGGCAATTTTTTCAGGCGATTTACTCCGTATGTACACCCGTTACGCTGAAATCAAAGGATGGCGCCTGGAAATTATTTCTGAGCGTCCCGGTGACCACGGCGGCTTTAAAGAGGTGATTACACGGATCGCGGGTGAAGACGTTTATGCCTTTTTAAAGTTTGAGTCGGGTGCGCATCGGGTTCAGCGAGTCCCTGAAACGGAATCACAGGGACGTATCCATACATCTGCATGCACAGTAGCAGTGATGGCTGAGCCCGATGAAGTTACACAAAGCGAGATTAGCAAAGCAGATTTACGAATGGATACTTTTCGTTCTTCAGGCGCTGGTGGCCAACACGTCAACACAACAGATTCAGCGGTACGTTTGACGCACATTCCGACCGGCATCGTGGTGGAATGTCAGGACGAACGATCGCAGCATAAGAATCGAGCCAGAGCCATGTCGCTGCTGCAGGCGAAGCTTCTCGATGCGGCCGAGCAGCAAGCGGCAGCTGCGCAAGCCGCTGAGCGGCGCTCCTTGGTGGGGACGGGCGATCGATCTGACAGAATTCGCACCTATAACTACCCGCAGGGACGCGTGACCGATCATCGCATCAACCTGACTCTCTACAAGCTCGATGAGATTATGCAGGGCGACCTTAATGCCGTTGTTCAGCCTTTGCGACGGGAGCATCAGGCAGATCAACTCGCTGCCATGAGCGAGCAGCATTGACCACTGCTCGGATGCTCGTCGAACATTCGGGGCTGCCTCGACGTGAGGCGGAATATCTCCTCTTAGCCCTAATCGATCGAGATCGAGCATGGTATTTCGCACACGCCGATGAGCCGGTCTCGGAGGGCGATGAGGTACGATTTCTCGCGTGGGTCGAAGATCATAAGCAGGGAACACCCATTGCCTACCTTTTGGGTCGTCGGGAGTTTTGGTCACTTGATCTTCGCGTTAGTCCCGCGGTGTTAATTCCCCGGCCTGATACTGAGCTATTAGTCGATTGGGCGCTGACCCTTGCCAATGAGCATCATTGTCGCAGCGTGCTCGACTTGGGTACGGGAAGTGGTGCTATCGCGCTTGCCTTAGCAACTGAACTACCCAATTGCGAAATTACTGCGGTGGATGACAGCGCTCGCGCTCTAGAAGTGGCGTGCAGTAATGGCAAGCGACTCGGGTTGGGTAATGTTAACTTTCAAAAAAGCGATTGGTTTAGCGCAGTGGGGGACTCGCGCTGGCCACTCATTGTGAGTAACCCTCCTTATATTCGCGCCGACGATCCGCATTTGCGACGAGGAGATCTACCCGCTGAACCGGTATCGGCGTTGGTTGGCGGTGCCGACGGTTTAGAATGTGTTCGAGCCATCATCACGGGCGCCCCCGCGCATTTAATGTCCGGAGGTTGGTTGCTGTTGGAGCATGGCTGGGATCAGGGTGCAGAGGTTCGCTCCTTATTGGACGAAGCCGGCTTCAAGTGCACGGCGAGCCGCCGCGATTTGGCCGGCCATGAGCGAGTGACCGGAGGGCAGTTACTTTGATCGGTGATCAAGATCTTGAGCGATATTCTCGTCAGCTCCTTGTTCCGGGTTTTGACTTCGAGGCCCAGCAAGCTTTGGGGGATGCAGCGGTCTTAATAGTCGGTTGCGGAGGGTTGGGTTGTCCGGTTGCCCTGTACCTAGCGGCCGCGGGTGTAGGTAGTCTGCGTTTAGTCGACGATGACAAGATTGAGCACAGTAATTTGCCTCGCCAGATCGCTTATACCGAGCACGACGTGGGCAAGTATAAGGCGGATATGTTGCGCGATGCGCTAAAGGCTCGTAATAGTGCCGTCAATGTGCAGTCAGTCATCGGACGCTTTAATGATGAAACCGCTCTCGGGCTTTTAGACGGGGTACAGATGGTTGTCGATGCATCAGACAGTCGTGCCACTCGCGCGTTAATCGATAGCTACACGGCGCGACTTGGTTTGCCTTGGGTAATGGGCGCGGCTGTACAAATGAGTGGGCAGAACATGGTCTTTGATGCAATGAGGAAGTATGGGTGCTATCACTGCATTGCCCCCGAAAATACGGACGTTGGTGGCTCATGTACAGAGCTTGGTATTCTTGGGCCTGCGGTTGGAGCTGTCGCAATGACACAGGCCCTCGACGTCATTAAATTGTTGTCGGGCTGTGGCCAACCGGCTTTCGGCTCGTTGCGCATTCGAGATTTTCGCAGAGATGAAAGCTACCTCCTAAGCGTAGAAAAACGGGGCGATTGCGCCGTGTGTGGTGAAGAGAAGTAGCAAGCTGAGTAGGTTATCATTGTCAATCGGCTCGCGGACTTTGTAGTCGACCCCGATAGTGTCTGAATCACTTTTGTTTTAGACTGCGGCTCTCTTAGAGCTGCCGATCTACCCACGGAGAACGTCGAGTCCGGGCAGCTGAAAAACTCCCATACCACCCTCTATAGGTAAATGTCTTTATGCGTCGAAATTGGCTCACAGCTTTTTGTATCGGCAGTGCACTAATACTTTGGTTGTTGTCGGGTATTATTTTTGGTGAGTCGCCGGTGACTAATCATGCGACGTTATCAGATCTGAATATTGCTCGCGGATCTCAAGAGCAGGCGCGTACAGCCAGAGTGCGAGCAGAGGTTCGGCACGCAGAGTCGCGCAAACGATTTTTAACATTGCGCGGCAGGATGCACAGCAAGCGGATAGTCGATGTGAAGGCAGAGCTCGCAGGTAAAGTTGTTGCCCGTCCTATCGAGCGAGGTGCGCGGGTGGTGCAGGGTGATTTGCTGTGCGAGCTTGCGCTGGATGATCGTCAGGTTACGCTGACCGAAACAAAGGCTGCACTTAACGAGGCTGAAATAGAGCATGAGGGCAGCTTGGAACTTAAAGCCCGAGGTCTGCAGTCTCAAACAGCCATTGCTAGGTCTGAGGCAGCACTCGAGTCTGCACGTGCAAACGTCCTCCGTGCGGAATTGAATCTTGCGCGAACGCGTATCGTCGCGCCCTTTGACGGTGTCGTCGAGAATTTGCCGCTGAATATAGGCGATTACGCTACGAGCGGTTCTTTGTGCGCTACGGTGATCGATTTGGACCCTATGCTGATTTCTGCTGATGTTACGGAGGCGGAGGTGGGCTACGTCGAATTGGCGACCCCTGTCGTGGGGTCTACGAGCGCGGGTGTCGAGATTCAAGGTCAGATAACCTTTGTCAGTAAACAGAGCGATCCGCTGACGCGTACTTATTTAGTTGAGGCTACCGTTGCGAATGCCGATTACAGTTTGTCTTCGGGGTTAACGACAAGCATGCGCATTGAGCTAAATGAAGTATTGGCGCACAGAGTGTCGCCCGCTCTTTTTACGCTTGATGATGCGGGAGCACTTGGCGTGCGTGCCATTGATCAAGACAACCGCGTTGTATTTTATGCAGTCGATGTTATCGAGGATACGCCTGAGGGCGCGTGGGTAACTGGGTTGCCGAGTGCCGTTAATCTGATAACGGTAGGGCAAGAGTTTGTTTTAGTGGGGCAGTTGGTTGATCCGGTTTATGTTGGAGCGCGAGCTGATTTGGGTATTAAGGTTGGTTCGGTAGGCAGCCCAAGCCCTCAGATCGACGTAGACACATCGTCAACCAGTGTCAAGGAGTCCACTTTGGTGTCGAATACAGCACCCCTGGGTAGCACTCAGTGATTACCTTCATTGATGCGGCCATTAGCCGCACGCGCTCAACGTTATTAATGATGGGCGTTGTGATTTTGTGTGGGGTCATAGCCCGCGCGATGCTGCCTATTGCGAATGAACCTTATATCGAGTTGCCTTATTTTTACGTGGGCATTGTCCATGAAGGAATCTCACCTGAAGATGCTGAGCGCCTGCTTGTACAGCCCATGGAAGTCGAAATACGAAAAATTGAGGGTGTCGAGGAGCTGAAATCGACGGCTTCCGAGGGTATGGCAGCGTTGTTTGTCGAGTTTTCGGTAGAGCATGATCTCGATCAGGCACTACTCGACGTGCGAGAGGCGGTCGATCGAGCGAAAGCTGAGATACCAAGCACCGCGGAAGAACCTTTTGTGCGCGAACTTTCCGCCGACGATTTCCCTACTATTCAAATTAATTTGGTGGGGGAAGGCGTTAGCGAGCGAGAGGTCTTTAAAGCAGCGATGCGTTTGAGGGATGAACTCGAGACTATTCCCTCGGTGCTTGAAGCTAATTTGCAAGGGAATCGGGAAGAATTACTTGAAGTGATTATCGATCCCAGTGCTCTGAAGGCCTATCGTATTTCCAGTGAAGAACTCATTACGACTTTGCTGCGGAATAATCGTTTGATTCCTGCGGGTAGCATTGACACAGGTCAAGGTCGTTTCTCAGTGAAAGTACCGTCGGTGGTTGAAAAGGCTGAGGATGTGCTCGGCCTTCCTGTGCGCACACAAGGTGACACGGTTGTGACCTTAAACGATGTCGCGAGCATTCACCGCACGTTTAAAGACCGTACCAGTTATTCAAGAGTCAATGGGCTTGAGGCGATGACGATCGCCATTTCCCTTCGTGCCAATGGCAATGTAATCGATACCGTCGATCAGGTACTGACAATTGTCGACGCGGCGCGCCCCAACATTCCTGACGGTATTGAAGTGCTTATCTCGCAGAATCAAGCTGAGTTTGCCAGCGAACAGGTCAATGAACTTCAGGGAAATATTTTTACCGCGCTCGCGCTGGTTATGGTCGTTGTTGTTGCTGCAATGGGTTTTCGCAGCGGTGTCATTGTTGGGTTGGGGATTCCGGTCTCGTTATTGTTTTCGGTCATCATCATTTATTTTTTAGGTTACACGTTTAATTTCATGGTGATGTTTGGGATGTTGTTGGGCCTTGGCATGTTAATCGATGGCTCCATTGTTATTACCGAGTACGCCGATCGCCAAATGGCGGACGGCATGGAACACAAGGAAGCTTACTCCTCGGCGGTCAAAAGAATGTTCTGGCCGGTAGTGGCTTCCACCGCGACGACCCTTGCTGCATTTTTACCATTGATGTTCTGGCCCGGGATTTCGGGTGATTTCATGCGTTATCTTCCAATCACGGTGTTTACCGTATTGAGTGGCTCGTTACTTTATGCACTTCTGTTTGGTCCTGTATTAGGGGCGCTGTTTGGTAAGCCCGCGGCGCACAAGGGGCAGATTAGCGCTGACGTTGAAACTCTCGAAACGGGCGATCCCACACAATTAAAAACCGCGACTGGTCAGTATGCGCGCCTGGTGACGGGAGTCGTTGCTCGACCTATCTTTACCATGGCAATGATTGGTTTCTTGCTGCTGGGTATCTTTTGGGCCTACGGCAAATTTGGTGTAGGCATGATCTTCTTTTCCGACTCAGATCCCCAATACATTCAAGTATCGGTACGCGCTAGAGGTAACTTTTCGGCCAGTGAGTCAAATGAATTGGTCAAGCAAGTAGAAAATGAGATTTTACAATTAGAGGGTATTCGAGCTGTTAATGCCCGCGCATTACTTCCCGGTGGCGGCAGCGGTGGTAGCCCTCGAGGCGGCAGCGGCAGCTCCGATACCGTAGGGTCTATTTTTGTCGAGCTGTACCCTGAGAATCAACGTGCTGTTAAGGGCAATGCTGTTGTGCAGCAGATTCGTGATCGTTCAGCACAGTTTGCCGGTATTTCTGTGGAAGTGTTGGCCATGGAAATGGGACCTCCCGTGGGTAAGCCTATTCAGGTTGAGTTGCGGTCAGTTAATCGCGCTTTGCTAGAGCCCGCACTTGCGCGAATTCGAGCATATATGGAGTCGATGCCCCAGCTAGTCGACATTGACGACACAAGCGCCTTGCCTTCAATTGAGTGGCGGCTGTCAGTAGACCGAGCGCAAGCGTCTATATACGGAGCTGATGTCTCGTCAGCAGGCACTGCGGTGCAGTTGGTTACCAATGGCGTTAAGGTCGACGAATATCGACCAGATGGGGCCGACGAGGCCGTTGATATAAGGGTCAGATACCCAGAACGCGAGCGTGGTCTTCGCGCAATGTCCGAGCTTCGTATCAGCACTAATCAGGGGATGGTGCCACTGTCGAATTTTGTTCAAATGGCGCCTGTGCCCGGGGTTGATTCATTTAAGCGCATAAACGGTGTGCCGGTCGAAAACATTCGGGCCGACGTTATTGAGGGCGTGTATGCCGATGCGGTGGTGCGTGAAATAGAAGCGTGGCTTGCGACGCAAGACTTTCCAGCA
>CAJQLP010000218.1 GCA_905479205.1 uncultured Luminiphilus sp.
TGAGTTAAGGCCCGCGACAAAGGCTGAACGTTATAATAAAAACAGAGGAAATTGTTATGAATTGGTATTTAGAAGCTTTTAAGAACTATGCAAATTTCAACGGCCGCGCTCGGCGAAAGGCTCTGTGGATGTTTATTCTTTTGCATATGATTGTTTACGCGCTTCTTGTTGGTATTGACGTATCAATCGGCTCCATCGGAGTTCTAAGCGGCATTTACTCGTTGGCAGCTTTGATACCTAGTATCTCGGTCCAAGTCCGGCGATTACATGACGTTGGACGAAGCGGCTGGTGGTTATTGATCTCTTTTGTCCCAGTTGTTGGAGCGATTGTACTCCTTGTGTTTTTTTTACAGGATAGTGCTCCCGGTGAAAATCAATATGGCGAAAATCCAAAGAACTTGGCAGCTTAAGCAGAGGGCGGCTTGTTTCACTGCTATGCTTCACTACTAGAGCGTAAGGTGATTGCTGATTTTCCATGAGCGGTAAGGACGCTAATCACTGGTAATGAAGCTACAGTCGTACTTCGCCATTGACGGGAGTCATGACGGCGTTGAGTAGCGCGAGTTCGCTTTCCTGCAGTTGGTATTCCTGTGCAGTCTATGAGCCCACTGAATCTGCGTGAGACACGATTCAGATTTGTTATACTGGTTTGGGCTTTGACACACCAAAATGGTGTAACCTGTGTGGGTCTGTTAAATCAAAGCACTTGATAAATTTGTGGGGTTGTTTGTGATGAAATATATCCGTGAGATCTTTTTGGCCACATCGCTCGGGCTTCTTTTTGGCTGTGCTACGCCGACAATGTATCAGCCTTTGACAGATGATCAGGGTTATCAATCTATCCAACTAAGCGAGAACGTTTGGCAAGTGTCCTTCAAGGGAAATAACGTCACGGATATCGAGCGCGTCCGCGATCTTGGGATGCTTCATGCCGCAGAAGTAGGATTAACTAACGGTTACAACTATTTTGCAATTAAGGATGATCAGAATCAGGAGAAAATTCGCGAAAGCTCGCGTGGAGCTATGTACATGGGTGCTTGGGGTTGTGGTTTGGGTCCTTGTGGAGGCATTGGATATGGTGACAACTTCAGAGCTTCACGCCACCGAGTAGAGCGCGTAATAGTTTTCTTCAAGGATAAGCCAGAAGATCTTATCACTTATGACGCGCGCTTAGTTCAGACAGAGGTTAGAGCGGCTTACGGAATTTAAGTTCGACCTGACCTCATTAGGTTTCAGAGTCTCGCTCTTTCGAGTGACCTCTGGCTAAGGCCTGTTCAGTAGCAGTGAGACAGTGCCGGCGGGACTAGTGACGCTACAAGCAGTAGTGTCGAGTCTCGACGAGGTCAAGCATACACAACCGACCGAGGCTTTGACGTGGGACAGTTTGAGCAAGACACCGCGGTAGTTCAGCTAAGCGATACGCGGTGGCAAGCCGAGTTGCACCGTGGCTGGCGGATTGGCTCAGTGCCCAATGGTGGTTATGTGCTGTCGGTGATTGGACGCGCACTCCAAGCCGCCATGCCACATAATGACCCGCTCTCCATCAATGCTTTCTATATGTCGCCTTGCTCATTGGGTCCCTGTGAAATTGAGATAGAGCCTTTGAAATTTGGTCGCGGCACGAGCTTTGGTTCAGCCAGCTTATACCAAGATGGCGAGCTCAAGGTTAGAGCCACTGCAGCCTATACCGATCTCGATAAGCTCGCGGGCGAAACGTGGATGGGCGCTGAACCTCCCAGCGCCCCCGCCTTTGAAACGCTTGCTGGACGCCGCGCCGAGCTACTTGAAATTCACGAGCGCGTAGACAGTCGGCTGGTTACTGGTCATGAGGTATTTGAGCGTGGCGAAATACCCGGAACCGGTGAGTTTGTGGCGTATCTGCAGCATCTGGATCAATCACCCATAGGCAGTGTCGATTTATTGATGTTTGCGGACATCATGCCGCCGCCACCTTTTGCGTTGTTTGGTCCGTTTGGCTGGGTACCGACAATAGAAATCACCGTACAGTGTCGTGCTGTCCCTGCGCCGGGGCCCTTGTTAGGGCGTATGAAGTCGCGACACCTTACCGCCGGCATCATTGAGGTGGATGGTGATTTTTGGGATAGCACAGGGCAATTGGTTGCACTCGCTCGCCAGACCATGAAGGTGAGGCTGCCAAAATCTTCTTAAGATACGCGCCAATCCCAGGCTGTTAGCGGCGGTTGCGGACAGCGCGTTTCGCGGCAGTCCAAGTGAGTAGTATGCCGGATAGTACAAACAGCAAAGCAAGCGGGGTAACTACGCGTAATAGCGTGTTATTAAAATCGTCGCCGTCGCCGTAGTCCATGATGTGCAAGCGCCACATGGCGTCGTAAAAAACCCACGCGTCATTTCTCACGGTCAGATATCGACCTGTAGCGCCCTCGAAATATAGCCGCGTGTTGAGTGAGTCATCGAACTCCACCTGCCAAACGTCACCTTGCCCATAGGTCTCGTCAACGAGTCCGAGATATCGCCCCTCGGATTCGGCGAGATAGCGTGCACCTGAAAGCGCCGCATCGCCCCGGTAAAGCGTTAGAGCAAAGCGCGTAATATCCTCCGCCAGTGGCGGTATTACCAACTTGCCGTCGACGAGTCGCAGCCATTTTGTGCCCTGCGCAGTATGAACTTCAGCGATTGCACCCTGGCTGCTGGAATGGACAGCGAAGTGATCGAGGGGCGTTTCGGACGGTAGCTGCATTCCCAGTTGCGTGAGTTCAGCGGGCATAATCGTGGGCGCGGGCGGACTGGTGATGACCGCTCCCCCTTTTATGATTGTGTCAAAGGGAATAACGGCAAACGTAAGACCCCCCACCACCCAAAAGGTAACTTGCAGGAATACCGCATAAGACAGCCAGCGGTGGAGCTTTCGTGCGAAGGGTACTAGTTTCGTCATAAATAATAAGTCCAGGACTTTAATAGGCCACATGACCGCCCGGACGGCGGAGATCGGCGTAACCGTAACGCCAAGGTCCGTCGAGCTGTACGGAATTAACGCGGCCGATAGTGCGCTTAGTAGGTTCAATTTTGTGGCCCATCTCCTCGAGAATTTTGATGGTGTCTGGACTGACGCCCTGTTCAACCAGCACCCGATCAGGTTGCCACTGGTGATGCACTCTGGGGGCTGCGGTTGCTGATGCAACATCCATCTCGAAAACCGTTGCGTTCAAAATTGTCTGCAATACCGCTGTGATAATCAGTGAGCCGCCAGGGCTGCCGGTGACAAGTTTGGGCTCGCCGTCTTTGAACACAATGGTCGGTGTCATGGAGGACAGCGGGCGTCGACCCGGTGCTACGGCGTTGGCTTCGCCTTGCACAAGGCCATAGGCATTGGCAAAGCCCGGCCTAGCGGCAAAGTCATCCATTTCGTTATTGAGCAAAATGCCGGTTCCGGGCACGACGATATGCGAGCCAAAGCTGAAGTTCAGGGTGTAGGTATTACTGACTACGTTACCTGCTTTATCGGCGACGCTGAAGTGCGTGGTGTCTCGGCCTTCAGGTGTCAGGATGTCTCCGGGGCTAATCTCGCTGGAGGGCGTCGCACGATCGTCTTTGATTAGTTTGCGTCGGTTGTCGGCATAGTCATCGGCAATGAGCTCAGCAACGGGTACTCGGGTACGATCAGGATCGCCCAAGTGTTTACTGCGGTCAGCGTAGGCGAGCTTCATGCTTTCGATAACCCGGTGCAAATAGCTCGCTGAGTTATGGCCCATTGCCTCGAGCGAATAGGGCTCAAGTAGTTTGAGCATTTGAATAATGTGCACGCCGCCCGATGAGGGTGGTGGCGCAGAAACCACGTCATAGCCGCGGAACTTTCCGGTGACGGGTTCGCGCTCAATGGGCTGGTAGCCGGCAAGATCATCCAGCGTAATCAATCCGCCGTTAGTCGCCATATCATTTGCGATGAGTTCCGCGGTTTTGCCTTTATAGAAACCATCACGACCCTTGTCACGGATGCGCTTTAGCGTTTCGGCCAGTTCAGGCTGTTTGAATTGAGCACCAAGCCCTAATGCGCTGTCTTTATTTGCTAAGAAAATGTCTCGTGCACCGGGATCTTGGGCCAGGCGATTAGCCCGTGCATTGATCGTCTCGCTTAGCGTCACGGTCATGGGGAACCCTTCTTCTGCTAAGCGAATGGCAGGAGCAATGACGGTAGCCAAAGGCAACGTGCCGTAGTTGTTTAGGGCGTGGATTAAGCCGGCGACCGTGCCGGGAACCCCGGATGATGCACGGGTGAAGTAGGCTTTTCTCTTGTCAACCTTACCCTCACTATCGAGGAACATGTCGCGCGTCGCAGCCGCAGGCGCGGTTTCTCGGTAATCGATAAAGATATTTCGGTCTTCCTTGGCAAGGTGGATGAGCATGAATCCGCCGCCGCCTATATTACCTGCGCGAGGTAGTGTTACCGCGAGCGCAAAACCGGTCGCGACAGCGGCGTCAACAGCGTTGCCGCCTTGCTCAAGGATCGCAAGTCCTGCTTCCGAAGCCAGCTCCTCTGGTCCGACCACCATGTTCCCTTGGCTGATTTCAGGAACGAATCGCATACGGAAATCAATGAGTGGCGCCTGACTATTATCAGTCGCCGTCGCTTGCGCTTGCTGATGCGCTGTTGTGCTTAAGCCTGCCCCCAAGCACAGCGCTAGGCCCCAGCGGCGCAGCGATAGACCCCAGTCGGGGGGAAAAAGATGATCTCTTGGTATCAATGCGTTCATGGTCGTTCTCTTAAGTGATGAAAGAGTGGTAAATGATGAAAGAGTGGCAACGCGCTTTGCTACCATTTCACCTCAAACGCGTACAGTCCTAGCTGCTACTCACGTTTGAAGCCTGTACACTTTTGCTATGGTAAGCGTTTGTGCCGCCAGCTAATACGGGATTGACTATGAATTACGAAGACTATCGTCGCAACTATGTTTTGGGTGGCTTGCGCAGCGACATGCTAACTGACACGCCTTTCGCGTTATTTGCACAATGGCAGCAACAGGCAATCGATGCTGATCTGAAAGATCCGACGGCGGTATGCCTTGCGACTCTCGATACTACGGGGAATCTTTGGCAGCGTATTGTGCTCTTGAAGACGGTGAATCAAGGTGGATTCGTGTTCTTTACTAATTATGAAAGTAACAAGGCGCGCGCTTTGGCGGTGGATTCCAGAGCGTCAATGTTATTCCCTTGGAATGAGCTCGATCGCCAAGTGACCGTTACTGGTACCGTTGAGAAAATCTCCGAGGAAGAGTCCGACGAGTATTTTGCGAGCCGTCCGAGAGCGAGCCAGATAGGCGCTTGGGCCTCGACCCAAAGTAACCCCATTGGCAGTCGCCGCTTACTGGAAAATAACTATCACAAAGTTGTAGAGCGGTTTAACAATGCCGATGTGCCGCGTCCACCCCACTGGGGGGGCTATCGCCTCGTCGCTAGTGAAGTTGAGTTTTGGCAGGGCGGCGAACATCGATTGCATGACCGCTTCCGGTATGTAATTGACGGCGATAGATGGCAAACCACCCGGTTACAGCCCTAGATCTTTTAATAACACCGGCGGTTTGAATTATTGGGTTTTTCGCGTGAAATAGTGCGGTTGTGCTGGTAACGCCAGAAGCTGTCGTCGCATGAGGTCTAAGCCCGCAGCGGCGACTAAATTCTGAAAGAGATCTCGAGAGCCGGGGATAACAACGCAGTGGCTTTGCATCGCATCTTTGCTGCCCCAGGCGAGCCACACAGTCCCGACAGGTTTCTCATCGGTGCCCCCGCTCGGCCCCGCGATTCCTGAGACGGCAATGCCTATGTCGGCTCCCGAGCGCTCAAGCGCCCCCGCCAACATTTGGCGAACGACTGGCTCACTGACAGCACCATGCTTGTCCAAGTCTTCTTGGGATACTCCCAAGGTGTCACGTTTACTGGCATTGGCATAGGTAACATAGCCCGCGTTGAATATCGCTGATGAGCCCGGTTCACGCGTAATCATTGAGGCGATAAGGCCTCCCGTGCAGGACTCTGCGGCGGTTACTGTTTTACCTTGTGCGCGCAAGGTTTGTTGCAGTGCTGAAGCGAGCGTAGTGTCACCCTCTCCAAGAATATGATCCCCAAATAAGGCGTTAAGTTGCTCAAAGCAATGCTGCTGTTGAGGGAGGTCGTCCTCATTATTAACCGTGAGTTTGAGTTCTAGCTGGGGCATGCCTGCACGAAAACCCAGATTGACGGAGGGTGGCCACGGCAGCTCGCTGTCATTGAGGAGCTGCTGGATTGTTGACTCCCCGATACCAAACGTTTGGAGCCGCCGAGTATGCGCGTTTTGAGTGGTGATCCGCTCGGAGGTTAGCGCCAACACGCTCGCCATCATGGCTTTGAGTTCCCGCGGTACACCGGGTGTTGTTATGACGCGACAGCGATAAATGTCTGTGCTAAAGCCCATTGCGCTGCCCGTAGGGTTATCAATTAGCGTCGCGCCGAAGGGCACTTTGGCCTGCTTTAAGTTAGATTCATTGGGAGTGACCCCGAGCCGCTGACACCAAGCTTCAACATGACTGCGTGCGTCAGGATGCTCCTTAAGCGGCGTGTTCGCGAGTTGAGCAACCACCTCTGAGGTCAGATCATCCGATGTGGGTCCTAATCCTCCATTGATGATTAATACATCGTGATCTTTGGCAAGCCGTGCGATGGTCTCCAAAAGCAAATCGCGATCGTCGCCAACGGTCGTTTTCTCTCTCACTACCACCCCTCGCTCGGTGAGCGCTTGGGCAATGTGTGCCGAGTTGCTGTCGACGGTATCGCCGCGCATTAGTTCATCGCCGGTCATTAGTAAGGCGACGCCTGCAGGTCGAATCACGGTCATAGTGCTTGTTTACTCCATGGTCAAGATTACGCGCAGGGATACCCCTCTCGCCGTATAGAGCATACGATAGCACTCCCTGGAGGAGGAGTAAGTTATGAGCGCTGCGATACTGATGCCCCGACGTATTCACGTCGGTGCGGGAGCCATCGATAAATTGGCGGAGACGCTGACAGAATTCGGCTTTCGGCGCCCCTTGATTGTGACTGATCCATTTATAGCGAGTTGTGGTTATCTTACGCGCGTCGAAGAGTTGCTCGCGGCTGCAGGGTTTGAGGTGGCCGTATTTGACCAGTGTGTCCCCGACCCAACGACCGATTCCGTCGCGAGTGGACTAGAGTGCCTCCGCACATCGGGTGCAGACGTATTGGTTGGCCTCGGCGGCGGCAGCTCGATCGATACGGCGAAAACGATGGCGGTCTTGGCTGAGCGCGATGGACCTCTCCGCGATTATAAAGTGCCCAACCGCTTGGACTCCGGGTTACCCGTGATTGCTATTCCGACAACGGCAGGTACGGGTAGTGAGGCAACCAACGCCTCGGTGGTTACTGACGCAGACACAGATGAAAAGATGCTGTGCCTCGGTATGGGGCTCATGCCAATGGCTGCACTAGTTGACTACGAGTTGACCTTGAGTATGCCCCGGAGGCTTACCGCCGATACAGGTCTCGACACACTGTGTCACGCGCTTGAAGCGTTTGTGAGCAAAAAAGCCAATCCCTTTACTGACGCATTGGCGCTGGATGTAGTTGCAGCTGTCGTAAAATGGCTGCCCATTGCGTGTGCATCGCCCGATAATCGAGAAGCGAGAGAGGCCATGATGATGGCCGCAATGAAGGGCGGCATGGCATTTTCTAATGCGTCGGTCACACTTATTCATGGGATGTCGCGGCCGGTAGGTGCGCACTTTCATGTTCCTCACGGCATGAGCAATGCCATGCTGTTGCCAGCCGTAACGGCGTGGTCAGTCAACGGTGCCCCTGAGCGCTATGCACTCGCGGCGAGGGCTATGGGTTTTGCCGATCCATTGGACAGTCAAAGCAAAGCTCTAGAGGCTTTAATTAAAGGCTTACACGGTCTCTGTCGCGACCTCGATGTGCCATCTCCCGAAGCGTTTGGCGTCTCTGAGACGGATTGGTTTGCCGCTGTGCCTGTTATGGCTCAGCAAGCCCTAGCGTCAGGCTCTCCGGCGAATAACCCACGAGTGCCCGATGCGGCGACTATTGAACAGTTGTACAGCGATATATGGCGTGGCGAAGTCAATTTATCGCTTGCTTGAGCATCGTTTTCAGTGTCGATGACATAAACTAGTCCGGTGACAGATTTTAGCTGTCTTAGTCATCAATGTTTTGAGTAAGCAAGGAGTCGGTAGCGTGAATCGGGTGGTTTTTAATCAGAAAGGCGGCGTTGGTAAAACATCAATCACTTGTAACTTGGCCGCTATCGGAGCGAGTCAGGGGCTTAAAACCTTGATTCTGGATCTCGACGTCCAAGGTAACACCACCCATTACTTGGTCGGTGCGGTCGATGCGGAGCAATTTCCAGCGCAAGCGCAGGGCGTTGCCGGCTTGTTTAAGCAGACGGTCGGTCCGCGCAGTATGCGTAAAAACCCAGACTCGTTTGTTTGGGAAACCCCTTTTGAAAATCTATTTATCATGCCTTCGAGCCCAGTGTTGGGCCAAATAGAGAAAGATCTGGAGTCGCGGTATAAAATTTATAAGCTGCGCGACGCTATCGCCAAGCTCGATAGTGAGTACGATCGTATCTATATCGATACGCCGCCTAACTTTAATTTCTATTCAAAATCGGCTCTGATTGCTGCGGACTCGGTATTAGTGCCTTTCGACTGCGACTCATTTGCCCGTCAGAGCTTGTATGAGCTGATGAACAATATTGAAGAGCTTCAGGAGGATCACAACCCACAGTTAGAAGTAGAGGGTATTGTGATCAATCAGTTCAATGCGCAAGCTAAGCTGCCAGGAGAATTGGTTGCGGAGTTAAAGGGTGAGGGTTTCCCCGTTATTGAGAATTTCCTGACGAGCTCTGTAAAGATGCGCGAATCCCACCATGAGATGCGACCCCTCATTTATCTAGCGCCAAGCCATAAGCTGACGCAAGCCTACGTCGATTTACACAACCAACTTGAGAAGAACATTAAGAAAAGACGTCGGAGCAAGTAGCAGAGCGGGATGGCAAGCAGCACAAAGCTTGTACTACTCCAGCGACTGCGGGCAGCTGAAGCCAGACTCTTGCCTGCTAACATATAACATAAAGAAATAAAAAATTGTTATTTAGAAACTTTATTTCCTAGTGATACCTTCTACATGGACAACGATGTTCGTATAGGGAGTTTTACTGTGACCGCGGTGCCATCAATTAATCCCATAGGATTAGACCTCGACGCGATTAACGCGCAGCTACGAGGCGCCAGCCCCGACACAATCGTTCGCTGGGCGCTGTCGTTGGGCCAGCGCGCTATGGTGACAACGAGTATGGGGATCAACTCTGCTGCTACCTTGCACTCGGTAATATCGGTCGACCCGCAGGTGCCGGTGGTCTGGATTGATACGGGGTACAACCTTAAAGATACCTATATAGCGGCGGAGCGCATCATCGAGCGTTTGGTGCCTAATCTCTACGTGTATTCGCCTTGCCTGACCTCAGAGAGAATCAGTGCGCGGTTGGGAGGAATTCCCACTCTCGACGAGCGAGACAAGCACGATTGGTTTACGCGTACGATCAAACTTGAGCCTTTTCAGCGGGCGCTGGAGGAACATCGGCCGGATGTGTGGATAACCGGTATTCGTCGAGAGGAAACCAAGCAGCGTAAGCGTTTGGATATTGTGTCTCTCGATGCGCGAGGTATTGTAAAAGTGGCACCATTTTTCGAGCGCAGCGAGGCAGAGCTAGAGGATTATATTCGTGTGCACCAATTGCCCACTTGCACGCATTACTTTGATCCGACCAAGGTCGAGAGCGGAAGAGAGTGCGGTTTGCATCGCGCGGGCTAGCGATCCCCGTCATTGACAATCGACATCGCCCTCGACATACCCCGTTTAAAAATGTGCATTACCGGGTGTTCTCGGAAATGGAATCACGTCGCGCACATTTTCCATGCCCGTGACATAGGCGAGTAAACGCTCAAAGCCGAGACCAAAGCCTGCATGGGGGACCGTGCCATAGCGTCGCAGATCGCGATACCACCACAAATCGGCTTTGAGTTGTTCATCCATGCGGCTATCAAGAATGTCTAATCGCTCCTCACGCTGACTACCACCAATAATTTCACCGATACCGGGTGCTAATACGTCCATGGCAGCTACGGTTTTACCATCGTCGTTCAGCCGCATATAAAACGCTTTGATTTCCTTGGGATAGTCTGTGACGACAATCGGCCGTCCCACGTGCTTCTCTGCTAAGAAGCGCTCGTGCTCCGATGCCATATCGATACCCCAGTTGACGGGGTATTCAAAGGTTTCGCCACAGTTTTCAAGAATATTGATGGCCTCGGAGTAAGTCATTCGCTCGAAGCTCGAGTCCACAATGCCCTGTAGGCGCTCCATAACGGTGTTGTCGATATGCTGCTGGAAGAACGCCATATCATCGTGGCATTGCTCAAGAACCTCGGCGATAACGTGCCGTAACAGGCGTTCAGCTAGATCTGCATTGTCATTAAGGTCAGCAAAGGCAATTTCAGGTTCAACCATCCAGAATTCGGCTAAATGGCGAGAGGTGTGCGAGTTCTCGGCGCGGAAAGTGGGGCCAAATGTATAAACCTTGCCCATCGATAAGCAATGTGACTCGACTGCGAGCTGGCCCGATACAGTGAGGAACGCCTCACTGCCGAAGAAGTCTTGGCTGTTATCGACCGTGCCATCGGGGTTGCGAGGCAGGTTAGCAAAGTCCAAAGTGCTTACGCGAAATAACTCTCCAGCTCCCTCACAGTCGCTGGCGGTTATGATCGGTGTGTTCACCCAATAAAAGTTCTCTTTATGAAAGAACTCATGAATCGCCCGCGCCAAAACATGGCGCACGCGGGTGATGGCGCCAAAGGTATTCGTTCGAGTTCGAAGGTGTGCTTGGGTACGTAAATATTCAAACGTGTGGCGTTTTTTCGCAATGGGGTAACCCTCGGGATCATCGACGAGGCCCACAACGGAAACGCTTGTTGCTTGAATTTCAACGTTTTGTCCTTTGCCTTGGGACTCCACTAATTCACCGGTTACTTCGACCGAGCAGCCTGTGGTGAGGCCAAGAACCTCACTCTCGTAATTGTCGAGCGTATTGGGCACTACCGCTTGCAATGAATTGAAGCAGGTTCCGTCGTGGACGGCTAAAAATGAAATTCCTGCTTTGGAGTCGCGCTTGCTGCGGAGCCAACCTTTAATCGTGACTTGAGAGCCCACTAAGGCGGTGTCATTGGTAAGCGTTTTAATGGTGTTGGCAGTTGCCATAGTGACAGTTCCCTAGGTCTTTAGTGGCTTAATTCCGCATCCCTCTGCGAGGGTGAGTTGCGCTTGCCAGCCCTCTTTTTCCAATGCGCCGGCAAACTCTACGTCGACTTCCTGTTCCAGTTCAAAGCGCCGGGTCGTCGAGGTTAGGCTTGCGGTCCACTTATCGAAGCTGAACTTCTCAGGGTCCTTGCGAAGATCTACAAAACCCTCGATGCCGGTATCGTGCAGCCGCACATTAAAGCCGCTGCTGGTGATGTAGCAGATCATGCCCGTAAAGCGCCTGCTATCTTGCGCAGCCAGCTTAGTGAGATAGTTTGCCGCGAGCCATCGCTCTGCGGTCAGGGAAGCATCTCTGCTGCGAGCTATTGCCTGACTTGTTTTTTTCAATAAATCATCGGTTACGTGATTGGCTTCTTTCCCTTCAAGTACTGCTTTGATTTGACGATGAACCAAGAAGTCGAGATTTTTGCGTAACGGCGATGTGAAGTTGGTATAAGCCTCTAGTGACATGCCCATGTGTTCCGCGGGTGTACGGCTGAACTCTGCGCGCGTTAAAAGCCGATTGATCATGGAGCGTAAGGGCAGGGGATTATCGCTAGTGGCTAATGCTTTTATGACTTGTTGGTAGCCTGCGAGGGTTTCAATGGGGGCGTCGACCAGCGATGGGTAATACTTTTCGAGAAACTCTCGCGCTTCTTTAATCCGGTCTTTTCGGAAACCGCCGTGGACTACAAAAGGCCCCTGCGCATCGGCCATTGCCAAAAAGTGAGCTGCACAGCGATTCGCCGCGACCATGCACTCTTCAACAAGGTGCTGAGAGGCCAGTTTTTCGCCGACTTCAATGTGGTCAATTTGCTTATCGTCATTGAGGTGCCATCGGTACTCGCGACGATCTTCCATAACGAGTTCATTGTCTTCGCGGGCACGACGTAGAGCTCGATAGGCTTGGACGAGCGCTTCGAGGGGGTTGGACCACGCGATTAGTTCGTCGCTATTTCCCCTGACATACCGGTCAACGGCTGCATATGAGAGCTTGGCTTTTGAGCGAATAATCGCCTTAAAGAACTCGTAGTCACCTACTTTGCCTTCATCGCTAACGGCAATCTTGCAGACTAAAGCGGGGCGCGCCTGTTCCTCGGCAAGTGCACATAGACCACGGCTGATCGCTTCGGGAAGCATGGGTATCATATCGCCATGAAAATACACCGAGGTCCCTCGTTGGGCTAATTCCTGCTCGATCCCGGCAAAGTCACCGAGGTATGCCGTCGGGTCGGCAACAGCGACAAACAAGGTCCAGCCCTCATTCGTGACTTCGGCGTACACAGCGTCATCGATATCTTGGGTGCGTGCAGCGTCGATAGATACGAAAGCAAGATGTGTCAAATCGGTGCGGTCTGGCTCGGTCAGTGGTGAACTTCGCGTTGTATGCTCGACAAGGTTGTTCGCGATGTTCTCGTGCCAGTTCGGCTGCACGCCGGCGCGCAGAGCGCTGTAGCTATTTTCAATGCCGGGAGTGCTGTCATCGCCAAGTCGCGTTAACACTTTCGCCGATGGCTTGCCGTCAGTGATCGGGTGGCGCAGTACCGCACATTCGACCCGGTCGCCAGGTTTTACACCATTGCGCGCGTGCGGTGGTATGAATAGCCAGCGGCTTAAATTGGGCACATCTGGATCGACAAATACGGCTTTGCCCTTGTTCACAACTTTACCGACAAACCGACCAAGGGGGCTGTCTATGAGCTTTTCGATGTCCGCAACAGTCTGGCCTTCTTTGTTGCCACCCTTACCGCCATTTTTCCCCTTAGGCGCCGTAGCCGGTCGAATGCAGATGCGTACACGATCACCTGGTAAGACTTTGAGCATCTCATCGGGCGGAATGAAAATCTCTCGTCCATCGTCGACTACGGCAAAGCCGTAGCGATTCTGGGTTCCTTTGACCGTGGCGTCGGTATGCTCTTTCTGTGCCTCAATCTGGTCTTTGAGGCCCTTTAACTGGGCCAGTGCATCATTGTTCAGCATGGCCGCTAGTAGCTCCTGACAACCGGTGTTGATGAACGTAGTCGAAACCTAAGCTTCGCATCTGAGGGGTTGAATCCTAGCGAAATTCCGCGCCGCTGTCAGCGAGATTTGATCCCAAGGTGCACTTTTCTCTATCTTCGTTGACAGGGAGGGCAAACGCGGGCTTTACTGTGGTGAGTTCGAAAATTGTTGAGTAGGACGGAGTGTATTTGACGAATCTACCAAGTTCCCTCTGGGATTGTGTCAGGGCTGATCTAAGGCCTGCCCCCGCGTCAGACGCAAAGCCTCGTAATTTCTTTAAACCCTCTAATTCCCGCGCCGACGTCAAAGGATTTATTTATGGAAGCTAGCGCTGACAACTCTGTTGAATGCCTTGATAGCCCCAAAGTCTACGTACTAGATACGAATGTGCTACTGCATGATCCAACCGCGATCACAACGTTTGCAGAGCACACGGTGGTTATACCAATGACGGTGTTAGAGGAGTTGGACCACATCAAGGATCGGCATGAGAAAACGGTCAGTCGGGAAGCGCGCATTGCCATTCAGATGATCGATAAGGTCATTGGCGCCGCTAGCCCTCATGAAATTCAAGAGGGAGTCAGTATCCCCAAGACCACAGTATCCGGGCCGCTCGGCAAGCTCGCGATCTATCCAGATCAGCTCATCAGGGAAGATAGCGACGTCCCTTTCTTGGACGTCACTCAAGATCACGCAAATGACAATCGCATTATCAATGTAGCCCTGCGGTTGCAGAAAGAGTCACCTAACACCTTGGTATGCTTGGTCACGAAAGACATTAATATGCGTATTAAGGCAAAGGGGTCAGGCCTCGCGCACGTTGAAGACTATCGCCACGACCGCGTCTTGGATGATATCGATTTACTGTCGACTGGCTATAAGCATGTTGAAGGCGATTTTTGGTCGACGATCACTGATGTCGATACCGTGAGAGAGGGTGATGTGACCCTGCATAGGTTGCCGCGAGAAGCCCTGCCCGATATTTATCCCAATGAGTTTATCTACGATGACCACGACTTTTTAGCTTACGTCCAGCGACTAGATGCTGAACACGTTTACTTGCGGATGGACAGTAGAGACAACCTCATGAATCAACGTTTCTGGGGCTTGGCGCCACGCAATCTTGAGCAGGCTATGGCTATGCGCCTGCTCGACGCTGACGATATTGATATGACGGTACTGACGGGTCCCGCAGGATCGGGAAAGACGTTACTCGCGCTTGCTTACGGGTTGCACTCCATACTTGAGAAGAAAAAATACTCAAAGCTCATTGTGGCTCGCTCGACGCCACCTATTGCTGAGGATATTGGTTTTTTACCCGGAACCGAGGAAGAGAAAATGGCGCCTTGGCTTGCGGCCTTCGATGACAATTTAGAAATTCTGCACGGCTCTGACGAGCATGCGGGTGGCAGTATTGATTACGTGAAAGAGCGTGCGAACATTCAGTTTAAGTCGCTGAACTTCATGCGCGGCCGTTCGTTTAATAACGCCTATATTGTTATCGATGAGGCCCAAGGCCTGAGCCAGTTCCAGCTCAAATCGATTATCAGTCGGGTAGGTGCTGACTCAAAAATTGTTGTGCTCGGTAACTTGGCGCAAATTGATAACAAGTACATTTCTCCACTCACGTCAGGGTTAACGTACCTGGTAGAAAAAACCAAAGACTATCCTCACGCGGGGATCATGTTCATAGCGGGGATTGTTCGCTCGCGATTGGCGGCTTTCGCGGAAGAAAATCTCTGAGTCGGGAGCGATAAGCCGCGATCTAGTCGGCGAGAGCGGCGCGTACGAGAACCTTGTCGTCGTGCCCTGCACGCCATTGAAGACCGTTTTTTTCTGTCAGTAGCACAACCGTAGAGCCTAAGAAGAAGCGTCCTAGTTCGGCGCCTGCTTCTAAGGTCGGCCCCTCTTCGGGGTTGAATCGGTGCTCACGAATAGTGCCCGGATTGGGTGATTCGACGCCGCCCCATACAGTTTCAATACCGGCCACGATAATGGCTCCTACCAGTACTACGGCTAATTGGCCATCTGCCGTATCGAAAAAGCACACTAAGCGCTCGTTGCGGGCAAAAAGCTGGTCCACGCCTGCCGTGGTGCTATTGTTAACGGCAAACAGATCCCCTGGTACATAGCGCGTCATTCGCAGGGTGCCCGATATGGGCATATGCACTCGGTGATAGTCCTTTGGTGACAGATAAACTGTGGCGAATGAGCCGTTATCAAAGTTTGCCGCTTCTTCTTCGCTACCTGCGAGGAGCCCTCGCGTGTCATACCAGCGGCCCTTTGCTTGAACCAACTGACCGTCATCCACATCGCCGCGCTGGCTCAGTATGCCATCTGCGGGAGAGACATATCGTGTCCCTGCTAGTGGACGCGCACCTTCTTCCAATGCACGCGTGAAAAAATGATTGAAATTACGATACTGCTCCGCATTCGGGTGTTCGGCTTCATCGAGTGAGATGCCATAGGCCTGCATGAACAAGGTGATCAGTAAATTCTTAAGCCAAACGGGTCGCTCGAGTTCGGCAAGCCAGCCGATCATTCGGGAGAGTAGGTGTTGTGGCAAGATGGCTTGTAAGGCGATGAATAAATTTATCATTGGGAATAAAGTAGACCGCAGCAGTGGATTATTAGGAGCCGTCGACCATGGGCGACAACGTGGGCAAAAAGTACAGGGTTTTGGTCTCGCTTGCAGCGTTGTGGAGCGTGATTATGCCTGCTTTTGGCCAGCAAGTGAGCGGTCCGGTGGGCGATATTTGGGATCTCACGGTCGTCGAACAGGCCCCGTCTGAAATCGAGGCCGGCGAAAGTACTGATAACGAACGTCGCGAGGAGCAAAACCGCGATGAAAACTCCGGTAACGGCCGTGATAATAGCCGAGTTAATAAAGGAAGCGACGAAGGCAAGGACATAGCCCCCTCATTGGTAGATCGCGGGCACGGCTACTTTACACAGCGCACCAATGAACTCACCCGCTGGGCGGATAATTACTTTGGCGGCACGGAAGTCGACCAAGAGACCGCTTCTTCCCGATTGCGCCTAAGGTTTATCACCGATTGGGACGAGCGCTATGGCACCGATTTTCGCGTGCGCGTGGGTGGTAAAGTCAATTTGCCTGCAATCTCTAAAAAATTAGATCTGGTCTTTCGTGGTGACGACTCTCAAGATGATATTAACGGACAGGAAGATCCGGCCCAAAGTCGAGTCGGACTGCAATATCAGTTGTCAGGACTAGAGTCTAAGCGGCATCGATTTGATTTGACCATGGGAGTAAATTCTTCCGGTCCTCGGCCAGGTGTGAAATACCGCTACCACAATCAGCTAAGTGACAAAGACACGTTGCGCGTCACCCAGCGCATCCAATATGACCGCGATGAGGGAGCCCATGCAACGACGCGGGTAGATGTCGACCACGCACTTAACGAGAACCAACTATTACGCAGCTATAGTCGTATTTTCTACAGCGGTGAGAGTGACGGAGTGGAGTGGAGTACTTCGGGATCGCACATTTTGCGTTGGCGCGATGATACCGCGAAGCCAGGGCTTCAGGGCCGTGCGGCGATGGTATTCGCCGAAGTTTCAGGTGTTACCGAGCCTTGGAGTTATGTCTCCAATTACCGTGTAGGTGTACGTTATAGGCAGCAGGCTTACCGCAACTATTTATTCATAGAGCTCGAGCCTAGCTACAACTGGCGAATTGACGAGCCCGGGTTGTCCCGCGAAGGAGCCTGGCGCGTGGAGCTACGGTTTGAGTTTCTGCTTTTTGACGATTTACGCCATGACAAAAAAACCAAGGGAGGCGGGTAGGTGCTGGGTTTAATCTGGGCGCGGTGCGTCGACAATGCTGCGATAGCTGTTAAATCGAGCCTCGGTAATAGCGCCTTTCTCTAGGGCTTCAAGAATGGCGCAGCCGACTTCATGGTCGTGCTGGCAGTCTCTAAAGCGACAGTGTCCTAGGTACTCACTAAATTCTTTAAAGCCGTGGGCGACTTCGTCGGCTGGTAAGTGATGGAGGTGGAACTCTCGAATGCCGGGCGAGTCGATGAGGTCCCCGCCGCTGGGTAAATGGTAAAGCTCTGCAGCTGTCGTTGTATGGCGCCCCTTGTCGATCGCCTCGGAAAGTGCCCCAACGCGAATATCCAGGTCAGGTATTAGGCGGTTGATCAACGAGGATTTACCCACGCCCGACTGTCCTACCAATACTAAGGTGCGATCTTGTGCTACTGGGCGGATAAGATCCGCGTGGGGGTCGGTTTCCTTGTCAGTTTTTATGAGCGTATAACCCAGAGCCGTGTAAGACTCTGCGAGCGCGAGCACCGGATCATTGTGCGTAAGTAAGTCGCGCTTATTGAGCACTAGCACCGCTTCCATGCCCGCGTTTTCTGCGGCGACTAAGTACCGGTCTATCAAATTGCCGTGCGGCTCAGGCTTGGGTGCAAATACAATGAACATCAAATCGATATTGGCTGCTACCGGTCTTAAGTTGCCTCGACTGTCGGGACGACTCAACTCCGAACGCCTTTCATCTCGAGACTCAATAACGCCAGTTTCTTCGCTGGGGCGCCATATAACAGCATCGCCTGCAACGAGGCTGTCGATGTTTGCGCGCATCACGCATTGGCGGCGTTCGCCGTCACTGTCCTCAACGAGCGCTCGCTGGCCGAAGCGCGCGATAACCACGCCCACTCGTGACTCACCGAGCTCTCCTTCGGGGAGCTGATGCTTCCTTTCACGAGCCGCTCTGATACGCCGCTGCTGTTGATGCGTTAATTTTCGTTTTGCCATAGATTGGAGTGTAACCCTTGGCGCTGCGTCAGTCGCGCTCGCTCTGCTAGACTGCACCACCAAGAGGAGATGACTCATGCCACGTGACACTAATTTAATTTGGGTAGATATGGAGATGACCGGTTTGGTTCCAGAGGAACACCGGGTTATCGAGATCGCCACCATCGTCACCGATTCTGAACTTAATGAATTGGCGGTTGGGCCGGTCATCGCCATTAAGCAGACTGATGCTGAACTCGCTGCTATGGATGAATGGAACACGACCCATCACACGCAATCGGGATTGGTAGACCGAGTGCGCGCTAGCAGTTACGACGAGAAGCTCGCTACTGAGGAAACCTTAGCATTTCTCGCCGAGTGGGTCGGGCGCGGTCAGTCGCCTATGTGCGGCAATACAATTTGCCAGGACCGACGGTTTATGGCGCGCCACATGCCAGCGCTTGAGACTTATTTCCACTATCGCAATCTCGATGTCAGTACCTTAAAAATATTAGCGAGTCGCTGGCGACCTGATTTGCCGGGTCTGAGAAAGAAGACCGCCCACTTGGCACTTGATGATATTCGCGAATCCGTAGAGGAGCTGCGCTATTACAGGGAGCATTTTTTACGTCTGACCCCTTAAAGTGTGTTGAGTGCTGCAGCGTTTACGGGGCGTCACGAGGCGTTATAAGACGAGGGGATGCTGCTCAAGCGCCCAGCTGACATGTTCTCGAACGAGGTCGGAGGGGTGATCGGCGCGGGCTTTTAAGGCGCCAATAATGGCTTCGGACGTGTCGGCATTACCGAGTGCAACGGCAATATTTCGCAGCCATCGCTCGTGACCAATTCGCCTAATCGGTGATCCTTGGGTGCGTTCTTCAAATTCACTTTCAGTCCACGCAAATAGGTCGATAAGTTGCACATCGTCAAGCCCATGACGCGGCGCAAAGTCAGTCTCCTGAGTGATTTGGGCAAACTTATTCCAGGGGCACACCAGCTGGCAGTCATCGCAGCCGTAAATTCGATTGCCCATAAGTGGCCTAAGCGCGGTATCGATACTGCCGGGATGCTCAATGGTCAAATATGAAATGCAGCGACGCGCATCGAGTTGGAAGGGCCCTACAAATGCATTGGTCGGGCAAATATCAAGGCAGGCCTGGCAACTGCCGCAATGTTTGTCTTCTTTCGGTGGGTCGGCAGGAAATGGAATATCGGTATATATCTCTCCCAGAAAAAACCATGATCCCGCTTTGTCATTGATAAGCATCGTATTTTTGGCGATCCAGCCGAGGCCTGCCCGCTCAGCGATGGCACGCTCTAGCACTGGCGCACTGTCGACAAAGGCCCTGAACTGACCGTTGCCAAGCTCGCTTTCAATGCGGCCTGCTAGCTTGGCCAGTCGGTTCCGCATCAGTTTGTGGTAATCGCGACCCAGCGCATAGCGGGATATATAGGCTTTGTCGCTGGACGCTAGAATAGCCTCTGGAGGCGCCCCGGGAGGCAAGTAATCCATACGAAGGGATAGCACTGTACAGGTGCCGGGCACGAGTAGCTCAGGCTTAAAGCGCTTGCGGCCATGTCGGGCCATATAGGTCATTTCGCCGTGATAGCCGGCGTCGAGCCACTTCTGCAGATAGGCACCGTGCTCGCCTAAATCGACGCCCGTAATGCCCAGCGCTTGAAACCCAAGTTCTCGAGCCCATTCATGTACTGTGTCGATTAAGTTATCTGCCATACCGCTATTGTGACAGAAGGGGCTGTGGCTTTGGGGCTTGCAAGGTAAACTCTTCGCCATGACAAATTTTCACGCTAAAACTATCGCTATGGACTTAGCCGACGAACACGCCACTCTCGAGTTGGGGCATGCAATCGGCCAATCATTGGTGCCACCTGCGATTGTGTATTTGCGCGGTGATCTCGGTGCGGGTAAAACCACACTCAGCCGGGGGTTGTTACACGGCTTGGGTCACAGCGGCAGTGTAAAAAGCCCGACTTATACGATTGTCGAGCCGTATGTATTAGACGCAATGTCAGTTTATCATTTTGACTTGTATCGACTCGGTGACCCCGAGGAGCTTGAGTATCTGGGCTTGCGGGATTATTTGGAGGAGAGCGCACTGCTGCTCTTTGAATGGCCTGATCGCGGTGGGGCGTACTTGCCACCTGCTGATTTGCTCATTGAGTTATCACCGATTGATGAGGGTCGCCATGTCGAATTGACGGCCAGTACTCCCAGAGGGCTTGGCGTGCTTGCGCATCTGCGCCTTTAGCACTCATGGGGATAACAAACAGTGCAAAGGGCTTATGACACGCGATTATTTGCACAGGGCCACATTTATAGAGCCATATACACAGGATCTATTACGCAGGACGGGCGCGACCTGCACCCTAACTTTTTGTTATCGTACCTGACGATGCAATAAACAATTCATGGCAGAGCGATCATATTTGTGGCTTTCGTGACTACACTGATATCCCATAAAGCGGCAAGCCCCCGCTGGGCTGCGCGCTTTGATCTCACTTGGGTGTCACCTACGCTGTTGTTTGTCTTGTTCCTGAGCAGTGTCAGTCAGGCGGCCGAGGTCATGGATGTGCGCCTATGGCGAGCACCCGACCACACGCGTGTGGTATTTGACTTGTCCGATACAGTTGCCCATTCAGTCATTGAACTCGACAACCCGCGACGCTTGGTGATCGATATTTCCGACGCCCGTTTACGTGACGCTTTGACCGATCTGCCGTTAGAGAATACCCCTATTTCCCGCGTGCGATCAGGTATTCGGCAAGGGGATGATTTGCGTATCGTGTTTGACTTAAGTGCCAAGGTGCGACCGAAAACTGATCTGCTTGAGGCGACGGATCGCACATTTCCTCGCCTCGTGCTGGATTTGTTTGACACCGATGCTGAAGAAAAACCCCTCCAAGTCGTAAAAAGTATCGAGCAACTGTCAGGTCGACGCGACATTATCGTTGCCATCGATGCGGGTCATGGTGGAGAAGATCCCGGTGCATCGGGACCCAACAAGCTGCGTGAAAAGCACGTGGTATTCAACATTGCAAAGAAGCTGGAAGCGCGTTTGAAGAAAACTCCCGGTTTCAGCCCTGTAATGATTCGCTCGGGGGATTACTACGTGAGCCTTCGCGGCCGGCGCGACTTGGCGCGAAAATACCAAGCAGACTTTTTCGTATCTATTCATGCTGACGCCTTCCGCAAAGCGTCGGCAAATGGCGCTTCTGTTTACGCGCTTTCCACTAAGGGCGCGACGTCGACTGCAGCGCAATACTTGGCCGACAGAGAAAATGCGGCTGATTTGGTCGGTGGAGTACGCCTTGCAGACAAAGATGATGTATTGGCTGGAGTGCTCACTGACCTTTCGATGACGGCGACCCTTGACACTAGCTTGAGCCTTGGTGCTGGGGTGCTGAAAGAAATCGATGGTATCGCGCGATTACACAAGCAGAAAGTTGAGCAAGCAGGATTCGCGGTATTAAAAAGCCCCGATATTCCCTCAATTTTGGTGGAGACAGGTTTCATTTCGAATCCAGGCGAGGCGCGTCAGCTAGCGACCTCGTCATATCAAGACAAAATGGCTCGCGCGATTCAGCGTGGTATAGAAAGTTGGTTTAAGTATCATCCCCCCGCCGGGACATTACTGGCGTGGCAGCGCTCACAGGGTGGCGAAGGCAGTCGTGAGTACATTATCGCCAGAGGCGATACGTTAAGTGGCATTGCGCAGCGTTTTAGTGTCAGTGTAACTACGTTGCGGCGCAGCAATAATCTCGACGGCGATGCTATACGGATTGGTCAAAAATTAGTGATACCCGACGCCTGATGACCCGACGAATCCGTAGTCTCGATGCCCGTCTTGCCAACCAAATCGCCGCCGGTGAAGTGGTTGAGCGGCCTGCGTCAGTAGTAAAGGAGGCCTTAGAAAATAGTCTAGACGCCGAGGCTACTCGAATCGATATCGATATTGAGGCGGGAGGCAGTAAGTTAATCCGTGTTCGTGATAATGGCTTCGGAATCGCTGCGGAAGATTTGTCGCTGGCATTGGCACGTCATGCTACCTCTAAGATTGCATCGATAGATGACTTGGAGGCCGTTGCAACACTGGGTTTTCGTGGAGAGGCCCTGGCGTCCATTGCGTCAGTATCGCGCTTATCACTGACCTCGAATGCTACCGAGCAGGTAAATGCCGGTATCTGTGCATCGAGCGAAGGGCGTGACATGACGGTTAACGTACGTCCTGCACCTCACCCTCGCGGCACCTCGCTTGAGGTGCGCGACTTGTTTTACAACACGCCGGCGCGGAGAAAGTTTCTTCGAACTGAAAAAACTGAGTTTGGGCATCTTGAAGAGGTGGTGAAGCGTCAGGCCTTATCCCGTCCTGACGTAGCATTCAGTTTGACGCATAACGGTCGCGTCGTGCATGGCTTGGCGCCAGCGATAGATACAGCTACCCGAGAGCGCCGGGTTGCGAGCGTCGTAGGGCCTGCTTTTATGGAGCAGGCGGTGCCGATCGAGCGAGTGGCTGGAGATTTATCGTTGCGAGGTTGGGTAGGTTTGCCCACTTTTTCCCGCTCTCAGGCAGATTTACAGTACTTTTTTGTCAATGGTCGTGTGATCCGCGACAAGCTAATCGCTCATGCTATCAAGCAGGCGTATCGCGATGTGCTGTTTCATGGGCGCCATCCCGCCTATGTGCTTTTTCTGGAGCTCGAACCTTCTCGGGTCGATGTGAACGTGCACCCAACCAAGCATGAGGTGCGCTTTAGAGATGGCCGTGAAATCCATGGTTTCATTTTCAGTACATTAAACCGCGCGCTGGCAGAGCTTCGCCCGGGCGATGGCTCACCGGCCATAACACCCAATGTAGACACGGCGTTAACGATGGCAGCGCCGACACAAGGCCGTATGGGTTTGCTTATGCCTGATGCGCCGACTGCTGGTCAGTTTGAGGCGCAGCGGGATGCGTTGGCGCATTTGTACAGTAGGCCACAGACTGTCTCTGGTGATCGAGGATTTGTTGCTGACGCCATGACCATGTCATCTGAAGAGCAGGATGTACCTCCTTTAGGGTTCGCTATCGCACAATTACACGGTGTTTATATTCTCGCTCAAAACGCCGAGGGCATGGTGTTGGTCGATATGCATGCTGCCCATGAGCGCATTACCTATGAGCGTTTGAAGGCAATGCGCGACGACGTGGGGATTCGTACTCAGCCACTGCTCGTTCCGCAGAGTATCGCCGTTTCTGCTCGCGAAGCGTCCCTCGCAGTTGACGCAAATGAATCATTGCAGTCGCTAGGCTTGCTGGTCGAGCAGGTGGGCGAGGAACAGCTGTTGGTGCGCGAGGTACCAATTGCATTGGCTCACGCCAATGTTGAGCAGTTGCTTCGCGATGTGCTCTCGGACTTACTGGAATATGGTCGTTCAGATCGGATCACAGCCCACGCGGATGAGCTGCTGTCGACTATGGCTTGTCACGGCTCGGTGCGTGCCAATCGGCGATTAACAATTCCTGAAATGAACGCACTGTTGAGAGATATGGAGCACACAGAACGATCGGGTCAATGTAATCACGGGCGACCCACTTGGGTGCAGCTAACAATGACTGAGCTCGATAAATTGTTTTTGCGAGGTCGTTAGTGGCGCCACCCTTGCTGTGTATCATGGGGCCTACCGCCGCAGGTAAAACCGATTTGGCGATTACGCTCGCCGAGCAATGCAACGCTGAATTGATTTCTGTCGACTCGGCACTGGTTTATCGGGACTTGAATATTGGCGCTGCAAAGCCCGATTATCCTCACCATTTAATCGATATCAGAGATCCCAGTGAGCCGTACTCAGCTGCCGATTTTGCGCGGGATGCCCATGCTGCCATTATCGATATTCGATCTCGAGGCCGTCATCCAATTTTGATCGGCGGGACAATGCTCTACTACCGCGCATTGCTGTCGGGGCTCGATGATATTCCCGCAACGGATCTCGACGTTCGAAAGCGTATTGAGGCTCGTGCTGCCGTTGAGGGTTGGCCCGCGTTGCACGCTGAGCTTGCGCGGGTTGACCCGGTGCTCGCCTCAAGGCTCCACCCCAATCACAGTCAGCGCATTAGCCGAGGTTTAGAGATTTGGCAAATGACCGGTAGGCC
>CAJQLP010000219.1 GCA_905479205.1 uncultured Luminiphilus sp.
GAAACGCATGATTTAACATAATATACATTATACGTATTAGTGCATTGCTCAGGCTTGAGCCGGCCTAGTACGTATAGCGTACGAACTTAGTAAGCCCCAACGTTTGGCATTCTTTCAATGGGAGTGTCTCCAAAGAAAAGTGCCGATAACTCTTTTTAGAATAACCTAATTCCTTTAAGCTATAACGACTGAGCTTGGCGCTCTCCGACTCGTGCCTTGCTAAAATTGCTACACGAGGTAATCAGACAACGCTTTGGTTCCTTTCGCAAAGTGTTGTGAGCTGAGACCCTATGCAATGATCTAGCTCGCATTAAAGGAGTAACCAATGACGATGCTGACACATATCGACTTTACCGGTGTTTCTAAGCCCAATGTCCAACACTTCTTCGATCCTCACACTTGGACGCTAACCTATGTCGTGAGCGATCCCCTCAGTCGTCGCTGCGCAATAATCGATCCTGTGCTCGATCTTGATTACCCAGCAGGCACGCTAACAACTGAAATAGCCGATCAGGTGGTCGCCTATGTTAACGATGAAGGTCTAAGCGTCGACTACATCATTGAGACACACGTTCATGCTGATCACCTTACGTCGGCGCTCTATTTACAGAAAAAGCTTGGTGGTAAAATTTTAATCGGCGCCCAAATTACTACCGTGCAAGAAACCTTCGCGAGGGTTTACAACGAGCCAAGTAATTTCCCAGCCAACGGCAGTCAATTCGATGTGATGGTCGGTGACGGCGATCAATTCATGCTGGGCGACATAGAGTGCCATGCGTTTCACGTGCCCGGGCACACGCCTGCCTGTATGGCTTACCTCTTTGGTGATGCGCTGTTTGTCGGTGATACCTTATTTATGCCTGATGGAGGTACCGCCCGCTGTGATTTCCCGGGTGGAGATGCGAAAACTCTGTTTCACTCGATTAAACGTTTGCTCACGCTTCCAGACGAGACTCGTATGTTCGTTTGCCATGACTACCAACCCAATGGTCGAGAGCTTCAGTACGAGACCACCGTCGGCATGCAACGCGCTGAAAATATTCATGTGAATGATGCGATAAATGAAGAAAGCTTTGTGAGTATGCGCGAAACGCGTGATGCAACGCTTGGTATGCCGACGCTTATTCTCCCATCGCTGCAGGTCAATATGCGTGCGGGCCATCTGCCCCCCCCCGATACCGACGGGAAACTGTTCTTGCGCGTGCCGATCAATGTATTTGCCGGCGATGATTTGAGCTTTCTAGCGGCGGGTAAATAAGTACGTGTTTTCGCTAAGTCTAGCTAATTGAGGAGGTAACGGCTGTGAAAGAATCTAAGCATTATGATGTTGTCGTTGTGGGCGGCGGCTCTGGTGGTATAGCAGTAGCTGCTAGCTTGCTCAAAAGAGACGCAGGGCTCAGCCTCGCTATAGTCGACCCGGCAGACAAACATTTTTACCAGCCCGGATGGACCATGGTTGGTTCCGGAATCTTCGACCCCGAGTCTACTTGCAGGGCACTATCGAGCGTCATTCCCAAAAATGCGACATGGATTAAAAAAGCCGTTGCAGGCTTCGACCCGCTCAATAATTGCGTTGAGCTCGACGATGGCAGCGTAGTTGGTTACGACCGAATGGTGGTCTCCCCGGGGTTAAAGCTCAATTGGGGTGCAGTCGAAGGCCTTAAAGACACCTTAGGAATGAATGGCGTAACTTCAAATTATACTTATGAAACAGCACCTTACACGTGGGAGTTAGTTAAAAATCTAAAGAAGGGCAAGGCCCTTTTCACTCAGCCGCCCATGCCGATTAAATGCGCTGGCGCGCCTCAAAAGGCCATGTACCTGTCTGCGGATTACTGGTCTCGCCAAGGCGTAATAAATAATATCGATATTCAGTTTAACACTGCAACGCCTGGCCTCTTTGGTGTTGCTGAGTATGTCCCCGCCTTGATGGAATACGTGAAAAAGTACGATGCGACACTAAATTTCCAGAATAATCTTGTGAAAATCGACGGTGAGAAAAAGATTGCTACGTTCGAAACTAGTGACGGTGCCACTACTGACACTGATTTCGATATGATCCATGTTTGTCCACCCCAGTGCGCTCCTGATTTCATTCGCCAATCGCCTCTCGTGGATGCTGCTGGCTGGATTGATGTTGATCAAGCGACGTTACAGCATAAAAAATTCGCGAATATTTGGGCTCTTGGAGACGGCATGAACGCTCCAAACGCAAAGACCGCAGCAGCTGCACGTGCCCAGGCACCAGTAGTAGCGATTAATCTACTCCATCACGCTGGCAAATTACCTAATAAGTGCCACTATGATGGCTATGGCTCATGCCCCCTAACGGTTGAGCGCGGGAAAATTGTATTGGCGGAGTTTGGTTACGGTGGCGCGCTCAAACCGAGCTTCCCTAAGTTTATCCTCAACGGCCAAGAACCTACCCGTCTTGCGTGGATTCTTAAGGCAAACATTTTGCCGTGGATCTACTGGGAAGCGATGCTGAAAGGTAGAGAGTGGATGACTAACCCCATTCATCAAGTGTAATTAGGTGGTTCCTCGATAATGTTAAAGCGATGGCTACCTAGCCTTGTTTGGGTGAGCGATTACAGTCAATCAGCGCTGATTAGCGACCTAATGGCCGCAATAATTGTGACTATTATGCTCATTCCTCAGTCTTTGGCTTATGCCTTGCTTGCCGGTTTACCCCCAGAGATGGGTTTATATGCCAGCATCCTCCCGCTAGTTGCTTACGCCCTGTTTGGAACTAGCCGGACGCTGTCTGTTGGCCCGGTTGCGGTAGTGTCATTGATGACTGCCACCACCATTGGCTCAGTGGCTCAGCAAGGCACCGCAGATTACGCGACTGCAGCGATTGCGCTCGCATTGATAAGTGGGCTCATACTTCTCGGCCTTGGCTTCCTGCGGTTTGGATTCATAACCAATTTTCTCTCACATCCGGTGGTATCTGGGTTCATTACCGCCTCAGGCGTGCTCATCGCGCTCAGTCAACTAAGGCACATATTAGGGATACGTGCCCACGGTGAAGCGGCGCCCGAGTTGTTAATGACACTCGGTAGTCATATATCTGACACCAATCTCTACACGCTTGCGGTAGGCTCATTGACTTGGCTATTCCTATTCCTATGCAGGAGCAAGCTGCCACTCGTGCTTATGCGAACAGGGCTATCACAATCGCTGGCCGGCCTGTTATCTCGAGCTGCTCCCGTATTGGCGATCATGCTGACTATTGGTGCTACGCTCGCATGGGATTTAGAGAGCAAAGGCGTCGCCATTGTTGGTCAGGTCCCGAGCGGCTTACCGGCTTTTTCATTGCCTAATGTGACCTTGAGCTTGTTAGAACAGCTCGCCCTCCCCGCGTTATTAATCTCTCTTATTGGTTTTGTGGAGTCCGTTTCCGTTGGTAAAACCTTGGGAGCTAAGCGTCGGCAACGCATCAATGCGAACCAAGAGCTGATCGGCTTGGGCGCCGCAAATGTAGCGTCAGCGGTGTCAGGAGGCTTTCCCGTAACAGGTGGTTTCTCCCGTTCAGTCGTGAATTTTGATGCCGGCGCTGAAACTCAGGCGGCGTCGCTTTTTACCGCTATCGGAATTGCGTTAGCTGCCCTCTTCCTTACGCCAGTACTTTATTACCTACCTCAGGCAACCTTAGCGGCCACTATTATAGTCGCCGTGACTAGCCTAATCGATATCCGCATCGTTCGTGAGGCTTGGCGCTATTCTCGGTCAGACTTTATCGCCGTCGTTGCCACAATAGTTTTAACGCTGCTGTTAGGTGTCGAAATGGGCGTTATTGCAGGAGTATCAGTGTCGATTGGAATGCACTTATATAAGACCTCTCGGCCACATTTCGCTATTGTGGGCACCGTGCCGGGAACCGAACACTACAGAAATATTGACCGCCATGATGTGCTGACTTATCCAAATATCCTCTCATTGCGCATTGATGAGAGCTTATACTTCGCCAATGCTAGCTACCTGGAAGATATTATTTACAGCCAACTCTCAGAGCACCCAGAGGTAGAGCACGTTGTTCTCATGTGCCCAGCAGTCAACGACATTGACCTGAGTGCTCTTGAGGCGCTCGAAGAAATTAGTAACCGCTTGGGCGAGCTAGCTATTAGCCTGCATTTGAGTGAGGTAAAAGGCCCCGTTATGGACCGCCTCCGGCACAGCCATTTCCTCGAACGCCTGAGCGGCAAGGTTTATTTAAATCACCACGCGGCCATACATGAGCTTTCGCGTGTCTAACATCAAAGTAACTGTTTGAAGGTGCCTTTTTGCCAAAGCTTCATAACGGCTCTCTCCAGAGCTCCTTCGGCGGCGAATCCCAGCTTTTCTTGCCATGTTTTTTTGGGTGTGTAACACACCTCTAATATATCAGCGTCATCGAGCTGAGACTGAATGTAGGCATCAGAGGTTCCCAGTTCGTCGATGAGGTGAACTGAGAGTGCTGTTTGTCCATACCAAATCTCTCCTGTTGCGACTTCTTCAACATCAATAACCGGGCGACGCTCTTTTACAAACTGCTTAAACAGCGTGTGAACTTCTTCGAGATCGTGAATGAACTTTTCGCGGCCCTTGTCCGTGTTTTCCCCGAACATGGTTAACGTCCGCTTGTACTCGCCGGCCGTGAGCAGTTCGACGTCGATGTCATTTTTCTTCAGCAACCGGTGAAAATTGGGTAACTGCGCGATGACACCGATCGAGCCTAGAATAGCAAAGGGGGCAGCAATGATCTTGTCAGCTACGCATGCCATCATATAGCCGCCACTTGCAGCAACTTTATCGACCGACACTGTGAGCTTTATACCTGCATCGCGGATACGTTGAAGCTGGCTAGCGGCGAGCCCATAGCCATGCACTAGGCCTCCAGGGCTCTCAAGACAAATTAGAACCTCGTCACCCTTACCGGCTTCTGGTAACAGCGCTGAAATTTCCTCTCTTAGAGATTCGACTTGAGTCGCCCCCATATCACCATCAAAATGCAGCACAAATAAACGCTTTTTATCAGGTTCTTCGAGCTCACCTTTCACACGTTGGAGAGCTTTCTTATCGGCTTCCTTTGCCGCTTTTTTCTCTTCTTTCTCTCGAGTCTTTCTACCTTCAGGATGCTCGGTCATGCTGCGTATGGCATCGCGGTAAGCGCTATAGCGCTCGTTTAAACGGCGTACCTCAATGTAGCCGTCATCACCGCCTCGACGTCGAGAATTTATGACCGCTGCACCCGCAAGAACGAGCAAAATAGCGGCCACCAAAATAACGGCTTGCACCAGAAAAACACCAATCTCTTGCAAAAACTCCATAATGGCTCCAGACCAATAAAAACGCCCTAGGGTAAACGTCTAAAAAATTCGTTGATTAACTGCCCAGCAATTGACGCTTCAGGCGGTATAGGCGGGTGTTCATCCCGCCCGAACCAACCTGCGTCTTCGATCTCATCGGCGGCAAGACTGAACTCTCCACTCGCGTAATCCGCGTAAAACCCGAGCATAAGTTGGCTGGGAAAAGGCCAGGGTTGTGATCCGAAGTAGCGGACATTTTCAACTTCGATGCCGACCTCCTCACGGACTTCTCGTGCAACAGCTGCCTCAGCCGTCTCACCCGGCTCAATAAACCCGGCTAGAGTACTGTAAAATTGGGCTCTGCGCCCCTGGGCTGCCGCCAATAACAACTTTTCACCTTTAGTCACTGCGACAATAACGCAGGGCGAAAGACGAGGATAACAGCTGTGCCCGCATGCTTTACAGGCAAGCGCACGGCCACCGTCAGTCATTTGTGTCTCGCCACTACAGCGGCCGCAAAATTGATGATCACGGCGCCAGGAAAGCATCTGTATCCCACGACCAAAGGCTGCGAATACATCGTCTGATACCCGTCCCAGCAGCGAGAACAAATTGCCCGTGACGTGTTCAATAGGGTCCAAGCGGTCGGGACTCACTTCGACTGCGTAGCAAGGTTTCCCCAGCCACAAACCAATGGGCACTTCGATGAGCGGTTGTCCTAACTGCGTTATTAATTCGCGCCGGCGCCAAGGCTCCTGTGGGGGCAGTCGCAGTGACGAAACCGCATTGCCTCCCGAGAAAGCAAACATACAATCATCAGGGTCCGAGGAATGCCCAACTTCTGTGATTTCTAGCATGATAAACACCTGACAAAAAAGGGCTCTATGGTAGGAATACCCGCCTTAGAGAGCAACCCAACACACTATTTTCTAATCAACTTACATAAAGAGGTACACAAAACAGCGGTTTAGCCTAAAATAGGGGGTCCCGAATCCGGCATTACGCTAATAACAAACACAAGGTCTACCAATGAGCGAATCACCGATCCAAGCACTGTGGCACAACTTTCTTGGCCCCTCCCCTCTTTGGTATAAACAAGCCATGATCGGGTTCTTAATTCTTAACCCAATTTTATTGATCACTGCTGGTCCCTTCTTGACGGGCTGGGCTCTTATCGGAGAATTTATTTTTACCCTCGCATTGGCTTTGCGATGTTATCCCTTACAGCCGGGCGGCCTTTTAGCCATTGAAGCTATTATTATCGGTCTAGCCAAACCTGAGACTGTTTACCACGAAGCAGCAGCAAACTTTGAAGTCATCTTATTACTGATGTTCATGGTAGCCGGCATTTATTTTATGAAGGACTTGCTGCTGTACGTGTTCACCAAAATTCTCCTTAACGTACGATCAAAAAAGCTCCTGTCGCTCATGTTTTCTCTTGTTGCTGCTGTGCTGTCGGCCTTCCTCGATGCGCTGACTGTGACCGCTGTACTAATCAGCGTCGGCGTCGGTTTTTATGCCGTGTATCACAAGGTAGCCTCAGGCAAACACCATACTAATGAAGACCATGACCATGCCAATGATGAAACGGTAACCGATACGCACTATGACGATTTAGAGCAGTTCCGTGCATTTCTGCGGAGCTTGCTCATGCATGGCGCGGTCGGCACAGCATTGGGCGGTGTTTGTACCTTAGTGGGCGAACCTCAGAATTTACTTATCGCCACCGTGGCGGGCTGGGATTTCTTACAGTTCTTCCTACTCATGGCGCCCGTGACAATGCCAGTTCTCGCAGCCGGATTACTCACGTGCTTACTGTTAGAAGCTACGGGTACGTTTGGCTACGGCGCCCAGCTCCCCCATAGAGTGCGTACCGTGCTGGAGGATTTCGCCGAGCGTGAAAGCGCACGAGCAAACCCTAGAAGTAACGCGAAGTTAGTTATCCAGGCTGTGGTGGCATTAATTTTAGTGGCTAGTCTTGCGCTGCATCTCGCGGCGGTTGGCCTAATTGGTCTTATGGTCATTGTTCTTTTAACCGCATTTAACGGAATCACCGAAGAGCATCAGTTGGGCCATGCATTCGAAGAAGCCCTTCCCTTCACGGCACTGCTGGTGGTGTTTTTTGCCATCGTCGCTGTTATTCATGAACAACATTTGTTCACCCCGGTGATTGACGCTGTGTTGCATATGGAAGCGTCGGTTCGCCCAGCCATGTTCTTTGTAGCCAACGGCGTACTATCGATGATTTCAGATAACGTATTCGTAGCGACGGTCTATATTAGCGAGGTTAAAGCAGCTTTAGACGCAGGTGAAATAACGCGAGCTGAATTTGATCAGTTAGCTGTAGCGATTAATACGGGTACCAACCTGCCGAGTGTGGCCACACCTAATGGCCAGGCGGCATTCCTTTTTCTGCTGACTTCTGCGGTCGCTCCTTTGATCAGATTATCCTACGGCCGAATGGTTATCATGGCCCTACCCTATACCTTCGTTCTCGGTGGCGTCGGCCTTGGAGCAGTAATCTTGTTTATCTAAAGAATGCAAAGGCCTTACGAGTGGCGGTGGTGACAGCTTAAGAAAAGTTGAATTCCCGCCACAAAACCTTACCTCCAGAGCGACCTTCTATATCTGTGAGCTTGTGCTCATGGCGATCAAGTTCCTCCTGAGATGCACGAAGAATCGGTAGTGGTTCCCTGTCTTTAGGCAGTCGTCTGATGCGGTTACCTCCTAGCTCACTATCGGCCGAGTTGTCCTCATCACCCAGCCCCAAGCTTGTCTGGCCGCCAGTCATCGTCAGATACACGTCGGCTAAAATTTCGGCGTCCAATAAAGCCCCGTGAAGTGTCCGAGAGGCATTGTCCACACCGTAGCGCTGACACAGCGCGTCTAGGCTATTTCGTTGTCCAGGATGCCGCTGCCGGGCTAATACCAAAGAGTCAGTGATGGTACAAAATTCAGCGGTCCTCGGATGGGTGGGATCGAGCAGTTTAAACTCTGCATCCATGAAGCCAATATCAAATGGGGCGTTGTGAATGATTAATTCAGCACCGCGAATAAAAGCTAGAAAGTCATCCACAATGCGTCCGAACGTGGGCTTGTCGGCTAGGAATTCCTGGCTGATTCCGTGAACCGCGAGAGCGCCCTCGTCAATATGGCGATTGGGTTGAATATACTGATGGTAGTGCCGTCCGGTTAGCTTCCGGTTAACCACTTCGACGCAGCCGATCTCAATAATGCGATGCCCCTGCGAAACCTCGAGGCCTGTTGTTTCTGTATCAAGCACTACTTGTCGCACGTTTTTATACCTTTAACTCAATGCCACGGTTAGCCAATTCATCGGCTTTCTCATTCTCTGGATGACCACTATGGCCTTTCACCCAATGCCAGACAACCTCATGACGGGCAACTTCAGCATCGAGAGCCTGCCATAGATCTTGGTTCTTAACCGGCTTCTTCGCGGCTGTGCGCCAGCCATTTCGCCGCCATTGGTTAATCCATTTGGTTACGCCATCACGGACGTAAACGGAGTCTGTAGTCAATGACACGTTACAGGGTTCTTTTAACGCCTTTAACGCTTCGATAGCGGCGGTGAGCTCCATACGATTATTCGTCGTGTCCGGCTCCCCCCCGAAAATCTCTCTTTGATGTCCTTCAAAACGTAGCAAAGCACCCCACCCTCCAGGACCGGGATTACCTTTGCACGCACCGTCTGTAAAAACTTCTACTGGTTTCAATCTACTGGCCTCAAATGATCTCCACGACTTCTCGGCGCAGTAGAGCCGCGTGCACCTACTACGGGTTTTGCGACAGGTAGCCCCATCAATCTCGCCTTAACCCGCTCGCTTTTAATGCCGCTTATGTGTCCTTGCACCATTTTATTGGCGAACATAACGTAGGCAGATCCAGGCGGGATATTGTGCTCAGCTAACCAGTTATCAAGACGTTCAATGACACCACCCAGCCGTCCGCTTGCCGAAAAAGGCAACCATAGCTTATGTCTAACCGGCGCGACCGAAAAATTTAGAAGTGTCAACCAATCGTGTAACTTGGAAGCGCTAAGACCGTTGTTTGCGGGTCCTCTTTTGGATCGAAACAAACCCGTTAATGCGCCCCAAATGCCGCGCAGACTTAATGGATTGCTACTCACGAGCAGTAAGTGTCCATGGGGCGTAAGTATTCTATGCACTTCTCTGAGTACTCGATGAGGCTCCTCGGATAGTTCGAGCGCGTTCAGTAAAACGACAACATCTACCGACTCGGTAGCAATCGGGAGCTGCTCATCACAGGCTAGAATGGATGACTTGTCTTTCACTGACCGGGAGGTCGCTGGTAAGATAGTGCTCAAGTGCTGTACGCGAGTCATGCTTTTAATGTCGAAGCCCGCGTCAACACCAATAACTAGAATATGGTAGCCAAACCATTCATCGAGGATTAAAGACATATCCTCACTGGCTTGAACGCGCAGGCGCCTGCCACTCGCGCTTGACTGATACCAGCTCTCAAGCAGTGCGCGCGGGGGTTTACGGTTTCGGTGTGGTTTTTTCAACAACATGAGCGAACAGTAGCGTTCCACGCCGCTTTCAGCAAGACTCATTGGGGAAGAAGTATAGTGACAAAGGCAATTTGCGTAGAACCTATTTACGCCTTCAATGATAACTACATTTGGTTGTTAACAACGGCAGATGGCAAAGCTTATGTGGTTGATCCCGGCGATGCCCAGCCCGTATTAGAGGCGCTTCATCAACGCAGTCTTACGTTATCCGGCATTCTGATAACCCATTGGCACCCCGACCATACCGGCGGTGTAGAAGCGTTAAAGGCAGCCTTAGATTGTACCGTTTGGGGGCCAAAAAACGAGGCGATCCGTGGTATTGATCATTACCTCGATGAAGGAGATAGCGTCGCCTTAGCGGGCATCACCTTCTCTATTATTAAGGTTCCAGGACATACTCTCGATCATATTGCCTATGTTGGCGATGGCACCTTATTTTGCGGCGACGCTCTGTTTGTCGCTGGATGTGGTCGCGTGTTTGAGGGGACTTTTCCGATGATGCGTCATTCGCTCGATAAACTTCGCCAACTGCCAAAAGCTACCCGCGTGTTCTGTGCGCATGAATACACCGAATCCAATCTTCGATTCGCAGTGACCGCCGATCCAGAGAATGATGCCCTGCAACAGCACAATGAAAGATGCCAAGAACTCCGCTCCCAAGGCAAACCAACGGTGCCCTCAACCTTAGAGATCGAATGCGCAACCAACCCCTTTTTACGTTGGGACGACCCCGACTTGGCCCAGCGGCTTGTCGCCAGCGGCCGCTGTAGCACTACCGCCGCGGACGAGGTATTTGAGGCATTACGCTCGTGGAAGGACACTTTTTAAAGGACACTTTTTAATTGGCGCATCCAACTAACAAACTCATTGACCTCTCCCGCGTTGCTGCGATTGTGGTCGCGATAGTTGCTGTAACCGGTTGCGCCGGTCTAAGCGGATATCGAGGCTCGACAGCCGACGTCCTCCACGTCATTGAGGTTTCGGCCAAACGAAAAGAAGTTCCTGAGTCTATTCGACTGGTGCTCGGCCGACCTGATGATTTATGGGGCAAAATCGCTTGGGGTTTGGAATGGCAGCATGACGATGCGCTCGTAGAGGCTGAGCGCGCAAAAATTCTTGCCCAGCCTGGCTTTTTTGACGTGCTTTCTGAGCGGGCGTTTCCGGCACTGCCGTGGATCATATCTGAGATTGAGCGACGAGAGCTCCCTATGGAGCTGGCGTTGGTACCCGTGATCGAGAGCATGTTGGATCCCTGGGCGTATTCCAGTCAACGCGCCGCCGGTCTTTGGCAAATAACCCCTGCTACGGCGGCTCATTACGGACTAGAGATCAATTGGTGGTACGACGCCCGTCTCGACATACCCGTCGCCACCGATTTTGCACTCAACTATCTCGTGGAATTGTATCAGCGGTTTGAAAATGACTGGGAGCTTGCCTTAGCTGCATATAACGGAGGGCGTGGTCGAGTATCCAGAGCACAGAATAAAGCCCGTACAGCCGGAAAAGCAGCCGACTATTGGCACTTAGAAATACCTCGAGAAACGCGCCGCTATGTGCCCCGTATACTCGCTATTGCCGACATTCTGCGCCATCCAGAGCGCTTCGGCATCAGCTTGCCGGTCGTTGCAGGTGTTGCCCCTATGCGGCTGGTCGATACCAACGGACAAATCGAACTACAGCGGGCGGCAGGCTTAGCTGGACTGCAAGAGGGAGAGTTGCGGCGAATGAACCCTGCACAATTGCGCTGGGCTACGGCGCCCGATAGTCCCGATCAGCTCTGGATGCCTGCAACGCACGCCGAGCAGCTGGAGCAAGGTCTCACGCGATTACCCAGCGAGGACAGGGTACGGTGGGCTCACTACACGATCGCCTCAGGCGACAGCCTGATAGCCATAGCTCGCCGATTCGATACCCGGGTACAGCTTATCCGGACGGTAAATGCATTGAGCGGCAATCTGATTCGCGCGGGCGATACTTTGATGATTCCCAAAGGCGACAACTCGCAGACCTCATTGAAGTTAGCCCAAACCGACTGGCCGCCTAGGCGTCAACAGACTGGACGATTGCATCATCAAGTGAAATCGGGAGACTCGCTCTGGACAATAGCCCAACGTTATGGCTTGGGAGTGGAGCAGCTGTCCCGAATGAATCAGCTCGACCCTAAGGGCTATCTGCAGCCAGGCCAACGCTTGAGGATCACCCCATAAAGGAAAACGCCTTAAATGTTACTCGCTAAAGACTTAAACCCAATCAAAGGCTAGATTGTGGCTAATAAATACCCGACAGAGTGCTTTCGTCCGTGGCTACCCTTGCTAATGATAGGTTTTTGCGTAGCGTTAAGTTTGAATAAAGCCGCTGTCGCCTCTGACCTCACTACAACTAGGCCCTCAATACCCGCCTCGCATGCCAGAGAGGCTGAACGACAGAGCTGGCGAAGTGCTGTCGTATCCTTGCGCGTCCCAACGCGACGGTTGGTCAATGGAGAGCGCTCCCACCACGAAGAGATCTGTTCAGGAACCGTGATCAGTCATGAGCCCACTACAGTACTAACCGCTTGGCACTGTTTCGACGGCTATGACGACTTAAGCAACCCCCCTATGGTTCTCATCAATGGCCTTTGGCATCAGGGGCGATTACGACAGCACGGTAAGAGCATGCAGGCTGACTGGGCGATTCTTACGGTCAAAGGTAACCACGAGATCTCAAGAGTAAACATCGATACGTCGTCTCAATATCTTCAGTTAGGTAGAAAAATTATTGTAGCGGGGTTTAATAAGACCGACGCCGGGGAACGCCAATTAATAATAGAACATGATTGCACGATTGCTGCGCTTGCAGAGCAATGGATAAGCAGCGACTGCTCGGCAAAGCGTGGCGCGTCGGGTGGCCCAATCCTTGTTCGTGACGGATCAAATATTGCAGTCATTGGCGTTGTATCAGCGCTGCGCAACGAGTGGGAATTGCTGTTTGCGCCTATTCGTGGGGTATCGACCCGCGTAGATTGAAGAACAGCGAAATCGGAGTTAAAGCGACCGCTCTTTAGATTGTCTTTCAGGAGGCTGCGCGCCCACGTGCTCCTCTCCGCGCGCTTTAGCCAGCTCGATTTGCTTTTGCCTTTCTGCGAAACGAGTCCTCTGATCATCCGTTAGCGTCGCGAAGCATCGTGGACATGAAACGCCCTGCTGATACAGCGCGGACAATTTGTCGTGATCCGTGATTGGGTGGCGACAGGCAAAACACTGATCGTACTGTCCTTTCTCGAGCCGATGATTAACTGCAACGCGACTGTCAAACACAAAACACTCACCGTCCCAACGTGTTTCTTCGAGAGGCACCTCTTCAAGGTACTTTAAAACGCCGCCCTCTAGATGGTACACCTCGTTAAAACCTTCTTGGATCATGAAAGAAGAAGCTTTTTCGCACCGAATGCCGCCGGTGCAGAACATGGCGACTTTTGGGTGTTCGTTGGGATCTAAATTTTCTCGTACCCACCGAGGAAATTCTCTAAAAGTCACGGTCTTGGGGTCGCGAGCTCCGCGAAAAGAGCCTATTTCTACTTCGTAGTCGTTACGTGTATCTATTAACACAACGTCAGGATCGTCAATAAGGCTGTTCCAGTCTTTGGGTTTCACGTAGGTGCCAACCACCTTGTTGGGATCGATGCCAGGGATACCCATCGTCACAATCTCGCGTTTAAGCTTAACTTTCATACGTAAGAAAGGCTGATCTAGGTGGTACGACTCCTTGCAGTCTAGACTCGCTAAACGAGGGTCATTACGAAGGTAAGCCATTAGGCAATCGATTCCATAGCGCGATCCGGAAACAGTGCCGTTAATCCCCTCCTCCGCAAGTAATACGGTACCTTTAATGCCCTGCTCTAGGCAGACATCAAGGAGGGGCTCACGCATCTCTCGATAATTTTCAAGCGTCACAAATTTATACAGCGCTGCTACGACGCGAGGTTCTTCAATGGACTTTCTCTCGGCCATCAGGCGCTTCCCCCGCGACAATTTGGGGATGCGGGCGCACCATTTGTGGCCAGCCATTCATCGGGCGAATAGGTGTGAATCGCTAAGGCATGCAGCTCCCCGGCTAACAGATCCCCGACAAGTCCATAGACTTTTTGGTGACGCTGTACTTTTCTGCAATCATTAAAAGCCTCACTGACAACGACAACCTTAAAATGCGACTCACTTCCCTCTGGCACGTTGTGCATATAGCTTTCATTCGTTACTGATAGATGTTCAGGGTTGAATTGAGCCTGTAAGCGTTGGATCAAAGTGGTTTCTATATTCATAATTGCTTCGTTGAGACTCGCTGGCTGATGTCCATTGTGAACGGATAAGCTCGCGTTACCGACTAGAGTAAAATACCCGATAGAAGCGCGCTTGGTTTACAATACGCATTGTACCGGCTCTGGAGGTGAAATTTGGACCCTCGATTTGATATTTATATCACAGGCGACGCAGTGAAAGGCTTTGAAAGAGAGGCTGTGATCGAGTCCGTTGCCCGTTTGTTTGCTCTTGAGCGCGGTGCTGCAGCAGAGTTACTCAAGGGCAGCTTTCGCCGCGTTAAAAGTAATTGCGACAAATCGATGGCACTCAAATATAGGAAAGCCCTTATCAAAGCAGGTGCTGAAGTGGCCGTTACACGCCACGGTGTAGCCCCTAATGTGAGCTCATCTAGCACGAGAGGCGAAGAGCCACCGTTGCCTGCGGAGCCGAGTGAACCCTCAAAGCCCGCGGAATTCGGTGCGACGGGCAAACCCAAAAGCCAGGCCACTATTGTTGAGGCGGTCGACTGGGTTCCACCCGTGGCTTCTAAGAAACCAAGTGGCTCGGAT
>CAJQLP010000220.1 GCA_905479205.1 uncultured Luminiphilus sp.
ACATAAATGGCGTAGCGAAAATCCGGATATGGAACGCACACGAGGACTAATTATCTCGTCGAAAGGCGCTCACGCATCGATTGCGCAAGCGGCTCAGATAATGGACGCAGACCTCGTTGAAGCTGGGGGACACCGATTGGAAGGCTCTGAAGTAGCGCGCGCTATCGCCGAGTTAAGTCAAGAAGATCGTGCTCGAGTTTTCGCGGTGGCCACTACGTCCGGTACCACCAACTTAGGGATTATTGACGACCTTGATGGCATTGCAGACATCTGCGAGAAAGAGCACTTGTGGCTCCATGTCGATGGCGCCTACGGCGCCGCCGGCTTGGCAGCGCCGTCTGTGCGTGCCGACTTCAATGGCATCGAGCGCGCAGATAGCTTTATTGTCGACCCACATAAATGGTTGTTCGCACCGTTTGACTGTTGCGCGCTTATTTACCGTGATCCGTCGATTGCACGGCGTACGCACAGGCAGCACGGTGACTACCTTGAAGTGTTGTACGACGGGGTTTGGAATCCCTCAGATTACGCGCACCACTTGTCGCGCCGTGCTCGCGGCCTACCGTTGTGGTTCAGCATTGCATGTTACGGCACCCAAGCCTACACAGATGCAGTTGAGCAGACCATTGAAACCGCGCGACAAGCAGCTTTGATGATTGACGCGCACCCCAATCTTGAGATGGTCGCAGAACAGCGTCTTTCAATTTGCGTCTTCCGGCGCATAGGCTGGTCGCCAGATGAATACCAAACGTGGAGCAGCCGTTTATTAGATGAGGGCCTAGCCTTTGTTACTCCCACCAAGCACGAGGGCGAAACCGTTTTGCGCTTTTGTGTTGTCAATCCAAGAACAAGTACTGATGACATTCAAATGATCCTGGATACCCTTTAAATAATGGCTGATAACTGGCCATTTCGCTGGGATCTTCTCTTCCGCTACCGATTTATCGAAGTAATAGCGCTATGGGAGGGCCGACTGACGACGCGGCATCTCGTCGAAACATTTGGTATTGGTCGTCAGCAAGCCAGCAAAGATATCAATACCTATAACCGAGAAGTCGGTCCAGGCAATTTGGTCTATAACAAGTATCTCAAAGGCTACGAGCCATCGGCAGCGTTCGAACCGAAAGTCACTCGAGGATTAGCCGAGGAATACCTCCAACTACTCGCTAACCGGAGTGAGCTGAGCCGAACTTTTAGCTCGCTTGTACTTCCTTTGGGACATACAGAAGTACTCGACCCACCCACACGGAACGTGTCACCTGACGTGCTCAGGCCACTGCTACAGGCGGCGAGAGATCAGCAGCGGATTGAGGTGGACTACGTCTCCGTCAACAACCCCGATCGCGAGGGCCGAATCATCGCTCCTCACACTCTGGTTTGGACGGGTTTACGCTGGCACGTACGAGGGTGGTGTGAAAAGAACGGTGATTTTCGTGACTTTGTGCTTAGCCGCTTCAGAGGGCTGCCTGAGCTACTTGGGCCTGCAGATCATACGGCCGCCGATGACAGCGACTGGAACACTCTAATTATCCTTGAAATAGTGCCTGACGCTCGCCTGAGCGCTGAGCAACAAGAAGTCATTGCTGTAGATTTTGGCATGCGAGATGGCGCGCTGAAAATTCCTGTACGTGCACGCCTAGTCAATTATTTGGTGCAACTGCTCAACATCAATACCGGTGAGCCATACGCAGATCCTCGCGCCCAACAAGTGGTCATTGCCAATCGCGATGCCATTCTACAATGGCTTATCTAAGCGGCTTTATCCCCTAGACCATTTTTTTTGTGACCCACCTCGCATAAGCGCATCAACGTACTTTGCTCGACAAGAAGCCAGACATATGATGACCCGACAAACCAATCATCCACGGCTCTCCCAGAGAAAGAAGGTATTTATGCACGCAATCTCTACTAACGCCACTGTAAACGAGCGTCGCGGACGGGAGGCAGCAAGACCCGAGAACCTCGAGCGCTCCTTGAGTTTTGAGCAAATGGTAACGCTCACTGCCAAAGAACAGTTTGGATGGTCGGTAGCCTTCGTTCGCAGACCTTTGTTTATGCAGCCTGAGGTGGTCATCATCAGCCCCGACAAAACGGAATATGTGCTGATTGCGGAGGACGGGACTGAGAAAATCTTCTTCAATGTTCGAAGTACAGACTTCGACTAGGCTCCACCTTGACGGCTTAACGCCCATAGAACCCGCGACTAGCGGGTTTTTTTATGGCTGTTAAACTTACCCGACAGCTTTTAGGAGTAGCGGCCGCCATGAGTATTACACGGCGCGATTTCATCGCGGGGTTGGGTGTCGCATTAACCGCGACGACACATGAACGACTGCATGCGGCCAGTACACACGTACCTACGACCCCTTACCCACCATCGCTCACGGGTTTACGTGGCAATCACCCTGGATCGTTCGAATCAATTCATCGCTTAGCGTTTGGCGCATGGTCAGCTGGGACCTCCCAAAATATCGAAGATGACAAATACGATCTTATTGTTGTCGGCGGAGGTATCTCGGGTCTCGCTGCGGCATATTTTTGGCGCCAGCAAGCGGGACAGCACGCAAAAATTCTTATTCTTGATAACCACGACGATTTTGGCGGCCACGCCAAGCGTAACGAATTTACTGTTGATGGCAAAAAACTGATCGCCTATGGGGGCAGTCAGTCAATCGATACGCCAAGTCACTACAGCAAAGTAGCGAAACAGTTGCTGCTGGATTTGGGCATCGACGTAGAGAAATTCTATCAATACTACGACCAAGACTTCGCCCAGCGCCACCAGTTAAGTAGTCATTGGTATCTTGACGCCACACATTACGGCAGTGATTACTTAGTCCCCAATCCACACGGCGCCTCTTGGCTTGGCATAAAGCCACCTGAAGACATCCGATCTCTGATTATGCAGCTACCTTTGAGTAAACGCAGCCAAGACAAGTTACTCACCCTTTTCACCGACCCGACAGACTGGTTGGCGGGTAAATCCCTCGATGAAAAATGGGACTACTTGCGCAGTAAATCCTACGAACAGTATCTCCGCGATGACCTCGCCATGCCCGACGATGTGATCATGCTGCTGCGCCAACGCGCTCATGGTCTGTGGGCCGTCGGATACGATGCACTGTCAGGACTCGCTGCCGCACGATCTGGCGAACCTGGTACGACAACCCTCGGGTTGGAGCAAAGGCTCTGGGGCAATGAAGCCGATGAGCCCTACATATTTCACTTTCCCGATGGCAATGCAAGTATTGCTCGCTTGCTGGTTGAACAAATGAACCCACAGGCTATTTCCACAGAGTCTATGGAAGCCGCCGTTAACGCGCGGGTGAGCTATGCCGCACTAGATACACCCCAGCAGCAGACGCGCATTCGCTTGAACGCTACAGCATTAAATGTACGTCACAACAGCACCAATACCGCGGTGGAAGTGACGTATGAAAAGCAGGGGCAGGCCAAAACAGTGGTCGGTAGTAAGGTCGTATTGGCCTGCTACAACCACGTTATCCCCTTCCTATGCCCTGATCTCCCAGCAGCTCAAACTGAGGCTATGGCCTGGCCTGAGAAGGCACCTTTGGTGTACACCAATGTTGCTTTACGCAATTGGCGTGCATTCAAATCGGCGGGGCTTTACCATTTCGAGGCCCCTCGCGATTTCTGGGCCTATGGTTCATTAGATTTTCCTGTTTCTATTCCCGGCTATTCTTTTAGCAGCGGACCTGACGAACCCATCGTTTTACATTTAGTGCACGTACCCACCTCGCCGGGGCTTGATGCTAGAAGTCAATATCGAGAGGGTCGACGCAAGCTACTGTCCACAAGCTTTACAGACTACGAGCGCACCATAAGACAGCAACTGGAGGGAATTTTAAAAGGCCATGACTTCAGCTTTGATCGCGATGTTGCCGGCATTACCGTCAATCGGTGGCCACATGGCTATGCTTACGAATATATTGACCTGTGGGACCCGCCCGATTGGGGACCCGACAAAGGACCTCATATCACCGCGCGCCAACGATTTGGCAGAATTGCTATAGCGAACTCAGACAGCTCCGCTTACGCCTACGTTAACGGCGCTATTGATGCCGCTTGGCGTAGCGTCAATGAATTACTTTCAGTGGATTCATAGCGCCCTTAATTACCAATCTTGATTGGGATCATCGCTACTCGATTTCCCCCAGCGCCAATGGGGTTTAGGGCCTTTTGCGTAGCATAATCCGACGAGCGATAAGGTGGCGAAACCGATAAACGGTAATGCTTGCGAGGAATCCGCAGAAAACGCAGGGGCCACGACGACCGTGACGTAGACGACTACAGCCAACCATCCTTGATAGGTCACTGGATACCAACCCAATCCATAGCGGCGACGCTTAAACCAATATTTTGTAGGCATGGAAGACATAAGTTACTCGCCTTTTTCAGCACACTTGTCGATAACATAGATTTTTCGGTATCCGCTGCTATCCCACAAGCCCAACCACCCCTTGGGAATCAGTACCGTATCGCCAGCGTTTACTGATTGAGTCTCGCCACCTTTCGGCGTGAGTGTGACGCCACCCGTAATAAACACCATCAATTCATCGTAGGGATAAGGCTCGTTAATCGTGTAACGATTGGCTCCCGTTTCATACACACCTACCTGCAAACAGCCTGACGTCTCATCATGCCAAATACGATCCAACGCGTTGGTCTTTCCGACCTCGCTCTCCTCCCGCAGTTGTTCCGTTTCAGGCACGCTAAATACGTCGCCTGGTAGGATATCCGCTGGCAAAAATTTTAATGCCGGAACGTTTACAGTAGAAACAGCGTCGGCATTCGCATTCAGGGCGATAGCAAACAACAGAATTAGTAGAGGTTTCATTTCTTTGTTCTCCAAGCCTACTTTTATAAGGTCTCCACTGAGGAATTCGAAAAAAAACGATCCATGACTTTTACCATGATATAGCCGGCCGAAAGACCGATAACAGCCCCGACTAGCGAGGGAAATAAGGTTTCCGCCAGACCCATGCCCTGCGCCACCTGAGTGACACCCTCGGATAAAGTGTGCGACGCGTGCGTCAATATGCCGCCGCCAACGAAAAACATAGCAATAGTTCCTACGACGGACAAAGACTTCATAAACCAAGGAGCAAAGCTCAGCATACCGCGACCAATAGCTCGAACGCCTTCCGCTATAGCACCGTCGCCCGCCCGCTCGGCGAGCAACAGTCCCACGTCATCAATTTTGACAATCGCAGCGACTAAGCCGTAAACACCAATCGTCATTAGAGTAGAGATGCCCGCCAGGACAATGACTTGTGTGACTAAGTCTTGGGCTTCGACAATACCGAGTGTCAGCACAATAATTTCAGCCGATAGAATAAAGTCTGTGCGCACCGCACCACGTATTTTTTCACGTTCTAAAATTGCGAGATCACCGCTCTCCCCTGCCAGTTTATGCGCGACGGCCGCGCGCTGATCGTCTCCATGTTTTTGGGTGGGGTGGATAAGCTTCTCTGCACCTTCAAAGCAAAGATACAGTCCGCCACAGACTAACAGCGGGGTGATCAAGAAAGGGGCAAACGCCGCTATTAATAAAGCTGCCGGAACGAGAATGCATTTGTTAAGAAACGCGCCTTTCGCGACGGCCCAAACGACGGGCAATTCTCGCTCGGGGCGCACGCCAATGACTTTCTCAGCGTTGACTGCTAAGTCATCCCCTAAAACACCCGCGGTTTTCTTGGCGGCCAGTTTGGTCATAACCGATACATCGTCAAGGATGGCTGCTATGTCATCAAGCAATGCCAAAAGGCTACCAAACGCCATGCCAACTCCTATGATTTCTTGCGCCGCTTAGAGGGCTGACGCATGGTTGATTTCGGATAGCGAGGTAGCTTTCCCGTTGCTAGGTAACGATAAATAGTTTCCTGTGAGCGTATCATTGCCACATTCTTTCGCACGCGGGGCAACGGATTGCTCTGCTCGCTGTCTAATAATCGCGCTTTGACGTTGTCATGCCACTGCTGGTCTAAAATATTTTGAATCAAATTCTGCGCATCGGGATCTAAAATGGGACACAACACCTCTACCCGGTAATCGATGTTCCGCGTCATTAGGTCGGCCGAGCCAATGTAATAAACCGGATTACCGCGGTTGTGGAAGACATACACGCGCGGGTGCTCCAGATAACGATCGACAATACTTATGGCGGTTATATTCTCTGACAACCCCTTAATGCCGGGCGTTAACGAACACATTCCGCGCACAATCAATTGCACATAAACACCGGCCGCACTCGCCTCATAAAGCTTTTGTTCGAGCTGCCTATCAACAAGGTTGTTGCACTTGAGCACTATCGAGGCGCGATAACCTTCTTTTGCATTGCGAATCTCTCGATCGATCATCGCTATCAAGCCCGGTCGAGAACTATGAGGAGAAACGAGTAACAAGTCATATTCAGGGCGAAGGTAATTGAACTTTAAAAAATCAAAGACTTTCGCGATGTCGGAGCCAATGGTTTGATCACAGGTCAATAGAGAAAAATCGGTATACAGCCGCGCAGTTTTTTCATTGAAGTTGCCTGTACCCACGTGGCTGTAATACGTTATTCCAGCCTCTTCCTGGCGCTCAATCAAAAATAATTTGCTATGAACCTTAAGACCCTGAATGCCGAAAATAACCTCGATGCCCGAGTCAGTTAAGCGCTGAGCCCAGGTAATATTGGCCTGCTCATCGAAGCGCGCAGCGAGTTCGACGACCACCATCACCCGCTTTCCATTGGCTTTGGCATTGATCAACGCATCTACCACGCGCGAATTCTTTGCCACGCGGTACAAGCAAATTTTCACTGAGACCACGGCAGGATCAAGCGCCGCAGTCTTCAGCACATCAATAATATAGTCGAAGGTATGGTACGGATAATAAAGGCACACATCTTTATCGCGTATAGCGGCAAAAATACTTTCCCTTGCCTCAAGACGAGGAATAGTAATTTGTGTCTGTGACTTAAACTCCAAATACTTGGGGCCCGCGTTAGGAAAATTGATGAAATCTTTAGAGTTGTGGTATCTGCCACCTGGGATCATGCTGTCGTACTGGCCAAAGCCGAATCGCTTACGTAAATACGCCAGCAGCCGTTCCGGCATATCTTCGTCGTAGACAAATCGTACGGCGTCAGCGCGTTGGCGCTGCTTAAGACTAGATGTCATTTTCTCGATCAAACTTTCGTTCATCGAGGCGTCGATCTCTAACTCGGCATCTCTGGAAAATTTAAAGCAATAAGCTTGAGCCGATTTAATTTCAAATACGCCGCGAAATACTTCGGACAAGCACGCTCGTATAATGTTGTCGAGCACTATGAATACCCGGCCTGCACGCCGCTTGCGCTTGGGAATTTCAATAAAGCGATCTAATCGATCAGTGGGAACTTCGAGCAGCGCGTACTGTGTCCCTGTATCGGTATCCATATCGATAGCAAGATAAAGCGACTCGTCGGTTAAGTGCGGTATGGCCGTATTGTCTTGAAGCAAGATGGGCTCAAGTTCAGGCAGTACCGTTTCATGAAAGAAGCTCTGAACAAAGGCCATTTGCCCGTCATCAAGCTGCTGTTCATTGAGAAGAAAAATACCGCGCCTACCGAGCTCCTTGAGTACGTGACCGTAAGTCTCTTCGAACTCTTCCTGTAAGCTAACCACCCGCCTTTGAATGGCCCCCAGCAGAGCCTTGGCATTCTGTCGCTGCTTGCCCGTAGAAACCGAGATGAGGCGCCGAACCTCCGCGACGCGCACGCGAAAAAACTCATCAAGATTGCTCGAGAAAATACCAAGGTACCGCACGCGCTGAATCAGAGGAACGTCAGGATCCTGTGCTTCCTGCAATACGCGCGCGTTGAACGACAGCCAGCTCAACTCGCGGGGGTAATGATACGGATCTTCGAGATCCGCTAATAATCGAGTAATCGCACTCAAATCACTCATTGCATTCTCATCAGATGCCGATTCTCTATTACGTCACGCCGGCACATTGGTTTTAATGCTGAACAAAAGGGACATGCCATAGCTCCATGCCATAGCCCCGCCCAAACCAGTCGTTCTGCGATCAAGGCTTCAACGTAAGAGTGTCAGTCTTCAAAAGGCCTAAGACTCTCTCTGCCTCGTTACCTATTAGTTGCGCTTTGACACCTTTGCGACCGACGCTACCCATAACAACAAGCTGGGCCTTGTTATTTGCGGCCTCAGAAACAATCGTCTTTGCGACCGGCCCTCGCTTGAAAACAAACGCCGATGTAGGAAGGCCAGATTGATCAGCTAACTCTTGCATAACAGGTAACTGCATTTTCTGGCGTTCTTGTGCGTAAGTTTTCGGATCGACAAGGTCGAGGTCGGAAAGCAGCGTTGGCACTTCGAGAACGCACAACACTTTGAGCTCCATGTTGAGAACCTCAGCATAGTGGCGCGCCTCAAGGACAACATCGAGATTAAGTTTCTGTTTCGTCTTTCCCGTCGCACCAAGATCGACCGTAGCCAAGATCGATGCATCTTTCGCCCAGCGCTTCTTATTCACCAACAGGACCGGCACCGGGCAAGTCCGAAGGAGATGCCAGTCGGTTGAAGTGTGACCAAAAGACTCCGACTTATGTCGGCTTTTAACCACCACCATGTAATCTCCACCCGCAACACGCTTGCTAATCCATTCATGAATTGATTCAGCCCAAACGATATTGATCTTAATACCGTTATTGTCACCAGCGAGTTTATTGATGCGTTGTGTAATCGTGCTTCTGCGTTCAGCCATCAGCTGTGCCTTGATAGCAGCGCCCGCGTCTTTATCAACCTTTAAACGTTTGATATCCGTGTGAGTAAATGCAACGACCTCGGGGATAAGATCCATTTCATCTGCAAGTTGCAGACCTCGCGCGCTTGCAGCACATTTATCTTCGATATCGGCGATAATTAATAGCTTATTGCTCATGTTGGCTCCTGCACGTTGACCTTGACAGTATAGAAGCGCTGTACGGTCTGTCTACCTATATAACTCTCAATACCACTGCATATCTCAGACCTTATCTAGGCATGCTCCGGGGACTGATGCGCGCTGATAAATTCAGAAATTCTGGCCGCACAACGGTCAGGCGCCTCCAGGGGAATCAAGTGACCACCTTCGTAGACCTCTAACTCGAGCTGCGGGACAACACGCTGCCACTCACACAACCGATCGGCATCCAACACATCACTATCCTTCCCTGCAATTCCCAACATTGGCAACTGCAAGGCGTCCAGTGAACCGAAGATACTCGGAGCACTGCGATAAACACAGGCTTCCCATGCACCAGACCAACGCAGTTTTACGCCGTGGCTTGGAGCAGGCTCGTGCCCAGCGTTAACATAATCCCACAACACGTCATCGGACACCCGGCGAAAAGGGCGCTTGCTTCGATAAAAGGCAAACGCCGCGTCTAAGCTTTCAAAGTGATGCGGGCGTCGCAGAGCGACTTCTACTATCGGCATGTCTCGCCGCAACACACGCGTAAAAAACTGTAACGCTAACCAGGTGTTTCGCGGCACCAAAACGGGATCGAGCGCCGCCAGTCCAACCACCAACTCAGGTCGCTGGCGTGCCACCAAGACGCTCACAACCGCGCCCATCGAGTGCCCAACAAGCCAAACGGGGCGGCCACCGTGGTCCTCCAATGCTTGGATTAAATCATCTGCGTAAGCTCGCCAGCTCAAACGGCGCGGTGCGCGGGCAACGCTCCATAATGGCCGGTGCTCTATCGTATAAATAGTAAACTGCTGCGCTAGCGGGTCTAACAGCTTACGGTAACTTTGGGATGGATAGCCGTTAGCGTGAGCAAAAACGACATCAGGCCGATTCGAGCGGGAACCAGCCGCCGCATTGTAAAGAGACAAACGCGGGGTCTTCGGTAACGTAAGCATAAAATAAGCGCCTTAACTCTGATAAATGGCCGTGTCTGCGTAACACTATTACCTAATTGACAACCTTTACTTCCAACTAACTCATTACGTATGATGCGCGCGCTCGGTTAATACGCGCTAAGTTAATAATAGCCACAAAAAAGACCGAACGGGCAGTTTATGTCGGTAGGAAAAGGGCTTTGACCATAGGGACTGCACCACAGGGACGTGTATCAAAGATGCTCTCCACGACGGAGCTCTCCACGACGGAGCTCTCCACGACGGAGCTGTCCACGACGGAGCTGTCCACGACGGTGCTGTCGACTCAATACTGAGCCGTTAGCACCCATCAGCAGTTTACAACACAAATTGGAGCACATTCATGAGCACTCGCTCCACATTCCAACGCCACGCACTCTCTGCAGGCATAGTTGCGGCGTCAATCGTTGCGCCCGCAGCCAACGGCGGCGTACAGGATCTCTCTGGCAAGCCTTTGCAGTTTGCCCCTGAGTACACGGGGAATATCAATCTTCGATACGAAACAGATTTAACCAGTAGCGTTGAACTGATGGTTTCTGGTGTCTATAGCTATAGCGACGACGTCGTTGTGGCCAATGACCTCGACCCCAATGGCATTCAAGACGCTTACGGAAAAGTCGACGCCAACATCACGCTGCGCGACAGCATGGGCGCATGGTCAGTATCATTAGTGGGTCGCAACCTGACCGATGAAAAGACCTTCCCCTGGATGAATGATGTGCCGTTGGGCAGCTTTGGATTCAACAAAGTCTACTTCAAGCATATTGATCCACCGCGCTTCTTTGAACTACAGGCACGCATTAACTTCTAATGCCCTAAAGCCATGGGAGCCGATAAACAGCAACCATGGCAGTACGTAGATTCAAGCACACACAAAAAAACGCCGACATGAGCCGGCGTTTTTTTTATTTTCCTAGAACATACGCTTACCCATCGCGCCTCTACAAATTTGAAAACTCGCGGTTTAAATCGTATCGACGCGACGTCACGTAACGCTCCATTGCCTCGACCCTACCTAATGCCTTATCTAGACGTTCTCGTGCCTTACGCAGGCGCTGGGTTGGAGCATCTGAGTACTTAAAGACGGTGCGCTTTCGGTACTGATGCTGGTCCTCGTCATACTCCATTTCCACGTCCATACTATGCGGGGGTGTATCCCAACGGCTAGGACGTGCGGCCAACAAGATGACAGCCGCCACGTAAGACCAAAACGCCAGCGAGCCAGTAAAAATCAGCAGGGCAATTGCACCAAGCCGAACCAACCACACAGGAACACCCCAATGATCGGCAAGCCCAGAACACACGCCTGAAATCCATGAATTTGAGCGATTTCGGTACAAGTCCATCCCCCAGCCCGCTCGCTTTCGACTCCCAAAGCTATCCTGCTTTCCTCTCGCCATGACCTACTCCTTGTCACTTCCCTGTTGACGCCAGTTCGGATGATCCGCTTCCAGGATCGATTCCAATGACGCAATGCGATCGCTCATTTTATCCACCGTCGCCAGCATCTCATCTAATGATTCGCGATCTTCATTACTCAAACTTCTGCTTGAGCGGTTCAAACTACGGTAATGCATCACTATCCAGATGGGCGCAACGAACACCATGAACAACACCATCGGTACAAACATCATTTCAAACGGATCCATTGTGTCGCTCCCTGCGCCTATTGTTGCCTACTAGTGTAATCAGCCTTCCTTGGCTTTTCATCGTTCCCTCGATACTTACTCTGCTTTTTGCGACTTTTCAACAGTACCCATGGACTGCTTCAGTTTTTCGAGCTCATCGGACAGCCATTCATCTTCTTGGAGCGCGTCAATTTCAGCCGCCAATCCCTGGCCTTCGCGTCCTATATCCATTGACTCCAACTCGCCCTCCAAATTGTCCATTCGGCGCTCAAAGCGCTCGAACTTATTGAAAGCATCGTCCAACTCACTGCGATGTACCTGGCGCTTTACTGACATACGTGATTGCACTGTTTTCGAGCGCATCAACATTGCTTTCTGCTTGGCCTTGGCGTCGCTAAGCTTTGCCTGGAGCTGTCCAACTTCCTCATTGAGCTGCTCTATGTGCTCATCCGTGGACTGCAGCTCGGTCGCTATCGCTTGCAACTCATCTTCGATCGCCCTTTTTTCCTGCAGCGCGGCGCGAGCAAGATCTTCACGCCCCTTGGTAATCGCAAGCTTGGCTTTCGCTTCCCAGCTGTCCGCTTCTTCCTGAATGTGGGCCTGTTTTCGAGCAGCAGTTTTCCGATCTGCTAGCACACGAGCCGAGGAGCTCCTTACCTCCACCAGGGTGTCTTCCATTTCCTGAATGATGAGGCGGATCATTTTCTCCGGATCTTCTGCACTGTCGAGCAGCGAGTTAAGGTTGGAGTTAATAATGTCTGACATACGTGAAAAGATACCCATGATTTTGATCTCCTGTTAGCTTGAGGCGCCGTTAGGGCCGAGGTCATCCATAACCCCACCAACCCAGTAGGCGAATTCCACACCTGCTGCCATGATGCCGAGCGTGGCGGCGGCGGCACCCACACCGGTGACGGTTGCGATTGCGCTGCAGATGAGAACAACTACTGTGTAAACGGCGAAACGTTCGTCGATTGCGTCCATGCTAGTAACTCCTTCCTGAAGTGTTTAGGGGCTTCCTTGCCCTCGGCGAACCGGCCTTTCCGGCGCCTTCACAAGGTAATTAGCGAACTATGTGCCAAGTTTAATTTATTTAATAAAATCAGTGGCTTAATACTTTTAGCGTTATGCGTCGCGATTCGGAATTGCGTAATAATGGCTTTTTTAACTTTTAATTGTGGCTTTTTTAGCCTTTAAAGGTTAATTTAACCACAATGAGGACGCAGCCAAAAACAATGATCGGACAGAGCCCGGCTTTATCAGCGGCGCTTGATCATTTATCGGCTCTCGCAAGCATCGATCGCCCCGTCCTGGTTCTTGGCGAGCGAGGCACGGGCAAAGAGCTCGCCGCCGAACGGCTGCATTTTCTATCGCCTCGCTGGTCGAACGCTTTCCTTAAAGTCAATTGTGGTGCCATCGCAGAAACACTGCTGGAAAGCGAGCTATTCGGCCATGAGGCTGGTGCCTTTACCGGCGCCACCAGGCAACATATTGGCCGCTTTGAGCGTGCTGACGGTGGCACCCTGTTTCTGGACGAGCTGGGCACTATGTCGCTGCAGTTGCAGGAAAAACTGTTACGCCTCATTGAGTACGGGGAATTTGAGCGCGTGGGTGGCCAGAAAACGATACAGGTTGACGTGCGCGTGATAGCCGCCACCAACGCAAATCTGCCTGCCATGGCCGACAGAGGCAACTTTCGCTGGGACTTACTTGATAGGCTCACGTTTGACGTTGTGCGCTTACCCGCTCTGCGAGAGCGACCCGAAGATATCGACGAACTCGCCAATCACTTCGCCATGAAATTTACTTCAGAATTAGGATGGGATGTCTTTTCTGGGTTCTCCGATACAGCGCTAGAATCACTCAAGGGCCACCCCTGGCCCGGCAATATTCGCGAGCTCAAAAATGTAGTGGAACGGTCCCTCTACCGCTGGGGGGCACAGGCAGAACCCGTGGGCGTTGTTGTCATTAATCCATTCAGTGAATTTACCGGCACCCAGCCGCAGCCACAATCACAGCTACAAAGCGAGTCTCAGCATAACTTCGATACGCCTACTACTTACACGGAACAGTTACACGAGCAGATCTCACCCTCGCTTCCCATCGATTTACGTCGCTGGCTGCACAACGCAGAAAACGACTGGTTAACTCGCGCTCTGACGGAGAATAATTTTAATCAGAAGCTGGCGGCCCAAGCGCTCGCATTGAGCTATGACCAAATCAGGAACTTGGTAAAAAAACATGGCATCAATCCAAAGTTGTCCCGCTCAAAGGACTAACAACCCTTTTCTAGCCTACGCTGTGACGTACATGTTAAATTGCAAGCTGGCAAAAGCTAGGAGCGGCATTGCTCAAGTACACTCCCAAACCAAGTCCCTCCGTTTGACGTCAACCCCAGTTAACATCAACTCTAAGAGAGATCAATCATGAGCTTGCAGTTAAGCGATCCACGACTCTTGCAAACCAAGGCCTATATTAACGGCGAATGGTGTGCTGCAGACGATGGCGCAACATTGGCAGTAACCAACCCCGCGACAGGTGAGGCCATTGGGGAAATTGCCAAGTTGGGTGCAAATGAAACTCGCCGCGCTATTGAAGCCGCGGAAACGGCTATGGTGGAGTGGCAGCGCCAGCCGGCCAAAACTCGCTCACAAATTTTACGGCGCTGGTTCGATCTCGTCATGGCTAACCAAGAAGATCTCGCCATTATTATGACAGCGGAACAAGGCAAAACTCTCGCAGAAAGTCGTGGTGAAGTTGCCTATGGGGCGTCATACATCGAGTGGTTCTCAGAGCAAGCAAAGCGTATCGATGGCGATGTGATTCCGGCGCCCGGATCCGATCGTCGCATCGTCTGCATTAAGCAACCTGTTGGTGTTTGCGCGGCGATTACACCGTGGAACTTCCCCAACGCTATGATTACGCGCAAAGCCGCGCCGGCTCTTGCCGCAGGCTGTTGTGTGGTTATCAAACCCGCCAGCGAGACCCCGTTGTCAGCACTTGCCCTGGCAGAGCTTGCCCATCGAGCCGGAATCCCCGCGGGCGTGCTGAACGTTGTAGCCGGAGGCTCCAGCGCGATTGGTGGCGAGCTAACCAGCAATCCCACTGTGCGTAAACTGACCTTCACCGGATCTACTCCGGTCGGTAAAATGCTTGAAGCACAGTGTGCAGCGACTCTCAAAAAGACCTCGATGGAATTAGGCGGTAACGCCCCTTTTATTGTTTTTGAGGATGCCGATATCGATGCGGCCGTCCAAGGTGCGCTGATATCTAAATACCGAAACAGTGGCCAAACCTGTGTGTGTTCGAATCGCTTACTGGTTCACGCGAGTGTTGTAGAAACATTTACCGCCAAACTTGTCGAGGCGACACGGGCGTTCAAACTAGGTAACGGGGCCCATGATGGTGTCCACCTTGGCCCACTAGTTAATCAAAAAGCCGTTGCCGATGTTGACGATCTTGTCCAGCGAACCGTTGCTGATGGTGGCAAAGTCATTCTCGGTGGAAAACCTAGCGATCTAGGCCCCTGCTTTTATGAGCCGACGATTATCACCGGGGTCACCGCTACTATGGCGGTATTTCGGAACGAGATTTTTGGCCCGGTCGCACCAATCACTACCTTCAACACTGAAGAAGAGGCTATCGCCTTAGCCAACGATACTGAGTTTGGCTTGGCAAGTTACTTCTACACCCGTGATATTGGCCGTGTATGGCGCGTATCCGAAGCGCTCGAGTACGGTATTGTTGGGGTAAATGAGGGCGTTATATCGAATGAAATGGCGCCCTTTGGTGGGGTTAAAGAGTCTGGCTCGGGCCGCGAGGGGTCCAAATACGGTATTGAAGACTACCTTGAAATTAAATATATCTTAATGGGCGGTTTAGACCGCTGAACTACTGAATTTGCGACTAATAGTTCATATCGAACAGTAACGAAGAGGCAACTTGCTCGGCTTCAAGCGGGTTTTACCCCAGTGGTCATTTGCCAACAACCGAATTTCACCATAGCTACACCGGCTAGCTTCTTTAACCGAAAGCCCGCTACCTTAGCGGGCTTTTTTTTGGGGCTCGATTAGCATACCGCCTTTCTTGAGCTTACTTCAGTCCCTCGCGCGTCACCCAGTCGAGGGTACTGTCTAGTGCTCGACGCAATTTCTGATCGATTTCGTCTACATGCTGCTCTTGAATGATGAGCGGTGGACATAATGCAATTCTATTTCCACCCAATGGCCTGACTATTAAGCCGTTCTGCTCCGCAGCCGCAGCACAAAATTGAGCGACTTTCATACCATCAAACGGTTTCTTAGTTGCCTTATCGGCCACGAGCTCTAGTGCCCCCAGTAAACCAATAGAGGAGACCTCGCCAACTAACGGATGATCGATGTACGAAGCCAGCTTACTTTGAAGATATCGACCCATCACAGCCGCGTGCTCGAACAAATTATCGCGCTGATAAATATCGATTACCTTTGAAGCGACCGCACAGCCTAAAGGGTGACCGCTATAGGTGTATCCATGCCCAAACACACCCATCTGAGTGGCAGAATCAGCAATTACGTCGGCGATGTCGCCACTGACGATAGCCGCTGAAATGGGGACATATGCCGACGACAACGCTTTTGCACAAGCCATCATCTTTGGTTTCATATTCAGGCGCGTCGCACCAAAATCTGTGCCTAATCGGCCAAAACCGCAAATAACCTCGTCGTCCCACAAGATAATTCCATAACGATCCAGAACGGCCTGAATGGACTCAAAGTAACCGTCGGGGGGAACGATGACTCCCCCTGCGCCGTTAACCGGTTCGGCAATCATTGCCGCAATGGTGTCTGGCCCCTCAGCCAAAATCAACTGTTCTAACTCGTCGGCGCGTCGCGCGACAAATTCGCCTTCACTCTCGCCAGGATTCGCGCAGCGGTAGTAGTGTGGTGCCCCCGTGCGCAATACGCCGAGGGCGTCAAACGGCAATTGAAAGTGGGTGTGATTTGGGGCCAATCCGGTGAGTGCAGCCGACGCCAGTGTGACGCCGTGATAACCCTTTTCTCGCGCAATGATTTTTGTTCTTTGTGGCTGTCCCGATGCTGCAGCGTAATAGCGGATTAACTTCATCAGCGTGTCATTAGCGTCAGACCCTGAATTACCCAAGAATACCTGCGCGTTTTCTATCGGCACCATTGCGGCAAGTTTATCGGCCAACTCGATGGCTGCTGGATGGGTCTTACCACTAAACATGTGGCTAAAACTGAGCTCTCGCATCTGGCGCGTTGCCGTCTCAATAATCTCTTCATTCCCGTAGCCTAGTGCAGTGCACCAAAGCCCCGCCATACCCTCGAGGTAGCGCTTACCCGCCTTATCGAAGATGTAAGGTCCCTCTCCACGGGCGACCACCATCGTTTCCGTCGCTGAAGGATTGGTCGTGGGATAAATCATGGCAGTCATGGCGGGGGTCCCTAGGGTGTCATTGTCGGTGATCGTAAAAGTAACGCTAAGTTCGCCGTGCGCCAAGCACCCACATTGGGTAGCCTCTGCACATCCGGGGAGGAGCACCGCTCGCTTACTGGGCGCGGTTTTTCTCCTTGCCGCACCGCTCACACCGATAGCGGGTTATCAACTCCCCTCGGCGAACCGCAAACGGATCTGATTTAACAACTTTCCATTTGTGATGCCCATTGCGGCATAAGGTCTGATCAACCGGTTTTCGCGCTTTGCGTGGGCCAAAGGGAATGACGTCCGCCACGCGATTAAACACTCATCTGTGCACGTCGCACCGCATGGTGCCATTGAGCGACACGTTGAGCCCGCTTCTTTGGCGGCAACGCCACAGTGAAGTCTCGCTCTATACCCCAGATTTTACTAATTTCAGCGGTCGAACTCCAAAGGCCAACCCCAAGTCCAGCAAGGAAACAAGCACCAGCAACGGTGGTTTCAATGACCGTAGGACGAATGATTTTTCGTCCCAAATAGTCAGCTTGTAATTGCATGAGAAGGTTATTAGCCGCGGCACCGCCATCAACACGCAGAGGCTTCATTCGCGCATCTATATCTTGTTCCATCGCACGCAAAATATCGGCATTTTGAAGCGCCATCGCATCGAGTGTTGCGCGGGCAATATGCGCACGCCCCGTCCCTCTGGTGAGGCCGCAGAGCAAGCCACGCGCCTCAGGGTCCCAGTAAGGCGCGCCTAAACCTGTGAGCGCGGGAACAAACTCGACGCCCCCACTGTCGGACACACTGGCCGCCAAACTTTCGATCTCCGCAGCGGTCTTGATCAAGCCGAGCTGATCGCGAAGCCACTGTACGGCAGCGCCACACACAAAGGCGCCACCCTCGAGCGCGTATTCAATAGGCCCCTCTTCTCCCAGCTGCCAACCGACGGTGGTGAGCAATCCCGCTTTTGAATTAACGCGCGTCGAACCGGTGTTCATTAAAATAAACGACCCGGTACCAAACGTGCACTTAGCCTCACCAGGCTTGAAGCAGGCCTGCCCAAACAATGCTGCTTGCTGGTCTCCTGCTATACCGGCGATGGGAATGCCATCGGGTAGTCCGGCAAGTCCTTTAGTGCGACCTAAAATCGTACTGGAGGCGCGCACCTCGGGAAGAATATTTCGCGGCACTTGAAAAATGGATAACAGTTCATCGTCCCAATCACCCTGATCGATATTCAGCAAGGACGTACGAGAAGCATTGGAGACATCGGTAGCATGTACCGCCCCACCGGTTAAACGCCATAACAAAAACGAGTCAACCGTGCCCGCGGCAACCTTACCTTGCTTTAGCCGACGCTCGATGCCTGGTGTGTTTTTGAGAAGCCAGCGAAATTTACTCGCCGAAAAATACGGATCCAATACGAGGCCGGTTTTTTCTTTAACGATAGACTCTTTGCCTCTCTTCTGTAGCGACTGGCAATAATCGGTCGTGCGGCGACACTGCCATACGACCGCATTATTGAGCGCCTCACCCGTATCGCGATCCCAAAGCAATGCTGTTTCACGCTGGTTGGTGATACCGATCGCGACAATCTGGGAAGACTTCGCTAACCGCGTCTTAAAAAGCGCGCGAATGCCCTTTAGTACAGATAGCCATATCGCTTCAGGATCGTGTTCTACCCAACCGGGTTGAGGATAAATTTGCGGGAATTCGTGATTAACGCTTTTTAACAACCGGCCACTGGCATCCATTAACGCAACCGTTGTTCCTGTTGTTCCCTGATCAATCGCTAATATTACATCAGCCACTGGATACTCCTGAGTTCTGGCGTCGAGTGAAAGTAGCCAAGAAAAAGGCGCCTCAAAGGCGCCTTTTTCTTATTAAGTTACGCTGCTCCGTAACCCTCAATCGCTTTGATTTCCAAGTAATCGGTAAAACCATGAGCACCCCACTCACGACCATTACCTGACTGCTTGAACCCACCAAAGGGCACGTCTGTACCGCCCGACGCGCCGTTTAAGTGGATATTACCCGCGCGAATTCTCGACGCCACTTTGCGCGCACGCTCAATATCCTCGCTCTGAACATAGCCTGCAAGACCATAGGGCGTGTCGTTAGCAATGCGAATTGCTTCTTCTTCGGTGTCATAGGGAATCATAACGAGCACGGGACCAAAAATTTCTTCCCTCGCAACAGTCATGTCGTTGTTTACCTCAGAAAATACAGTGGGCTTGACGTAATAGCCACGCTCAATGCCGTCAGGTAATCCTAAACCGCCACAAACGAGCTTCGCACCTTCATCAATACCTTTACCTATCAGGCCCTGAATCTTGTCCCACTGCACCTTAGAAACAACAGGCCCCATTGTCGTCGCTTCCTCCGCAGTGTCGCCAATAACCACCATATCGGCCGTCACTGCCGTCGCAATTGCTTCAGCCTCTGCTAACTTGGCTCGGGGCACCAGCATGCGCGAAGGTGCATTACACGACTGACCGGTGTTGTGGTACATATGAAGTACGCCCCGGGTAACCGCAGCGCCCAAATCGGCGTCATCAAGAATAATGTTGGGCGATTTGCCACCCAATTCTTGGGTCACACGCTTAACGGTGGGCGCAGCATTTTGTGCGACCAGTGATCCTGCACGAGTTGAGCCAGTAAATGACATCATGTCGACATCGGGGTGTACAGACAGCGCTGTACCTACGGTCGGACCATCACCGTTCACGAGATTAAATACGCCTGCGGGCACACCTGCTTCGTGAAGAATTTCAGCGTAGAGGTAAGATGAAAGTGGTGCGACTTCGCTAGGCTTGAGAACCATAGTACAACCGACGGCCAAGGCTGGCGCGACTTTGCAACTCACTTGGTTAACAGGCCAGTTCCAAGGGGTAATGAGTCCACACACGCCTATGGGTTCTTTAACCACGCGGTGCTCGCCCAACTGCTCATCGAACGCAAACGTTTTCAATACCTTTGCCGCTTCCATAATATGCCCTAAACCTGCATATGCTTGAGCGGTTGAAGCCAGGCTAATAGGCGCGCCCATTTCAAGTCGGATCGCTTCAGCCATGTCAGCAATCCGGCTTTGGTAGACTTCGGCAATACGTTCAAGCAGCGCAATACGCTCTTCAACACTGGTCTGACTGAAGGTTTCAAATGCCGCTTTCGCAGCCGCCACCGCCTTATCCACGTCGGTTTCATTGCCCAAAGAAATTGTTGCACATACCTCTTCAGTGGCCGGATTAAGAACGTCGAAATTGTTGGGGCTTGTGGGTTCGACCCACTCTCCGTTGATATAAAATTGCTTGTATTCCCGCATGATGACCTCGTTAGTTATGTACTTCTGAAATATGGCTTTCGGTAGATGTGTTTGCCGGAGCGAGCGATATGCACCTTCACTCAATGCTGCAAGTGCAATGGCATATTTATCAGGCTCATTTAACGAGCTAAGTTACCATTATTTCAAGTGTTTTAGGAATTGTGTAAAAACGAGACTCTGCTAAACCACTTGTTTTGTGTCTCACGCCATAATTGGTCATACTTCGACCTCGAAAAATTTACCGAGACTTAAACAATGAATCAAGCCGCCGACTTCAACGAAATGACGCTATTCCGGGACATGGCCAAACGCGCCTTTGAGCAGGAAATTTCACCTCATTTTGAAGAGTGGGAAGCCCAGCACATGGTACCTCGAGAGCTCTGGAATACCCTAGGTCAAGCCGGCTTGCTGTGCCCCGATGTGAGCGAGGAATATGGCGGTGCTGGCACTTCGGCTCAGGTCACTCTCGCGATGATCGAAGAGCTGGCCTATATGGGCTTTGGTGGCATTGCTACAGGTTATGGCATTCACTCCAACATTGTAGCGCCCTACCTTACGAGGCACGGCACCGCAGAGCAAAAAGCGCAATGGCTGCCTCGAATGGTCAGCGGTGACTGTGTGGGCGCTCTGGCAATGACGGAGCCCGGAGCAGGCTCTGATGTGCAAGGTATTCGCACGAGCGCCGTTCGCGACGGCGACGAGTGGGTATTAAACGGCTCCAAGATTTTCATCACTAATGGCATCCATGCTGACTTGGTTATCGTGGCTGCGATTACTGATCCGGGTAAGGGGGCAAAGGGTACGTCACTGTTTCTTGTCGATGCCCATGCTCCCGGCTTCGAAAAATCGAAAAAGCTTGAGAAGATTGGCCAGCATACTTCGGATACAGCGCTGCTATTTTTCACTGATGTGCGCCTACCTGCCGATGCATTACTCGGTGAAGTTAATAAAGGCTTCGCAATATTGATGGATGAACTACCGAGGGAGCGTCTAGGCATTGCAGCTCAGGCTGTCGCGGCTTCTGAAGGCGCACTCGATATCACCGTTCAATACGTACAAGAGCGTCAAGCATTTGGTCAAAAAGTGGGACAGTTCCAAAACACCCGCTTCAAACTCGCTGAAGTTAAGACTGAGATCGAACTCAATCGCGCATTTTATGAAAAGTGTGCTGACAAATACACCCGCGAAGAACTCGGGACAGACCAAGCCGCGATGCTCAAGCTCGCGAGCTGCGAGATGCAGTGTCGTGTAGCCAACGACTGCCTGCAATTATTCGGTGGCTATGGTTACACTACGGAATACCCCATTTCGCGTTTTTATACCGACGCGCGTATCCAAACTATTTACGGTGGTTCGTCAGAAATTATGCGTGAGCTGGTCGCTCGCTCGATACTCGGCCGCGCGTAGAACCCCCGCGACTCCCTGAAAACGCCGCTCTTGCGGCGTTTTTTTGTATTATGCTGATATTTCACTGTAAATAGCGAAGAGGATCTCTAATCGTGTTTATTAGATGTGTACACGCCAATTTTATTCGGCTGCTACTCGCCGCGCTTCTGACACTCACCAGTGGGTTCAGTTCAGCACAAGACGCCGCCGTTAATACCATCATCGATAAACATTGGGCATGGGTTCTTTCCGAGTACCCAGAAATGCGCCTTGAGTACGGTGATCGATCGGGTAACAGGCAGTGGACCGATGTTAGTCCTAAAGCACACGAGGCACGTCACAAGAGCCTACAAAGCTTTATCAAGCAACTAACGGCTATTGAACCCTCAAGCCTCAGCGAGTCGGCCCAATTAAACCGCGCCATGTTACTGCGCGACCTGCGAGACGATACTGAGGCGTTTGAGAATGGCATGCATCTCATGCCAGTTAATATGCGTAGCGGTCCCCAGCATCGACACGGCATGGCCGAACGCCTGCCCTTTGAAACAGAGCAAGACTATCGAGACTGGCTCGCACGTCTACAGGCGCTGCCATCGCAGCTTGATCAGTATCAACTGTTGCTCGAGCAAGGAATCGCTAATCAGCGAACCCAAGCGCAGATCGTCATGCAGCGGGTACCTGACCAAATCGATCGAGTCGTTACAGAAGATCCTACTCAAAACCCTTTTTATAAAGCGTTCATAAACATACCCGAGTCGATCGATGCTGTTACCGCCAGCGAATTACGGGCAGAGGCTCAGGCTATCATTACAGGAGTTCTCAATCCTGCGTATCGCGATTTTGGACAATTCATGCGCGACACCTACCTGCCCGCCTCGCGAAAAGAACCCGGCTTGGGTAGCCTTCCCGAGGGTAAGGCAGCCTACAGACAACGAGCTGCGTCGTTCACCACGACGTCCCTATCCCCCGAGGAGATTCATCAAATTGGCTTGGATGAAGTGGCCCGTATTCGACATGAAATGGAAACTGTTATCGATGAAGTGGGGTTCGAGGGTGATATTCAAGCATTTAATTCCTTCTTGCGAACTGATCCACAGTTCTACTACGAAACACCCGAGGCGCTGCTAGAGGGTTATCAAGCCATCTCAAAGCGTCTAGATCCACAGCTGGTGAAACTCTTTGGCAAACTGCCGCGCATGCCCTACGGAGTTCGGCCAATCCCGGCAGCCATTGCACCTGACACCACGACCGCGTATTACATGCGCCCCGCCGCCGACGGTACTCGTCCAGGCTGGTATTACGTTAATCTCCATCGACCGGAAGTCCGGCCAAAATTTGAAATGGAAGTGTTAAGTGTTCATGAAAGCGTGCCGGGGCACCATTTGCAGATAGCTCTGGCTCAAGAATTGGGCGAGCTCCCTGAGTTTCGCCGTAACAGCAGTGTTACCGCGTTTATTGAGGGCTGGGGGCTTTATTCGGAGCGATTAGGGTACGACATGGGGCTTTATCAGGATCCCTACTCCCGCTATGGGCAGCTCGTCTATGACATGTGGCGCGCAGTGAGACTGGTCGTTGATACCGGAATGCATTATTTCGGCTGGAGTCGCGAACAAGCTATCGATTACTTCAAAGCCAATGCCGCCAAAACAGAAGCCGATATTGTCAATGAAATCGATCGCTATATTGGTTGGCCCGGACAAGCATTGGCTTACAAAATAGGCCAGTTAAAAATACTCGCTCTCCGTACCGAGGCTGAGCAGACGCTCGGAGATAACTTTGACATTCGAGCGTTTCACGACGAGCTTTTAGGGGCTGGCGCCATTCCTCTCGACGCATTGGAAGTTCGTATGCGCGAGTGGCTAACGGCGCAGTCAAAATAAAGCCAAGCCCAGCATCATTTGCAGAGAAGATGCTGGGGGTGCTGCTCTAGAACCACTCTGCTTGCATCGCGTAGGTCGTGTCGTCGAGACCACAGAGTAGATCGGCCCACACTGCGGTTTGGGGGAGCTCCCAGCGGGCGAAATAATTCATCGCCTGTACTTTGCCCTTATAAAACGCGTCGTCATCAGACGCTTTCTCCAGCGCTTTGGCAGCAGTCATACCTTGGCGTAACCACATCCAACCGACGACAACGTGACCGAAAAATTCAAGATAGCGAACTGAATTGGCCATGACGAGATCGATATCCTGACTCGTCATAGCACTCAACAAAGATGTAGTTGTACGTTGAAGATCTTTAACAGCGAGATCGAGCGCATCACACATAGTAACAAGCGCGCGAATGCCCTCGGCTTTTTGTAAATCAGCGCTAATACCCTCTATGCACCGCTGATAACCGGCCATGCCGTTTTGAGGAACTTTACGACCCAATAGGTCGAGGGATTGGATGCCCGTCGTCCCTTCATGTATTGGATTTAAACGATTGTCACGGTACATGAGCTCAACAGGGTGGTCATTAGTATAGCCGGCGCCGCCCAACACTTGAATCGCCAAATCATTGGCTTTAGGTCCGTACTCTGAAGGCCATGTCTTCACGATGGGCGTTAGAAAATCGAGCAACTCGAAAGCAGCTTGTCGGCCGCTTTCCTCGGGGTGCGTTTTCCAATCATCCACCAACTGAGAGGCGAATAGACACAGACTCCAGCTCCCTTCTGCATAGGCCTTCTGCGCCAGCAGCATTCGGCGTATATCAGCATGCTCAATAAGCATAACGGGCTCTGATAAGGGATCCTTGCTAGAGGGCTTGCGACCTTGTGGCCGCTCGCGCGCGTACTCCAAACTATACTGATAACCACACATAGCAAGTGTTGCGCCACTGGTGCCCACCATTACCCTAGCTTCATTCATCATGTGAAACATGTATTTGAGTCCCTGATGTGGCTCACCGACTAAATACGCCACAGCGCCGTCATTCTCTCCGAAATTTAGCGCCGTAGAGGTCTGTCCACGACCCCCCATTTTATGAAAGAGTCCTGCGAGCTGCACATCGTTACGTGCACCGAGAGATCCATCGTCGTTGAGCAGAAATTTAGGGCAGATAAATAACGAGATGCCTTTGACGCCCGGAGGAGCACCTTCGATTCGCGCAAGCACAGCGTGGACAATATTGCTCGATAGCTCATGATCGCCACCGGATATCCAGATCTTATTTCCAAATAATCGATAAGTGCCATCCGCCTGAGGAACCGCTTTAGTTCGCATATCGGCTAAACTAGACCCTGCTTGGGGTTCCGATAAAGCCATTGTGCCGGCGAACTCGCCAGTGCGAAGACGTGAGACCCACGTGTCGATTTGTTCCTGAGTGCCGTGGGTTTCAAGTAAGTTTGCGTTGGCGGCTGTCAGTGCATGGAAACCATTAGTCGTACTAGCCGCTGCAGTGAGATAGCCCATGGCACATGCCGAAACGACTAGAGGGAGTTGCATACCGCCCATGTCGTAGTCCTGGTCGGGGCAGATCAGACCCGCCTCTGCGACCGCATCGTAGGCACGCTTAATCTCAGGGATCATGATGACCTTTTCGCCATCCCAGTCGGGTTGATTCATGTCTACCTTGGCTCTAATAGGCACGAAGTACTCTTCCGCAAGCTTCTCAGCGATATCCATGGCCGCGTTAAACGACTCTCGATTGTGGTCAGCGTAGCGTTCGCGAGATGCTAAAGTTTCAACCTCGAAAAGCTCATACAAATAAAACTCAAGGTCTCGGCGAGATAACAAAGGGGCTGACATAATTACTGCTCCAATTAATTCGTTAAAGACGCTGCTGGCAATCGAGCAACGGAAAACATATGTAAGCTACCTAACCACATATCATCTCCACAGGGTGTTGCGCTGGTGACATAATTGTAACGAAGTTCAGAGTCTTGCAGATTCGCTACTACCCTACCTTCAAGATCGACACCCACAACGAGACTCGCAACATTAGCCGCTGAAGTAAGTGCCGCCGTAGGTAAGACCGACATCAAGCGCCGAATCAATGGTTTATCAGCTAGCACATCAATACCGTCACGCAATGCGGGCATAGCAATCCAAAAAGTATCGCTACCGTCGAAGTTAATATTGTCGGGAGTGCCCGGCAAATGCTCAATGAAAATATCTGATGTATGAGCTTTTCGCCCAGTCAGCCAGTAACGTTGCACTCGACCTAAACCGGTCTCATTAACCAATACATAGGCATCCTTAGGTCCCATAGTGACGCCATTAGCAAAGAACAAGCCTTCAATATGAACGGTCGTCTCGCCGCTATTTGGGTTATAGGACATGAGCCGGCCAGTCATGCTGCCTTCGAAGAAATCCAAAAGGTTATCCTCAAAACCAAACCGCTGAGATGCATCTGAAAACCAAATCGTCCCATCGGCGGCGATCGCCACATCATCG
>CAJQLP010000221.1 GCA_905479205.1 uncultured Luminiphilus sp.
CGAGACTTCCAAATTCGAAGCCAGTCAATGACATCGTAATGCGTTCAATCGCAGTGCCCATCGTAAACGCGCACCCAATCGACTTCCAAGGTAGCAGGCAAATCGTCCATGACGACCTCGCCACCCAATGTTCCCCCAACCGCCATGTTCAAGATGAGATAAAACGGCATGTCATCGAATACCCAGCGCCAAGGAGCTATGTTGTCCGAATTAGCCTCTCCATGAACACGACCGTCGACTGTCCATCGAATACTTTGCGGTGACCACTCCACTCCATAAACATGATAATCACCCGACCAGACGGCGGGCGTCAGTAGCGTCTCACTGTAATGAACATTATTGGGCCACTCGTCACCAAAATGTACTGCGCCAATGATTCGATGAGGCTCATTCCCCGTCCATTCGAGAATATCAATCTCACCTTCATGGGGCCAAGGCTTCTGCTGCCCTTCAGGCATCATCCAAAACGCCGGCCACAGGCCGCGCCCTGCAGGCAACTTCATCCGTGCCTCAAAGCGCCCAAACTTCTGTGAGAAGTGACCCGCAGTGGTAATCTTTCCCGATAAAATCTGTCCAGCTTCGTCCTGCGAGGCCGTGATTTTCAGCACTCCGTCAGTAACCTCAAGAGCGTCTGCATGGTAGTACTGCTTTTCCTGATTCCCCCAACCGCAGAGATCGATGTCGCAGCCATCACCTTTAACCGTATTCCAGACCCCCTCATCGAGGGGCGTGTCAAACTCCTGCTGCCACGTAGGTTTACACTCATTGGCGCTGGCTTGTGAAATAAGCGCTATAGCAGCGACCAGGCAAGAGAGTTGTTTACCACCACGTGACATAAAGAGCTCCTAAAATTAACACCACGATCACTGCACTAATATTGAAGCCTGTCGATGTGCTAAAACGCACGTCACCCAACTCAACAAATCCGGGCGTCGCCTTCGGACGCATAATCGACCAGGTCACAGCGATCGCAACGCAGGCAAGAAATACCAAGCCGACTCGATCGATAAAGGGTAGCTCAGGCCAAAGCAGTTTAAGCGCTAACGAGAATACCGCTGAGGAAATCGCTGCTAGCAGCGCTGCGGTTGCCGTTGTACGACGCCAAAACATACCAAGGAGGAAGATCACCACAATACCTGGGGTGAAGAAGCCAGTGAATTCTTGAATATACTGAAAGGCCTGATCAAATTTGCCCAACAGCGGCTCGGCAACCACCGCTGCGATAATCATCGCAGTCACTGAGGTAATACGCCCAATATTCACCCGCGTGTGTTCCGAGTGCTTTGATGGTGACAGGTAGGGGTAAACGTCCACCGTGAATATCGTTGAGATGCTGTTACACATAGAGGCGAGCGACGACACAATAGCCGCTAGCAGCGCGGCAAAAACCAAACCTTTAATGCCCGTAGGCAGTAAGGTCATGGCCGCAGGATATGCCTGGTCAGGTGTTGTGAGTTGAGCGTCGAGAGCAAACATCGCGATACCAGGCAATACAACGATGACGGGCATCAGCAATTTCAGAAACGCTGCAAAAACGATGCCTTTCTGCGCTTCATCGGGGCTTTTCGCAGCCAATGCTCGCTGAATAATGTATTGATTAAACCCCCAATAGGACACATTCATAATCCACATACCGCCTACTAGTACCGAGATACCGGGCAAACTTGCATAGTGAGGGTTATCTTTCGACAAAATCATGTCGAATTTCTCTGGCGCATTTTCGAGTAACGAATTGAAGCCCGCAAATACACCCTGCCCCGCGCCAATCTGATCAAGCAAGATCCAGGTGATCATCAATCCGCCGGCGACCAACAAAACAACTTGCAAAATATCGGTCAAAGCAACGGCCTTGAGGCCACCATAGAGCGAATAAGCGATGGCAAAAGATCCAAGAAGCACTAGACCCAAGGTCTGATCAACGCCTGCTACGGTACCCAATGCTAGGGCTCCCAGCCACAAAATAGAGGTCAAGTTAACCAGCACATAAACACCGAGCCAGAACGATGCCATGACCATCCGCACACGATGATCGTAACGTTGCTCCAGGAATTGAGGCATCGTGTAGATACCCGTCTTTAAGAACACCGGCAATAAATACTTACCGACTAAGATCAGGGTTATCGCAGCCATCCACTCGTAAGAAGCGATCGCCAAGCCAATGGCATAGCCCGAACCTGACATGCCAATGATTTGCTCTGCAGAAATATTCGCCGCGATTAACGACGCACCTATCGCCCACCAAGGGAGCGATTTACCGGCGAGAAAATAGTCGGAAGCGTCTTTTTCATGATCACCTTTTTCTCGAGACACCCACTGGGCCAGAGCAAAAAGCGCAATGGCGTAAATCGCCACAATACTGAGGTCTAGTGTACTTAGCATAATGTATTCCTCGATGCCCTTTAGTGGCGTCGTTAGTTATTGGTATTATAAAAGCTTGGGCAATCCAACGCGCCGCTCGTCGCCGGCGTATCAGTTACGAAAACCGCTGAAAATTCTATCATCAAAGGTCCTTTGGCCTGCAAACCAAACGGTGATTCCAGTCGGGTAACATCGATGCCAGCAGCTGACAAACATCTTAAGGGCAGCGACAAGGTAAGCCATTTACCCGCCGTTGCATCCGCAATCATTGGCGCCATGGGTACGCTGGCGGCGCAATCAACACCGCAGCTTATGAGCAATTGTAGATCGTCCAAGTCCCCGCTAAGCCAGCGCCAGTCGACGCTAAGCGCGCCCTCGGCACTAGCCAGTCCTGAAGCATCCCACGCTTGACCACGACCGAAATATATTGACGCTGTTGGCCCGCCATCAACCCATTGCAAACGGCGAGCATCCTCTTGAGTATCTCGATCAGTGACGCTCAAAAGCAGCCCGCCGCCAGCAGATTTAGCACTACCCGGCCCTGCGGCCAGGGCAGGATCCTTCTCGTCACCTAGATAAATCATCCAAGGCGCTAGAGCACCACCCTCAAAAAGAATCTCGGTGCTGTCGTCAAGTTTGCCCACCGCTTGCTCGGACAATGCGGTAAACATCGTGCTCTCCGAGGCAGCCAAGCCAAATCCCAGGGGAAATGCAGTTTCTTGAACAGGTCGATCAGTGTCTATTGCATTGACGTCGTTCGCAGGCCACGCCATGGGTAGCCGACCGACAAAATCATATTGCACTGACCCATTGGCATCTTTAAGGAGGACATCGGCAACACCTGCGCCCTCGGAACCCGGCAACCAAGCAACTACGAACGCATTGGATGCGTTGATCTCAGCGTTAGTCCAACGAGGCCTGCCTGTGACGAAAACGCTGACAACGGGTATACCCTGTGCACGCCAGTAATCGATCGCTTTTTTGTCATGCTGGCTTCGCTGTTGCCATGCCAAAGTTTCTATATCACCCACACCTTCAGCATAGGGTGTTTCACCAAAGACATAAATTACGGCATCAGGTTTCTCGCTGCCAGCGTAGTCCTTGGCAGACAATACTCGACCTCCGGCAGCATCAATTTGCTCAGCCAAGCCATCAAGAATCGATGTGCCACCTGGGAAATCACTCTTAACATTGCCCGTGCCTTGCCAGCTGATTGTCCAACCACCCGACTGCATGCCGATGTCATCAGCAGCGGAGCCTGCAATAAGGTAAGTTCCCGTGGGCTGAAGCGGGAGTAAGCTCTGCTCGTTCTTCAGCATTACAAGGGATTTTCGGACCGCCTGCCGCGCCAATGACCGATGCTCTGGGGACCCAACGGAATCTTTGAATGCGGCCGCGGTTGCAGACGGAGGTTTACGGTCAAGCAACCCCACTTTCGCTTTTACCTTTAATATGCGCGTTACCGCGTCATCAATTCGCGCCTCTGTTATCTCCCCTGTTCGGACTTGCTCAAGAATGACCCCATGTAACTCCTTCCAATCTTCAGGGGCCATGACCATGTCGATACCAGCATTGATAGCCTGTGCGCAGTTAGCATTAGTGCAGCCATTAACTTGACCAATACCGTTCCAATCACTGACTACGAATCCCTCAAACGCGAGTCGCTCTTTGAGCAC
>CAJQLP010000222.1 GCA_905479205.1 uncultured Luminiphilus sp.
AAAGGATTTACAAGTCGAAACACCCGGCGATGGCGTATTAACTGTCATTGGGCCGGTCAACGCCGACAGCTACCCGAGGGAGCGAACGGCAACGGCTTTGATCGTAAATGACTACTCAGTACTTGCTGGCACACAAGGTTTCTTTCATCACAAAAAGATCGACCGAATACTTAAGCTGGCACGCCAGCAAGCTCTACCCATAATTATGTATACCGAAGGAGGCGGTGGACGCCCGGGCGATACAGATGTGCTTATCGCAATGGGAGGCCTTAACGTGCATACGTTTTATTGTTGGGCAGGCTTAGCGGGACACGTTCCCAGAATCGCTGTAAATCATGGCTTTTGTTTCGCAGGCAATGCCGCCTTATTTGGCGCGGCAGATTTGAGGATAGCGACAAGAAACAGTTATATCGGAATGGCGGGCCCCGCAATGATAGAGGGCGGCGGGCTCGGCCACTATAAGCCGACTGAAATAGGGCCTGTTGAGACACACCTTCGTAACGGTGTGGTGGATGTGCTCGCTGATGATGAATCGCACGCCACCTCTATTGCAAAACTTGCGCTGAGCTATACCCAAGGTCGAGCTGCTATTTGGCAAGCCCATGACCAATCGCACTTGCGAGATAGCTTACCTAGCAACCGACGCATGGCCTACAACGTACGCTCTATAATTACGACGCTCACAGATATCGACTCGCTTTTGGAGATCCGTAGCGACTATGGCAAAGCTATCTTTGCAGGACTCGCACGTGTCGCCGGCATACCTGTCGCGGTTATGGCCAGTGATTGCCGCCATTTGGGTGGAGCAATTGACACTCAGGCAGCACAAAAGGCATCTGATCTTTTCCGACTGGCGGAACGATGGAAGCTACCGCTAATTTCTCTGATCGACACTCCGGGATTTATGGTCGGGCCCAGCAGTGAGGAAGCAGGTGCGCCGGGCGTAATGTCAGAGCTATTTATCGCTGGCGCGACGTTTAGTCAGCCTATTGTCAGTATATTTCTGCGGCGCGGGTACGGTCTTGGCGCAATGGCCATGGCTGGCGGTTCATTCGAAGTGCCTGTGCTAGCTGCCAGCTGGCCAGAGGGTGAGTTTGGCGCCATGGGACTGGAGGGAGCCGTTAAGTTAGGCTTCAAGCAGGAGCTTGAAGCGGCTGCCGATGATGATCAGAGAAAGGCGCTCTATGACTCGCTGCTCTCTGAGATGTACGAGCGCGGCAAAGCCACTGAAACAGCTAGCTTTTTGGAAATTGACACGGTCATAGATCCCTCTAAAACCCGAGAGATCATAACTTCAACACTACTTAATGTGACGTCATAACGGTGTGGTGGGCCAAATATTACGGCTCCATTGAAAAACGGCAATTAGCAAGATCTCAATACCCATACTAGACACACCCGCAGCCTCAGGGCCATCAATGCCAAGGGTAACCAATCGACCAATAAGGGCCACCACTAGAAGTAACTGCACAGGCCAGAGTAAGTTCCGGTTCAATGACAAAGCGGCCAATACTCCCAAGGCGCCTCCGCTCAAAAAGAAACCTCCGATATCGGCACGCACCGTACCCAAACCATGATTCGCCGTGGTGGTGATACCCATTTGGAGCAAAGATTGCTCAACATCGAACCAAAAACCGAGCCCCACTAAAAGCAATAAAAGAGACCCAAGGCCAATTAATAATCGTGACAACGTTAACACCGCAATACTCCCTGCTATTTATTGTTATGACCGAACTTACGCCTCGTCACGCAATCGCGCTTCGAGGTTTTGAATACCTATTACTAAGGGCTGCTCAATCGCTCCAAGCGCCGACATGGTGATCGTTTCACCCGCATTGATTTGCGCTTCGATTTGACGAAAGTGTTGACCGGCGCCCACAATACCGAACGTTAAACAAGAACTCCCTAAGGTATGTGACTCGCGAGAGATCGTCGCAGTCTCCTCAGCAGCGACGCCTTTTTCCAAAGCATTCCAACGCTCGGCTGACTCAGTAAGAAACTTCTTTACCAATTTCCTCACCACTTCAAGACCGAGGTCTTTCACGAGCGCCTCGACTTTTTGCGGCTCAAAAAGTATGAGCTCTGCCTGCGCATCTGGCAAAATCGTGGGCGCTTGGGCGTTTTCAGTCACTGATAATTCTTCACTGAGCTGCGCACTTTGTAGACTTTTCGCGCTATCTGAAGCCTCATGGGGCAACCACTCGCGCAGCTCGCGCAGCACTACATCACGTATGAGAGGTTTGACCATGAAATTAGACATGCCGCTCTTAATCGCATTACGGCGATCTTCGTCTGAATTATGTGCACTCAAAGCAACTATCCGCAAGGATTGCGCAGTACCTGCCTCTACGATTTGCCTCGTCGCCTCTAAGCCGTCGATACCCGGCATATCCAAATCCATAAATACAATATCAAACTTATCGGGACTAGAGAGCACTTTATGTACAGCCTCTTCCCCTGAAGAGGCTACATCAACGTTCAAGCCCAGCGTTTCCAAAATATTCGCGTTTAAAAGCAGATTTTCATGCACATCATCGACGATAAGAATCGATCCCGTTAATTGACAAGCAGCGTCAGATGAAGAAGTTATTTGCTCCGCGCCTGCATTGATCTTACCTGCCCGAACCATCGGCAGCTCAAAACTAAAGGTAGAACCCAGACCAACTTGTGATTCGACCTCGATGGCCCCTCCAAGCGTCTCAACAAAACGCTTAACAATGCTCAAGCCAAGACCTGTTCCCTTGTGGGATTTTGTTTGTTCGGTGAGACCCGTCGTAAATGGGTCAAAAATCTTCGCTTGAAGTTCTTCAGGAATGCCGGGACCGTCATCGGCCACCGAAAATGCTATGACGTCAGCACCCTTCGAATGGGATTCTTTAATCTGTGCCGACACCACGACAACCCCGCGCTCTGCAAACTTAATAGCGTTGCCAAGTAGATTCAATAAAACTTGCCGGAGTAATTTCGGCCGTCCTAGGTAACTCTCCTCAAAATATTGCTGCCCGGTTCTACGTAACTCAACGCCCTTCTCAAGAGCCTTCGCTTGAATTAGGGCCAAGCTCTCATCAATCATCACATTGAGATCAAACACTTCATCATCTTCTCCAGACTCACCTGCGTCCAGAGCGACAGAATCTAACGTGTAATTAATAACCTCTAGTAGTCGCGTGGCGCTGTAGTTAGCGAGGCGAATAAGTTCATGGCTGCGATCATCGTGTTGCTTATCTTTGAGCAGCGTCAACGCACTAATGATGCCGCTGAGTGGAGTACGCATCTCATGAC
>CAJQLP010000223.1 GCA_905479205.1 uncultured Luminiphilus sp.
CTAAGCTACCGCCTACTACATCAACTTGGGCTCTAGCGAGTGATGCCTCACGATTATCTTGGGTCAAATTTAGATTTTGCAGCCGAAGACGCCACCCGTTGTCGGTTTGACGCAAGCGGGCGCTAGTCTTTAACGATGCGAGAGAAGCACTGGTATTCGACTGATCCTCACGGGCATAGTGAATATCAGAGAGCTCTGCCTGCACAGTAAAAACAGGATCACCCGACCGTATGGCGAGCCAAAACTGCGTATCGATCTGTGCTGTCATGGGTAGATCTAATCGGGCTAATAGCGGATTTAAGTCACCCTCGACGAACCCATGGTAATCGCCACTAAACGTATCGAAACGAAGGGGGTCACCGATTCCTCGACCTTCAATCGTGGCCATTAAGCCGCTGTCATCACTTAACCTAACTCGGACATCACGCAAACTGCGCTCTCTGTAGAGTTCAGCGTCCATAGCCATTGCCATTGTTTTCTCACCAGAAACTAGGGCAATCTGTGCGTTAGTTATAGCAACCTTGCGGAAACGACGGAGAATATCTGCAAGGGTTGATAGATCGGTGCGTGACTCAGTTTGCGTGTCACGGTCTGCATGGAATTCAACCCTCATGCCCTCGAGCGATAGACCACCCAAGCGTGGCTGAAGCGCCAAAAGCGAGTGCCACATATCGATACTCAGAATAGCGTTGTCGACCGCCATGCTGTTTTCTGCGGGGCCTGGCAGCTGTAACGCCAAGTCTTGCAGGATCAGCTGTGGTGTAAAACCAATAAGCTCTGCGCTGAGCTCACCGATCTCAATGCGTGTACCAATCTGTTCAGATAACACGTCGTTGAGTGCACTGCGGTAACTCGGCAATAGCCCCAGCATGACTCGGGCTGCAGAGACATACACAGCAAGCACTACGATGGCGACAATGAGGAGCTGCCAAATAAAGCCCGCTAAACCTCGATGAATGCGCTCAATCATCAATGCTCAATGCCCAATCAGGGGCGAGCCCGAAAAAAGCTAACAGCTCTCGAGTTTCTGCCAACGGTAACCCTACGACTGCGGAGTAACTACCCTCAATGCGCGTAACAAAACTCCCTGCTCGACCTTGGATCGCGTAAGCGCCTGCTTTGTCCCAAGGCTCATCAGTGGCCAAATAGGATTCAATAAGATCATCGCTTAGGGTCGTAAATGTCACCGTGCTTGCCACCAATATGTCTTTGCAAAGCTCACCTCGACGCGCCGATACGGCCGTGAGCACCTGGTGCTCACGGCCTGACAAACTGCGCAATATTGTCTTAGCGTGATCATAGTCGACTGGCTTGCCTACAATGTGCTCATCGAGACTAATTGTTGTATCCGCGGCTAAAACAAGCGCGTGATCTTGCGTTCTTTCTGCACAAACGCGCGCTTTTTCACGGGCCACACGGGAGACGTAGGTTTGGGGCAATTCTTGAGGCAATACGCTCTCATCAATATCTGCGGGAAGGCTCGAGAATTGATGCCATAAAAGGCCAAGCAACGCTTTTCGCCGAGGACTCGCTGATGCCAGAATTACATCCACTATTCGACCTCGTAGTATCGGCGCAATCCCCGCAAACTATTCCGCACTAGGGGCCAAAACAGTATCGTCGCGGGTAGCGAGTAGATGAACCCCAAACCTGCCCCAGTCATTCCCAAAAAGCCATGTAGCCAGCGCTCAATGATCAATGCTAAGCCCACGAGTAATCCCATCGCGACGCTTTGCAGTAACGTGTCAAATTGCCTTAATCGTTGATAGTTAAGCAATATGAACAAAGTACTGATGACCGCTCCGAAGCCGAGTGCTCCAACGGCAGAGCCGTTGATGATATCGAGGGTGAGCCCAGTCACCGCGGCGCTAAAAATACCGACTCGATGCGGCAATGCTAGATTCCAGTAGAAGAGTACAAGCAATGGCAATTCAGGACGAAACCATCGCCAGCTTAGCGGTAGCGGTGCGACATAGAGGATGAGGCCCACGAACAACGATGACCAGATCACCCAGCGCGCGTGTGCATTCTTCACGGTGTAACAGTGGCGTCAGCCGCCGCGTATTGAGCGATGAGAACATGCCGGCCGCGATCGAGATGAGCGAGCGGCACAGCTGTAACCGTCGCGAAAGCCGCACCTGGAGCAATATAAATGTCGGTCACCTTAGCAACTGGATAGCCCGGAGGGAACCGGCCGCCTAAGCCTGAGGTAACCAGCACATCGCCAATACGAATATCGGTCGTCGCCGCGAGATGCCGAACAATTAATTGATCGATATCGCCAATACCTGCTACTAGGGCCCGAACACCACTCCGAACAACCTGAACCGGGACCGCATGAGTTGAGTCGGTAATTAGCATCGCTCTGCTGGTCGTGGCCCCCGTCGTCACGACTTGGCCCATGAGTCCGGCCGCACCGAGGAGGGCCTGGCCGTTGGCAACACCCTGGTCACTGCCTTTATCGAGCACCAGTAAATGTCGCACTGGATCCGCAGAGACAGAAATAATCTCGGCGACTATGACATCGCCTTCGATCAGTTCGGAGGAATTCAACAAGGCGCGGTAGCGGCTGTTCTCAGCAAGCACTGACACTAAGCGCTGTGTTTGACCCTGCATAACCAGATTTTCTTGGCGTAAACGCGCGTTCTCTTCCTGCAAGGCGCGTCGGCTTTGAAAATAATTAGTCAGTCCGCGCCACGCTTCGCGTGGCGCGACAGCAATCTCGTAAACGGTGGCAGTCGCATCGATCAGAATCGTTCGAAGCGGCGCTATACGTGGGTTTTCGCGAAACACAAATAAAGTACTGAGACACAGGATTAACACAACCAGCAATCGCCAGCCTACATATTTTTCCTGCAAAAAAAGCGGTTTGATGTCTCACTCTCCAGAGGTGTCAGTCCGCAACGGTTTGCGTCACTCAGTTGACAGTAAATCGAGTGCGTGGCGATCCATAAGTTCCAAGGCCCGACCACCACCACGAGCGACACAGGTGAGTGGCTCATCGGCTACGAGCACCGGCAAGCCTGTCTCGTCAGCTAGTCGACGGTCTAGATCTCTCAACAGCGCACCACCACCTGTCAGCACAATGCCTGACTCTGCAATATCTGCAGCTAATTCGGGGGGAGATTGCTCCAGGGCCATGCGCACCGCGCGTATGATTGCGTCAACGGGATCTTCAAGCGCGTCACGTATCTCATCACTGTTCAAGGTGAAGCTTCTAGGCACGCCTTCGGCAAGGTGGCGTCCACGCACATCGATCTCACGCAGCTCGCTGCTGGCATAGGCACAGCCGATCTCTTGCTTGATACGCTCAGCCGTCGCATCACCTATTAAACTACCGTAGCGACGTCGCACGTAAGACACGATAGCTTCGTCAAAACGGTCACCACCCACGCGAATCGAATCGCGATAGACCACCCCATTCAAAGAAATAATGGCTACTTCAGTGGTACCACCACCGATATCAACCACCATGCATCCGGAGGCTTCTTCGACGTTGAGGCCTGCACCAATCGCCGCCGCCATGGGCTCCTCGATCAAGCGTACTTCTCGCGCACCTGCGCTCAGAGCCGACTCGCGAATCGCGCGACGCTCTACCTGCGTCGACATACAAGGGACACACACCAATACCCGGGGACTCGGTCGGATGAATTGGGTTTCGTGTACTTTGGCGATGAAATGCTGAAGCATTTTCTCTGTGACTTGGAAATCCGCGATAACGCCATCCTTGAGCGGGCGAATTGCTTGAATATTGCCTGGCGTTCGCCCCAGCATACGCTTGGCTTCCCGGCCAACCGCTTCGATAGATTTCACGCCGTTGTGGATGCGAATAGCAACAACGGAGGGCTCGTCAAGGATGATGCCTTTGTCCTTGACGTAAATTAGAGTGTTTGCGGTTCCAAGATCAATCGATAAATCGTTGGAAAATAGGCCTCGAAGGCGCTTAAACATGTCGTTATCCCAGTGCTATCCGTTCGGGTATCGTCTCGGTAAATTCGACAACACTCTCCCGGTAAAAGTCAGTATCGCCTGCTCCGACGACAACCTTCAACACAATGGCAGCGAAATTCTAAAAATGGCACCAAAAATCAAAGGCTTCATGGAGCAAGTTAAGGTGGAGAATGTAACAACCAAGGGGTTTTTGGGCAAGGTGCAATATGATAGCGTCCGCATTCTCCCAAAGTGTTTGGATTATCCTATGTCGGTCTCCCCAGCGGATGTTACCCAGGTGGCGCGATTGGCGCGTCTTAAAATTCCCGAGGACGCGCTCTCAGACGTCACGGATCGTTTCAGTCGAATTCTCGACATGGTCGACGAACTGCAGCAAGTCGACACTCAAGGTATTGAGCCGATGTCAAACCCTCACGATATGGTGCAGCGTTTGCGCGCCGATCAAGTCACAGAGCCTGACCAGCGCGCGGCACTTCAGTCAGTGAGCCCTGCGGTTGAGCAAGGCTACTTTTTGGTGCCAAGGGTGATCGATTAATGAACCATTCAGATCTCAGTTACGCCAGTGCAAAAAAACTCTCGACAATGTTGAAGCAAGGTGACGTCTCAGCATTGGAACTTACGAGCCATTTTCTCGATCGCATACGCCAACTCGACGGGCCGCTGAACAGCCTGATTACCGTTTCTGAGGAGCATGCGATCACAGCGGCCAAGGCCGCTGACAAGGCTTTGTCAGACGGCACCGCCACACCCCTCACTGGGATTCCCTTGCTGCATAAAGATATTTTTTGCACCAAAGGTATCAAGACGACTTGCGCCTCTCACATGCTCGATAACTTCGTCCCACCTTACGATGCGACGGTTGTGAGTCGCCTCAATGCGGCGGGAACGGTCACGCTCGGTAAAACGAATATGGATGAGTTCGCTATGGGCTCGTCGAACGAAACCAGTTTTTATGGCGCAGTCGCCAACCCTTGGGACACAGATCGCGTTCCGGGTGGCAGCTCTGGCGGGTCTGCCGCAGCCATAGCCGCAGGTTTTGCGCCGTTAAGCACCGGCACTGATACTGGCGGCTCCATTCGCCAACCTGCCGCTCTGTGTGGCATTACCGGGCTTAAACCTACCTATGGACGGGTATCACGCCGAGGCATCATTGCTTTTGCGTCGTCCCTAGACCAAGCAGGGCCCATGACACGCAGTGTCGAGGACGCAGCACTGATGCTTAATGCAATGTGCGGCATTGATGACGGCGATTCGACATCAGCGGACATAGCAGTCCCCGATTTTACGACCTTGTTGGAGCAGGATATTGCGGGCTTGCGCATCGGACTGCCTAAAGAATACTTCAGTAACGACCTTGACCCTCAAGTTAGCGCACAGATTCATGCCGCGCTGGCAGAGCTTGAAAAAGAAGGCGCAAAGCTTGTCGACATTGAGCTGCCGCACACACATCAAGGGATAGCGACTTACTACGTTATTGCGCCGGCAGAAGCCTCGGCCAATTTATCGCGCTATGACGGAGTACGCTTCGGTCATCGATGTGATGACCCTAAAGACCTCATGGATCTGTATGAGCGCTCACGGAGCGAAGGTTTCGGCGACGAAGTACAACGACGGATTTTAGTGGGTACCTACGCGCTATCGGCAGGCTTCTACGACGCCTATTTCAAGAAGGCGCAGCAGGTGCGGCGTATTATCGCCAACGACTTCCAGCGAGCATTTGAGCAAGTCGATATCATCGCAGGACCGGCTGCACCAAGCGTCGCGTTTAAAAAAGGCGAAAAAGCCGCCGACCCCCTCGCAATGTACATGGAAGATGTCTACACCTTGTCCGTCAACTTAGCAGGGCTGCCCGGCATGTCGGTACCCGCGGGCATGATCGATGGCCTCCCAATAGGCCTACAGCTCATTGGTCGTTCATTCGACGAACAAACGCTGCTCAACGCGGGACACCGCTTTCAGCAGCGCACCGATTGGCACCTCAATACACCAACGTTAGCAGGAGCCATATCGTGAAGTGGGAAGTCGTCATGGGGCTAGAAGTGCATCTACAGCTAGCCACCAAGAGTAAAATTTTTTCAGGCGCCGCCAACCGCTTTGGTGCCGAACCCAATATTCAGGCCTGCGCGATAGATCTCGGCATGCCCGGTATGCTGCCGGTGCTGAACGAGCAAGCCCTGCAATACGCAGTAATGTTTGGCTTAGGTGTTGGCGCAGCTATTGGCAAGCGCTCCGTCTTTGATCGCAAGAACTACTTCTATCCCGATTCACCAAAGGGTTACCAAGTTAGCCAGTTCTTTGAGCCTATTGTTGGGGAAGGCTTATTTGATGTCCCCATGTCCGATGGCAGCCTTTATCCGGTCCGCATTACCCGAGCGCACCTCGAAGAGGACGCCGGCAAATCTGTACACGACGCTTTTGCGGATCAGACGGGTATTGATCTGAATCGCGCCGGAACACCGCTGCTAGAGATTGTAACTGAGCCCGACTTTAGGACCGCCGAACAAGCCGTGGCATACCTCAAAGCATTGCACTCACTGGTCACCTACCTCGGCATCTCTGACGGCAACATGGCCGAGGGATCCATGCGTTGTGATATTAATATCTCATTGCGACCTGAAGGCACTGACGAACTGGGAACGCGCACCGAAATAAAAAACGTCAACTCATTCCGCTTTGTAGAGCGCGCTATCGAAGTCGAAGTCGAGCGCCAACAAGATATTCTCGAAGACGGCGGGCGTATCATTCAAGAAACTCGCCTCTATGACGCCGATAAAAACGAAACACGATCGATGCGCTCTAAAGAAGTCGCTAACGATTACCGCTACTTCCCTGAGCCTGACCTCCTCCCTATCGTTATCGACGACGACTACATCGAATCCATTCGCGAGTTACTTCCCGAACTGCCGGGACCAAAGCGCGGCCGCTTCGTTGATCAATACGGTCTGGGTGACTACGACGCCGCGCTGCTCGTATCCGCGCGTCCTATGGCCGATTATTTCGAAGCCACCGTAGCTGCCAGTAACGAGGCGAAGCTTTCGGCCAACTGGATTCTTGGGGATTTGTCCGCAGCCATGAACCGCGATGAGCTCTCGATCGAGGAATGCCCCGTTGCTCCCGAACTCCTCGCAGGACTAGTAAAACGTGTTGCCGACAACACCCTATCGAGCAAGCTTGCAAAGCAGGTTTTCGAGGGATTGTGGCAGGGGGAAGGCAGCGCCGATGACATTATCGAGTCACGCGGACTGAAGCAAGTCAGTGACAGTGGCGCACTCGAGGCAATGGTCGATGAAGTGATTGCCAATAACCCCGCGCAGGTCGAGCAGTATCGCGCCGCGGATGATGGAAAACGCAAAAAGCTCTCTGGCTTTTTTGTAGGGCAAATAATGAAGGCTTCAAAAGGCCAAGCCAACCCGCAAATGCTCAACGAACTGCTGAGCAGAAAACTCGATAGCTAGCGATTGTCATAGGGCACTCGCCCTTTCATGAATTTCTCTCGATTCTCGCGTTTTTTGTCAGCGCTCTTTTTCATCAACAAATACACCGCGCCGGTGCCACCATGGACTGGCTGCGCCGAATGAAAGGCTTGCACATCGTCGAGATCTTGTAACCATTGGTTCACATAGCCTTTAAGGACTGCGGTCCGTTCAACCTCCGCTTTGCGCTGCCCCTTGCCGTGCATGATCAACACCGTCCGCAAGCCAAGTTGCATAGCGTCTTTAACAAAGCCAAGGACCTCATCCCGGGCCTGCTTCACAGTCATACGATGCAAGTCGAGGCGCGCCTCAATATCATATTTACCCATGCGTAACTTTTTATAAACGCCATTCTGAATGCCTGGACGCTTGAAATCCAAGACATACCAAGCATCTAAAGGCTCAATACCTTGGTCAGCAAGCGGGTTCATGGTCTTATCAAGCACACCCGACGCGGCAAGACGGCGTTGCTCGGTATTGGCAGATTCAGGTCGCTTATCCAAACGCTCCCGAGGCTCAGGTTTCAGCGGCTTTACCCCCGCCATCTCCTCAAAAAATAATTCATCGTCTGCCATGTGATTTCCTTCGCTGTCAGCTAGTGGCAGTATACTGTTACCGAGATCAAGGAGGATCACTCATTATGAAAGGAAATTTAGTTACTGGCGCAGGCTACTTCTTCCGAGGCTTGAGCATGCTGCCTGAAAAAGGGATTCGCAGCTTTGTCATACTCCCCCTCGCTGCCAATATAATTCTTTTCGGTGTACTGGGAAGCTTGGCTTACGACTACGTTCAGTCACTGATAACAAGCACAGAAGAGGCGCTCCCCGACTGGCTCGGCTTTCTGACTTGGCTACTCATTCCCTTGCTTTGGCTGGCGGGCGGACTCCTGACCGGCTACGCATCAACGCTGCTTGTACTCTTGTTTACCTCGCCCTTTCATTCATTGCTCGCAGAAAAAGTCGAGGAACGAGTGACGGGTAAGCAGGTACCGGCACTAGAGGGTTTTCTGCCAGCACTGCTCGAGATACCGCGAGGTATCGTAAAGGAAATCAGCAAATTCGCGTACTATATCCCCATGGCTCTGTTCGTCCTCGTGCTTTCGTTCATCCCTGGACTGAACACTTTGTCGCCGCTGCTGTGGTTTTTACTGGGTGCATGGATGATGAGCTTGCAGTTTCTTGACTACCCTATGGATAACCACCGTTATCCCTTCAAAGAGGTGCGCAATGCCTGTGCAGCGAGGCGCTTAAGCAGCCTCGGCTTCGGTGGCATGGTCGCGTTTATCTCAGGTATACCCTTTGTTAACCTAATCGTTGTTCCAGCGGCGGTGGTGGGTGCCACCCTTCTATGGTGCGAGGAGCTCGGCCCCGACAGTCAGTGATCTCACAGTTTCACTGGCGCTAAACGCAATCGTTAACAAAAAATAGTAATACGCATTTGATAATGCTTATCATTTGTGTATGATTCCGAGCCCAGCGGTTAATGGATCTCGGAGACATCCCCATGCCTTCTCGGCGCAATATCGTCATAGTGGTATT
>CAJQLP010000224.1 GCA_905479205.1 uncultured Luminiphilus sp.
CCTGCGCGTGCGAGTGAGATGTTTGTGACGCATGTGCGGCAGCTACAGCAAAACATTAAAGCATTAAGAGATTGCCGTAAGCCCGTTCTGGCCGCCATGCACGGCGCTGTTGTCGGCGGCGCCATCGACATGACGTGCTATGCAGATATGCGTTACGTGGACGCCACTGCAAAATTTTGCGTAAAGGAAATCGACATCGGCATTGTTGCTGATGTAGGCACCTTGCAGAATCTCCCCAGCTTAATCAGCGAGGGATTGGTGCGCGAGTTAGCATATACGGGACGATTGATGATGCCTGATGAGGCATTGGCGGCTGGGCTGGTCAATCGGGTATTTGATGACAGAGATACGCTTTATGCTGGCGTGCGAGACATTGCAAAGACTATCGCCGAGAAGTCACCGCTTGCTATACGCGGCACAAAGCAGGTGATTAACTATACTCGCGATCATTCAATCGAAGATGGCCTTGAGTATGTTGCTCTTTGGAATGCGGCAATGATGAGCAAGTTGGATGTACAGGAAGCGATGGCGGCAACGCTGGAAAAGCGGGTTGGCAACTTTGAAGATTGACGCATGACGAATAAATTTCTTACTCAGCGGATATTACCCGGCCCTGCGTGGCTGCATTTTTTACTGTTGGGCGCGGCACTGCATTTTTTATTAGTATCACTCTTTCCGCCGCCGCCTCCTGTTATTGGTCCGCCCAATATTGGACGATTGCAGCTGCTTTATGACGGGTATGCGCGTATGGCAGGTGAGCAGCCTAATGCTGCGCAAATTGAACGTTTCATTGATAAAGAGCTACGCGAGGAGATGCTTTTTCGCGAGGCGATTGAAGCGGAGCTATTTCTTGATGACCCCGCAGTTGTTCAACGTTTAATTCGCAATATTCTGTTTCTCTTTCCCGATAACTCATGGTCAGACACGGAGCGTGTAGAGCGAGGCTTGGCGCTTAATATGCATTTGACCGATGAAGTGGTTCGCCGGCGCCTAGTCCAAATGGTGGAGCAGCTACTAATAGCGTCACAAAATGTGCAGCCCCCAACTCACGAGGAGCTTTTGGCATTTTTTGACGCTAGGCACGATGAGTTTATTGCGCCTGCACGAGTCTCATTTGAACATGTGTTTTTGGGTAACATGGAGCCCCGCGAGGTAGAGGCGATTTACGCGCAAGTGGTCAATGAAAAGCTCTCACCCAAGCAAGCACTGTCATTGGGCACTGCGTTTTTGGGGGGATATCGGTTTGACGATTTTCGATGGCGGGACATCGAAGGGCGTTTCGGCACTGCGTTCAGTAAGGCTCTTGAAGAAAGAGTAGGTATCGACCAGTTGGGATGGGTTGGTATCGTCCCCTCGGTGTTCGGAACCCACTTAGTGTTCGTTAGTGAATATCGTCCTGCTTATCCTCAACCTTTTGAAGAGGTGAGCGATGACATTCGATGGCAGGTCACGAGTGAGCGGGACCAGGCTGCGCTCGATAAGGCGATTGATGCATTAATGAATAACTATGAGGTGCGTCGCTCATGAGGCGCCTCTTGGTTTTACTGTTGCTCATTGTTCCCGCGTTATCGTGGGCGCATCGATTTGCACCTTCCTCGCTAAATATCGAAGAATTGCCATCGGGTGAACTGGCCGTCCGCTGGAAAACACCCATTCAGTTAGTTAGTGATATTCCGCTTGTGCCTGCGCTTCCTGAGAGCTGCGAGGTGATTGAAGCATCGCCTTTCGTGCCAGCGGGAACGGGCAAGCTTAGGCAAAGTATGTACCGTTGCGCTCAAGGCTTGGTGGGTCAGTCAATCGAAATTTCGGGGCTTGGGATTAATCAGTCTTCCGCGTTGGTAACCGTTGTTTTACAGGATGGCGTGACTCATCAAGCGGTGCTTACTGATCAAAACCCCAGCTTTGTCGTACCGGAAACGCCGGACCACCTGTCGGTGGTTGGTCGCTACAGTGTACTTGGTGCTGAGCATATCTGGGCCGGACTCGATCATTTGTTATTTGTATTAGGCTTATTGCTACTGGTGAGTGGCGGTAGACGGCTAATCTATACCATTACGGCCTTTACCGTAGGTCATAGCGTTACGCTTGCAATGGTGACGTTGGGCTTATTTGATTATCCGGTTGCGTTTGTCGAGTTTTTGATTGCGGTATCAATCTTTGCATTGGCGATTGAGCTTACGCGTTCCTCGGGACACTCCCGGCTGTGGCGACGACCCTGGCTGCTTGCTGGCGGCTTTGGCTTGCTACATGGGATGGGGTTTGCCGGTGCGCTAGCGGAGACTGGCTTGCCACAGACTAATATCCCGTTGGCCTTGCTCTTTTTCAATATTGGCATTGAGTTGGGTCAACTGGCATTTATCGCCGTCTTGCTATTGTTTGCGCGCGTAGTTTCGCGGTGGCCTATTAGTAGCAACCCGGTGATTGTTCAATCACCGGTATTGCTCCTAGGTGTGCTCAGCGCAATGTGGTGTTTTGAGCGCGGGCTGGCGGTTATTGCCGGCTGATCCTATTGCTCTTTCGGTATTTGACCCGGCCAGTTTGCCATTTTGATGAAGGGGTGTAGTGCCAGCTGTATCCCCTCGTCAATGAAATCTTCGTTGTCGAGTATGTCTTTGCGGCGGACAAAACCGCGACCTGAGCGAGTATCGATTGCGTCTGACAAATCTATGCCGCCAATACCCGTAAACACTTGCTCCAAATCAAAATTGTAAACGCTGATCTGAATAGATATCGCCGCAATGGGGGCTCCCCAGTCGAATTCTGCGGTGACACCGTCACCGGCGCCTCTTAGCGAGGGCTTTCTGGTAATGCCATCGTACCGCACGACTCGATTGACGCCTGAGGCGATGTTGACTTCGCGTTCGATGATGTCTGTGAACACCAGGCCGCCGATATCGGTCTGCTCGCGCATTTGGTCGCGCACTGCCGTTACTAACTGCGCAAAGGTTTTTCTGTTTACACGACCCGTCGTTGGGTCTACCGGGTCGCCATAGACTAACTTGGCATTTTCCCAGCGTTGGCTAAATTCACGCTGGGGAGCAATCCGATAGCCATTGGCTTTGAGATACGCGGCAACGCGACCATCAATCATAGGCTCAGAGCGCTCTACGTAGTTACGTGAGGGTGCCCCCAAATTTATATGGGCGATCACGAGCTTGCGCATATTGCTCTTAGCGAGAAGCTCCGCGTTGAGGTCATTGATCCGCGTTGTCTCGTTAAACCCGCCGCTTGATGCGCATCCCAGCAACGTTATTGCAAGAGCAACCGTGGTCGCGCGCCGCCAGTTTGTACGAAGCCATAGACTTAATGATTGTGGCATAGCAATATTCCCCATAGTTTCTGATATCGCATGCTAACAAAGGAGAGGGGGGGATGAACAATCGATTACACGACAGTGTGCTCGGTGAAGGGCCAGATGTCGTTTTGTTGCATGGACTTTTCGGTCAGGGAAGCAATTTAGGCAGTATTGCGAGAGCGCTGCAGGATGATTTTAGAGTTCATAGCCCAGATTTGCCCGATCATGGACATTCACCCTGGAGTGATCGGCCGTGTATACAAAGCTACGCGGAGGCTATTGCTGGGTGGATGAAAGAACGGAAAATCCCAATGGCGCATTTTGTTGGCCACTCGCTGGGTGGCAAGGTGGCTATGCAATTGGCCCTCAGCGAGCCGGCGCTAGTTGATCGTCTCGTTGTGGCCGATATTGCGCCTGTCACGTACGAGCCGAGCCACCATGGTGTGCTGGAAGGGCTCGACAATGTCGCCAAAGCAAAATGTTCGTCGCGACGAGAGGCAGGGGACATCCTCCGACAAACTATCGGCGAGGAAGGCGTTGTTCAGTTTCTTCTTTTGAGTTTGAAGCGCGAGAACACTGATTTTTGCGAATGGCGGCTCAATAGAGAAGGTATCGCAGAGGCCTATGATAGGTTTCGTGAGGCACTGGTTGAAACTTATCCATTTGATGGTGATGCGCTGTTTGTTCGTGGCGAGCAATCTAACTATGTACTCCCTGAGCATGAGTCGGCCATCGCGGCCCTGTTTCCTCGCTATCGCTTAGAGACAATTGCGAATACCGGTCATTGGCTACACGCCGAGCAGCCCAAGCTCTTTAACGAATTGGTATTAGAATTTTTGCGCTGAGGCGACCTGTAGTAGCGTGTGGCTAGATTTTACGTGGTCGTATTTGATGAAAACGCTCCACAGAAGCTGTGGATAATTTAGTGGATAATTTGTTTAACTGACGCTCAACTGTAACAAATAAGTCACAGTTGTTAGATTGATCAATTTTTAACCAATCCATTAAAAATCAATTAAAACAGTAACTTAACGGCGTTTTTTTGAGTGAATTAATGGCTTTTGGGCCTAAGCTCTCATCTCAGGCCGTTGAGCTGGCTGGTGTGCATAAAGTTTTATCGGCGTCAAGCAGATGACAAAAAAAATGCCCCTATTATTTTGGGGCGATATTTTGTCTTGGAGGGTGCCCGCTGTGTCGCTAATCGCCCGTGTAGACGCAGCCAACTGTGCAGGTTTCCCGAATCTCAACGGCGGACAGCTCTGGCAAAGCTGGCTTCAAATGAGACCAGATCCATTTCGCGAGGATTTCGCTGGTGGGATTCTCGAGCCCTTCGATGTCATTGAGATAGTGGTGGTCGAGCTGGTCTAGTAGCGGGCCAAAGGCTTGCTTGATGTCATCGAAATCCATTAACCAGCCGGTCGCGGGGTCTATTTCGCCGGTAACGGTCAATCGGACAAAAAACGAGTGCCCGTGGAGGCGCGCGCACTTATGTCCCTCGGGTACATTGGGCAGGCGATGTGCTGCCTCGAATCTAAAATCTTTGTAAAGCTCCACTTCAACGTTCCCCGTTTTTGTTTAATTGCGCAGTGCATAGTGAGTGAGCGCGGGAGTGTACACCGTGTTATTGCTTGCGGCTAAAAAAAATCAATACTTAATCGTTGACAGGGAAGACTTCCTCTTTATAATGCGCGGCTCTGGTTTGGGGTGATTAGCTCAGCTGGGAGAGCATCTGCCTTACAAGCAGAGGGTCGGCGGTTCGATCCCGTCATCACCCACCATCCACTCTCAGTAGTTGATGGACACAAAGCAGCAACCGATGCATTAGGCATTGTCTACCTGGAGCGGTAGTTCAGTTGGTTAGAATACCGGCCTGTCACGCCGGGGGTCGCGGGTTCGAGTCCCGTCCGCTCCGCCATATAAATCAATGACTTAGCTAATTCTGGCCCGTTCTTGGCCCGTTTTGGGCAAAAAACTGGCGCAACAATGCTCCGTAAATTCGCCTTTCTGGGACGAATATTCCTTTGCATCAAGCTGTGGTCGGCGCGCGCAACTACCGATCGAGGGAT
>CAJQLP010000225.1 GCA_905479205.1 uncultured Luminiphilus sp.
TTTGAACACCACTTTGTTCAATTTGACTGGGTGACAGCGCTGACACTGCAACGGGAACGTTTTGCAGTGATTCTTCACGCTTTCGTGCGGTAACAACCACTTCTTCAAGCAGGCTCACTCTTTCTTGGGCTAGCGCTGACTGGGGTAAAGTTCCCGCAAAACCAGTCACAGCAATCGCAATAGCCAAGCCAAGTGGGGCCTTTTTTCGCAGGGAAACTGCGCATTCGGAATGTTTCATTTCCATCTCCTCGGTTCTTATTTTGATGCAAACCGCGTCTACGCAAAAGCATCTATTTTGTGTTGCTGAAAAACATTATCACAGCGTATTTTGAAAGACAAACAATAAAGATTGTTTTTATTTCCGCGGAGTCCTGCTTTGCGAGGCTACTAGTACGAAGTGTAAGGCGTAAGCAAAGAATATTGATCTCCCCCGCGCATAACCTCAGTATGCGTTAAATCAGATGAACTTAAAGCGGAATACGGCGATGCACGAACTAAAAGGCACCAAAATAAGGCGCGGGCTTTATATCCTGGCGGTCACCGCATCGGCATTGCTATCACTTGAAGTTTTCGGCCAAGGAGGCCTGTCCGGCCAAGTTCTTGACCAGCAGGGGACTCCCTTGGAAGGCGTTCTGATTCTAATCAAAAATGAGCAGACTGGCCGCATAGTCTCTGTGTCATCCGACGAGCAAGGGGCTTATAGTTTTCCCAACCAACACCTAACACTTGGGAACCACACGATCTCCGTTCGTGCCACTGGCTTCTCGCTTGCGCCCAATACGCCCCGAAATGTGTCGATTAATGGGCAGCCACAGGAGCGCAAACTTACGCTTACTTACCTCACCGACAAAGATAAACTCGCGTCGCAACTAACATCCCTCGAATGGCTTCAGTCCTGGCCCGGGTCTCAGCAGGAGAAAGAGGCACTGACTCACAATCTCGTTAACTGCATGTTTTGCCATTCCCTAGAGAGAATTGCCAGATCAACCTACGATGCCGATCAATTATTATCGGTAATGCAGCGCATGCTGACTTACGAAACCGATCACAGTTCGGCCCAGAGAATTCAAATAGTTGCCCCACCTCAGCCTTTAGAAAATTTAAGCTGGTTTGGCACTGATGCTAAGAAAATCGCAGCCTACTTAGCAACCGTTAACCTCAGCAATAACCGAGACCAATGGCCTTATGAATTCAAATTACTACCTAGGCCAGCGGGCGCTGAAACCCAAGCAATTATTACGGTTTTCCCGATACCCCGCGCCAACAGCGTTGTCCACGATCTCGATGTGGACCAAGACGGCCGCGTCTGGTTCGGCAACACCGGCTGGGATTACCTAGGCATGCTTGATCCCCGCTCTGGCCAATTTAGCGAATGGGAGGCTCCCAATTTTCTCCCCGAGGCGCCTGCAGGCACCGATCGCATTCTCGGCGTGCAGGACATCCAAGTAGATGCTCAAGGGCATGTGTGGGCCGCTGTCGGCGGCACCAAGCTTGCTCGTTTTCTACCGAAAGAAGAGAAATGGCAGGCGTTCGACTTGCCCGTCATATGGCGCAACCCTTTCCTGTCGCCCGTTCGCGAGCAAGATACGGGTATTTGGGCAACTGGTCTAGCTGGCCCGTCGAATGGCGACCAACGGCATGAAACGGCCTATAAGCTGGATATAGAAACGGGCAAGTTGTCTCAAGGCATCAACCTATTCGATCACATGCCAACCCCCGACGACCCCTATCACAGCGATCCTCTGAATTATTGCTATATGATGGATCAGGATATTAACGGAGACTTTTTGTGCACCGCACCGGTACCATCAGGGATTATTCGAGCAAGCTTAACAACACAGAAATCGGTCTTTTATCCGACACCAACCCCACATGCCTACCCGCGCAGAGGGTATCGAGATGACGCCAATCGGTTCTGGTTCAGCGAATTTTATGCCGATCAAATAGCCGTATTGGACCTCAACACCAACGAGTTCAAAGAGTATCCTTTGACACCGAAATTTATCTCGCCCTATTACGCACGTCCCGATAAACAGGGTTATATTTGGTCATCATCAACAGGTTCCGATCGATTACTTCGGTTGGATCCAAACACAGGCGAGGTCCTCAAGTTCTTAATGCCGGTTTACTATGATGCACGCAAAGTGGTTGTCGACGAGAGCGCAGGTCACACCACTATTTGGTTGCCAAGCAAAAATACTGCGCAACTCATCCGCGTCGAGCTCATGAATGACCCTGTATCAACTCATTAATCTCTCACTACTACTGACACACGGCTTGGTGTCAGTGGCGTTAATAGGTGCTGTTACCCATCAGTGTGCCGCCGTACTTTTCCCATCGACCGACAAAACGGGTGGCACTTTTATTAGTCGGTACCGACAAGTAAAGGGCGCGGGCTTCGCCCGTGCCGTAGCGCTTCTTTATATAAGCAACCTCATTTTAGGCGGTATTTTATATCCAGAGTATCGATTAGAAGTACGCTATGCCCTAGAAGAGATGCATCTACTATCTACCGTTGGACTCTTTGAGCTAAAGGAGCATTGGGCGGCTATCGGGCTAGCACTTCTACCCATCTACCTTTCAGCCTGGCATACCGAGCCAGCCATCCATCAACCGGTCAGCCATCGAAAAGCAGCAACGCTCACTCTTGGGTTCATTATCTGGTTTACCTTCCTCACAGGCCACGTAGTCAACAATGTTAGAGGCCTTTGACATGCGCTTTTCAGCTCACTGGTTCACATTAGGATTTTGTTTGAGCTATGCCGCCATTCTTGTTTTCGAGCTCGGGGTAATCACTTACTACCCCATCACGGGCCATTGGCATATAGGCGCACCCCTCGATAATGAAGGGCCCGCAATGCATTGGTACGGATTGGTTACATTGGCACTAATCGTAGGTGGCGTTGTTGCGGTGGTTTTAAAGGAGCAGTGGTTGCCTAGATTATTGCGGCAACACAATGTCTTCATCGTCTGGGTACTAATGCTCGCAACAGGCTGGCTGTTACGCGGCTTTTGGCTCGGCGCCTAATCGTGCTGGACCGACGATCGCAGCGCCCGCACGTTAGCGTTATCCGCGCGGGCTTATGGGCCCTAATTTGGTATTTAGCGACCTTGCTCATTGCAAGTAGCGGTCAGGCGCAGTTTTATGGCAACGCAGTTCCGGCCGAACTCCTCAATCTTAACGCGGGTAATGTGTGGTTTGGGTCAGTGAGAACAGCCGGCGGCATGTTTGTGGAGGACGCTACCGTCCGGCTCGATACCGGTCTAATCGAATACGTCGCAGTCACTGATTTAAACGGGAGATTTAGATTAGTGTTACCTGAAGCCACGCTTCCCAGCCAGGTCACGCCTTCTTGCGCGCAAAAAAACTTTCAGGCAAACGACGTACGGGTGCGCATACCCAGTCGATTGGCGACCTCGCCCATTGAAGTCAGTTGTCTGTTACGTTAAATCTAGACTATGCCGCCACGCCCAAACAAGAATAATTAAGGTACACCACAGTGAGTCAATCAGAGATACCCCTGCTGAACATTCCCATTCACCCTGAAACCATGGATGGCCGAGATCCGACGCTGCTCCGCGGGGACAAGGTGACGGGGGACCGCTACTACGACTCTGCGTTTATGAAGCAGGAATGGGACCACATGTGGACGAAAATCTGGCATGTGGCCGGTCGACTCGTCGAGCTGGAACAAACCGGTGATTTCGTGGTGCACGATTTCATGAATCAATCCGTGATTTGTGTAAAGCAGGACGACGGCTCAATTAAAGCTTTTTATAACGTCTGCCAGCATCGTGCACTACGGTTAGTGGACAATAGTTCTTCCGTAAACGACTTTCATTGTCCTTACCATGGTTGGGTATGGGGAATCGATGGGGTACTTAAAGCGGTCCATGACCCAGAGAATTTCTCCCAAGGTGACCCCTGTGGAAAACTGACATTGCGCGAGTTGCGTTGCGGCACATGGGGTGGCTTTGTGTGGTACTCATTCAGTGACGACAGCCCTGACCTGATGGAATATCTGCACCCTTTGCCAGAGCTCTATAAAAACTACCCAATGGAAACTGCCGTACGCATCTTTGCGAGAAAAATCCGTGTCGATACCAATTGGAAGTTCGCTTCAGTGAATTTTAGTGAGTCCTACCACACCCGTACCGCTCATCCTCAGGTTCCACCATGGATTGATCAGGATTACTGGAGTGCGCGCTCGGAGATCTGGGCCAATGGTCATGGCAGGACGGTGCAGCCCATGCGACCCAGTCTCCGTGACCGACTTCCGGAGGGCGTGCCACACCCATTTGATGACATTTTGCGCCAATGGGACATTGACCCCGACGGCTATCCCGACTTTGAAACAAAGGCTATCCAAGGCTGGATAGACTTGAAGGCCGCTAAGCGCCGGCTCTGGAAAGAGCGTGGCTATGTTCACTATGAACACATGAATGATGAGGAGCTAACCGATAGCCCCCACACCGTGATATTCCCCAATGTGACGATTTCATTTTTACCTGACAATCTTATTTTTTTCCGGACTGAGCCAGACCCCAAAGATCCCAATAAATGCACCTTCGATCTGTGGTGTATGGCCTTCCCTGTAGAGGGTCAAAAAGAAGCCCACGGGATCATGACTCAAGGGCTTTTTCCCGTTGAAGAGTGCGAGGTTGAGACCTGTGATTTTGACGGCGGGCTAGGCGTGCCAGAGATTATCGATAGCATTGTTTGGCAGGACCTCATGCTGGCTCAAGCGCAGCAAAGCGGATGGCAATCCATGGGGTTTGATGACTATTACCTGGCTGATCAGGAGGCTCGTGTTCGGTTCTTCCATGAGGTTCTGAATGATTACATCGCAGGACGAAAGGGCATTGGCCACTCAAAATAAGTACTTTTTTGACTTTGTGAGGCCAGCCACGGCGCGATTATGTGTTGCGCTTGCGTTAACGGCACAGAGCTTTGCGAGCAATGAAGCCTATGCGCAAGCGGTATCTGAGCGCACCACGATCGCGAGTGGCATGCACCTGCAAGCGGTCTTGGATAATTTTATACAAGCTGTCAAATCCGTTCAGGTTACGCAATCAACGGCTGATCTGACACCTCACCTAAGGCTAGAGCGGCAGACCTCGTCCCGTCAGCTTAATGGTCATGTGCCATTAAGCATCGAAACCCGTGTCAATGCGTCAGCAGCGCAACATCTTCAAGAAGCCGGCCCGATGCTTGAAACGCCAGCCACCGGCGCACCGACACCGCGGGCAATCCCCACCCTGACAACAGACGCGACAATCGCCATGCTGGTCTGGTGGCCGGTCGCCGGCGATGCCATAACGCCATTGCCGTTGTGGACAGATGACGAACCGTTAAGACCGAACGGCAGCAATGGCTATCTGAGCTGGAGCCGACTAGTCGGTATCAACCCAATGGACGTTCCTAGCGACACGCGCAGACTCGCATTTGCAGGGCGATATCAAACCCTCGACCAGCAGTTGCCGCTCGAGCAGCTGGCCTACCAAACGCTTACCGATGAGTCGGCAGCCTACTGGTCAAAGGATTTGCCGACACAAAAATTAGCCCGAATGATCATCGGCCGGGAGCTGCGCGTAGGAGATCATTTGGCTTTGGTAGCGATGCATTTATTAATTGGGAATGGTGAACAAGGAATATGGGGCACTCTCTGGTGGGGAGACGAGCGATCCGGAGGCTCTCTCTTGGGACGCACAGGCGCGGCTGCACACTACCGATTTGACAGCACGATGAGCCCACTTTACCCGCTAGAAGCCGACGGATCACCCAACCGATGCTTCAACCCTTGGCTAGAGGGGGGGTTGATCGACAGCGGCGAGGGCAGCGGACGCGACTCCAATTGTTTGAGCTGCCATCGCCAAGCCGCTAGGCCTGCCGGCGATTTCTTGCGCGTCACCCGCGGATTTACCGCACCACCGGCGCACGCGATCACGACGGGCTTACTTTGGACCTTAGCACTGCAACCAGTCTCGAACCTGGGGTTGTGGCAAATAGAGCGCCAATAAGCGCGAGCGCGACGTCGCCATTTACATCAAGGCACACACGCGCGGTTGTTTTTGCAGACTCCCAAGACTACATTTGCTTTTCATACAGTGATACCCGAGGACTCCATGACGTCTTATTCTCCTGTCGTGCTGCAACAAACGCTAAATAAACCACCTAAAGCGCAAGAAGTCGCGCTGCGCTGGGACACTGTTAGTGCCGATCGCTATACCGACGCAGACTACCTGAGACGAGAATTTCAGAACGTTTGGCATAAAGTTTGGAATATCGGTGGCGTTGCTTACCAAATGCCGGAGCCGGGTGATTATTTAACCGCCGAGATAGGCGTAGATTCAGTGATTATGGTGCGCCAAGACGACGGCTCGGTGAAAGCGCTGTTTAACTCCTGTCCCCATCGCGGCACGCGAATCACGGAAGCGACCGACGGACACGCACAGCAGTTTTCATGTCCTTATCACGGCTGGGAATTCAATCGTCAAGGCGTTGTGACTCGCGTCCCCGATGAAGAAGACTTCAGTCACAGTCCATGCGGTACCGCGCGGCTAAAAGAAATGCGCTGCGAAGAGCGCTTCGGGTTGATATGGTTTAACTTTGATGACAATGCTTTACCTCTCGCTGAATTTCTCGGTGCAACCATTGTTCAAGAACTCGAGTCACATCGTATCGAAGAGATGCTACGCGTCCTCGATATGACCGCCGAGACCAAGTGTAACTGGAAGATAATCACTGATAATTTCAACGAGGCATATCACGTTAAGGTACTGCACCCCGAACTGGTTCCCTATATCGCAGCAGATTATCAGGACTGCCAGTTTGATACGTTTCCCAATGGGCACAATCGCGGCTGGTTCCCTTCTTTCATGCCGTCAAAACAATATGCCAGCGATATCATCGGTGAACCACTGAAGAGTATGGCCGCCATGTGGGAGTTAAATAGCGACGACTATGTCGGCCGGGAGAATTGGCAGCAACTACGGGTTGATGTTCAAAAAGCGAAGCGTGAGCAAGGACCGGCAAAGGGCTATACCCACTATACCTATCGCTCTGACTACCAATTGACGGATTACGTTATTTACAACCTATTCCCAAGCAACGTGATTACCGTCGGTCCCGATGGCGTTCAATTACTCAGATCTAGGCCACACCCGACGGATCCAGCACAGTGTCTATTCGACCACTGGTGGCTAGTCAATGAAGTAGAAGGGCAGACAACTACACCGTCCCCCGCGGGTGGCCCAGATTTAGCGGTGGAAGATGCAATGCACGAGCATGTCCGGTACGGCGAAAAAACGTTAGGCACCACCGCCGATCAAGATCTGAGTATCGCCGAGATGCAACAACAAGGTTTGGCCTCGGCAGGCTTCCAAGGTTACTGGTTACCAGATCAAGAGCGACGCGTGCAGGCTTTCCACGAATATCTCAACGACTTGATGAGCCGCTAACGAGTAGAGCTAAATGACAGCACGGTCGCGGACACCCTGCTACGCAGTAGTAGAGTGTCCGGGCCGTCTGTTTTGTAGGCTAACGCTGTAGAATGAGCGCTTTTAAAATTGAAGGCGTTTAGTGAAACCACCGTCCAATACCACGTTAGTGCCCGTGGTAAACCCAGATCGTGGACTCGCTAAAAAAGTCACCGTATCGGCGATTTCTTGTGCCGAGCCCATTCGCCCCATGGGAATGTTAGCCACGGTGCCTTCGTATATTTCTGGCATGGCTTGCTTAATCTGATCCCAAGCGCCCCCATCGATGAAGACCGGACCGGGGCTCACGGCATTCACTCGAATACCCAGCGGTGCAAGATCCTGCGCGAGGTTACCCGCATAATTGAGCAACGCCGCTTTAATCGCGCTGTATGGCACTGCTCCCGCGAAGGCCTCAAGTGCCGCGGTAGAAGAAATAACAATGATGTTGCCGCAGGCTGATTTCTCAAGCCATGGCTGGATTAATTGAACACCGCGCCAGGTCGATAGCATGTCCGCTTCAAAGTTTGCACGCCAACCGTCTTCAGACGCATCGGCACCACCAGCTGACACGTTGGGAACAAAAATATCGATGCCACCTAACTGATCCGCACACGTATTAACCCACTGGCTCAATGAATCGGCATCGGCGACGTCTACTGTAGCTCCAACAACCTTTACACCGGTTGCACTTAGCTCGTCCACGGCCCTACTGACTTCATCAGCATTACGAGCACAAATGCCTAAATTACAGCCCTCAGCTGCAAGCGCTTCCGCAATACCGCGACCAATGCCCTTGGTCGATCCTGTGATCAATGCAACTTTACCTTTTAACCCTAAATCCATTATCCATCTCCAGTGCTTATGTTATTTATTTGTTATTTCATTTGCGGCTTACGCCGCGTCTACCGCGGCAATAAAGGACTCTAGCGCTTCTTCGCGCGATACAATCCAGCTCTCTAGCGCCGTTACGCGCTTAAAATGATGACCCACGCTGTATTCATCCGTAGTAGCGATGCCTCCGTGCAGCTGGATTGCCTCCTGTGTAACGCGGCGAGCGGTTGTAGCGGCTTTTACTTTTGCGGCAAGAATCAACCGCCGGGCATCCTCTGCGCCCTCATCGTGTGCTCGACAAGCCGACGCAACGAGAGATCGAGTAAGTTCCAGCTGAATGAGCATATCTGACATACGATGCTGTAACGCTTGAAATGATGACAGCGTTTGACCAAATTGCACTCGCTGCTTGGTGTATTCAACCGTTGCATCCAATGCCGCTTGCATAGCACCGACCGACTCCGCGCTTGCCATCAGCATCGCGCGCTCACGAGCCTGCTCAAAAGCTTGCTCCGCCAATGGACCCGACACGATAAGAGCGTCAGCGGGCAATGCCATATCCATATCAAGATTGGCGCCACTTCGTCCATCGTAGGTCTGATAACTGTCTACCTGTAATCCCGGCGCATCGCGCGCGATCAACACATAAGAAAACTGCTCCCCCAGCATTGCCGTCACAATGAAATGAGTGGCAGAACCGCCACCTGCGGCAAACCGCTTGGCACCCTGCAGCTGAAAACCGTCAGCGGTCTCGGTCAGCGCCGTCTGTGTATTTTTTATAGACGGCGCCGCATCCTGCTCTTCGTGGGCGACGATCACAAGCGCCTCGCCGACCGCCATCGCTTCAACGATTGCACTAGGCGCCGTTACCCCCGGATACGACAAAAGCGCTCCGGCAATCACAACTGAATCAAGCACGGGCTCGACGACGAGAAAGCGACCAAACTGCTCGGCAACAGTCGCGCATTCCTGCATGCCAAACCCTAGTCCGCCGGCCGCCTCGCCAAAAGGCATTGCCATCCAACCCATTTCGGCCATGGCATCCCAGTGTGATTGGCTCATGTAGTTGCCAGCACGGAACCCGTCTCTACGCTGGTTGAAATCGTAATTGTCGCGAAGATAACGCTCTGAGGCGTCACGCAACATCTGTTGTTCTTCAGTCATATCGGCCTACTTATCCTGATGCATTCATCAGAGCTTTAATATTTGTTTAGCAATAATCGTCCGCTGAATTTCCGCGGTCCCACCATAAATGGTTGCGGCACGGTTATTGATGTACTCAGCCATCGACGTCAACGCGTAGTCAGGCGCAGGCGTTGGGCCACCGTACCGGGGGTCCAACGATTTAGGGTGAAAGGGGATAGCCGCCTGACCCACCGCATCAATGCTTAACTCGTTAAATCGCTGCCCTAATTCTGTACCGACACACTTTACTAATGACGATAACGCGCCCGCGTTACCCCCTGCGCTGACCGACCCTTTTATGCGCAATTCAGTCTGCTCCAATGCCATCGCCTCAATTTCCGCTTCCGCTAACCGATGGCGAAACACTGGGTCTTGAAGCTTCGGTCGGCCATGATGGGATTTCACACTGCCTGCCTGCTGACGTAACTTGGCAAGCTGCTTCTTTAAATCGATCGTGAAATTATGCCCACCGCGCTCAAACTCCAGCAGGTACTTGGCAACCGACCAGCCATCATTTTCCTCACCCACCAACTGTGAAGCAGGTACTTTGACACCCTCAAAAAAGACCTGGCATTGCTCAACATGCCCATCGAGGCTGACGATCTCATCAATCGTAATTCCGGGCGTATCAAGGTCGATCAATAAAAAGCTAATGCCCGCCTGCGGCTTTACCTCTTTATTGGTTTTAACCAAACAGAAAATACGATTGGCATGATGTGCCATTGACGTCCAAATTTTGGTTCCATCGACTATGTAGTAGTCCCCATCGCGGGTCGCCGTCGTTTTCAGCGAAGCCAAATCTGATCCAGCGCCGGGTTCTGAGTAGCCCTGCGCCCAGACATCTTCACCCGACAACATTCGGGGTAAATAGTGTGCCTTTTGCTCGTCGTTACCATAGTGCATGAGCATGGGACCTAGCATTTGAATGCCCATCATGACGGGCGCCGGGGCATTTGCGAGCTTGCACTCCTCCTGAAAAATATAGCGCTCGTTGATATCCCAGCCAGTGCCGCCATATTCTTTGGGCCAATCGGGGGCGGCCCAACCATGCGCATGAAGTATTTTTTGCCACGCAAGACCGGCGTCGAAGTCAGAAAAAACCGACGTCGTTAATTGGCCCGCCCGTATCAGTTCCGAAGTCAGGTTCGCGCGCAAGAAATCCCGTACTTCCTGTCTAAACGCCGTGTAATCAGTCATCAGTCATCCATCTTAATTCAATAAAAACTACCCATACGAAACCCAATTACAGTTGTACGCCGTTATCCCGCAATTGACGCCTCAAAACCTCTTTTTGTACTTTGCCTGACGCAGTTTTAGGGAGCACACGTTCAACAGACAAATATTGGGGCCATTTTTGTTTCGCCAACTTCATCTCGGACAGCAATTCCAGCACATCATCAAGAGCTACATCATCATTGGAATGAGTCACAACAAATGCGGCTACACCCTCACCTAAGCGCGCATGTGGGGCGGCGACAACAGCCGCCTCCAAGATAGCTGGATGCTGGAGAATAGCTTCCTCAATTTCCCGCGCAGAGAGGTTCTCGCCACCCCGAATAATAATGTCCTTTTTGCGGTCAGTAATGAGAATGGCACCGCTGGGCAGTAACTTGCCAATATCACCGGTTTTGAAGAATCCTTCGGTATCAAATGCGGCTGCATTCTGAGCCTGATCAGCATAGCCGAGCATCATTGCTGGGCCACGCACAACTAGTTCACCTTCGACATTCACGCCGAGATCATTGCCATTATCGTCGCAAACACGCACATCGTAATTATGAATACGTCCATCGGTTTCAGCTGCTAACACGCTATTTTCGGGCTCAGGGAAGCCCACCGTGACCAAGGGTACTTCCGTAGACCCATAAACACGCACCGCAAGACAATCTGCGAAGGTTGTTGACGCTTCGTAAATGAGCGCAGGGGGAACAGACGCACCGCCACAGGCAAACAAGCGAAAACCCGGCAAGGTCTTACCAAGCCGCTTACAGGTGGTGATGAGCTCTTGCAGAAACGGCGTCGCGCTTACGCAAACGGTCGCGCCAAAATCCTCAATTAGCGTCACAGCCTTATCAACAACCCATGCCTCCATCAGTAAAACGCGGGTATCGGTGAAGAAGGGCAGCTCAATACCGTTGACGTAACCCGTGATGTGCGTCACCGGAGAGGGCATGAGCATCATATCATCGGGGCCCAAACGCCAGCCAACACGGCCATTATCTAATGCTTTCGTCAGCGTATTATGGCTATGCCGGACCGCCTTCGGATTGCCCGTCGTGCCAGATGTATAGAGCAAAATCTTAGTGTCATTAGGATCAACACTCACTTTTTCGGCGTCAGCCGCAAGGCCCCCCATCAAGAAACTCTGATAATCCAGAAATTCATCAGGAATCTCGCCATCAGCACCCACACAAACAACATGCTCTAGATCAGGGAGCTGGGCTTTTAAATCCATGATCATGTTGGGAAAGTCGAAATCTCGGTATCGCCGTGGAATAAAGACTATTTTCGTGCGCGCATCTCTTAAAATAAAAGACACCTCTTTGCCACGGTAAATGGGCACGATCGGGTTGATCACGAGACCGCAAATCGAGGCAGCAATCGCGACAATAACGGACTCAATGGTATTGGGTAGCTGAAAACTTAGCGTGTCGCCTTGGCGCAGGCCGACCGATTGCATTGCGGCAGCCAGTTGTTGGCTTTGCTGCCACGCCTCCCCATACGTCAGTTCAACACCATTATCAAACAGCACAGCGCACTCTTCTGGACGCGACTGCGCCAACTCCGCTGCAACATTCGCAAGAGTGGTGTTTCGGTTACTGATATCGCTGATCAAATCCATTCTCGATTATCTACCGGATTGTTTTTTTGCTTAGCTAAATAACCACTACGCAGTCATGGTAAGCGAATAATATAACAGTAGTTCTATGGCAAACAAACTAGCCTGTTTGTTATTTACCAGGCACTATCAAAACCTTGACACGCGCGCGGCCAGATCACAGTGTATAGAGGCTAAGAACGCCGTTTATTGCCAAAACACTCGGTATACGCTGGGGCTAGTATGGGCAATGAGGATATGCCATTTGAAAGATCATATTGTCGAAGATAACTTGCCGATACACGACCTCGTGTCGCGGATCGAGATTGAGAAACGCCTAGCACAACACGCGCGAGCTATTGATCGAGCCGATGAAGTGCTTTTAAGGACGGCCTACCACGAAGATGGGACCGTCGATTACGGCTCACTGAGGGGAACAGCCGCAGAGTTCGCCGAAGCGATAGCCGCCATGCACCAAGGTGCACCGCTGTCGCAGCATCGTCCTAGCAATATCATGATCAAACTCTGTGGTGATGCAGCTATTAGTGAAAGTTACGTGATCGCGTGGGTCACACTGCCCACAGATGGTGACCCACAGCCGCACTGGGTGGGGGGGCGCTACCTCGATCAACACCGGCGCAAGAGTGGTGAATGGCGAATGCAGCATCGGCATTACGTCCTCGACTGGATTATGCAGTTCCCTAAATCCGACATGCTCGGAGACGGCGCCGCTTTTAGTCTGCAAGGGCTAACGCCCACGGGTGGCCATTACTTGGCAGACCCCGGCAACGCCTTATTAATGGCATTCGGAGCAGATCAACGACATACGCAGGAGAATCCAACCATGAACGAAGCCGATGCACTTGATCGCGTACTCTCTCATCAAGCCATTATCGAGCTGGGCTATCGGTATGCTCGGGGAGTAGATCGAGGCGATGCAGAAACCATTAACAGCGCGTTTCACGAAGATGCGTCCGTGGTCATTGGCGCTTTTAATGGGCCTGCGCGGGAATTTGCTACATCCATTGGGGTCATGCTTGATACGCACTCTTCCGGAGTAGCGCACACCGTGACCAACCATTGGATCGAGATCACCGGCGACCACGCCGTGGGCGAAAGTTATGTCCTCGCCTATCGTGGAACCAACGGAGATGATCCTCAAGATACGCTTACCGGTGGGCGTTACATCGATAAATACGAGCGCCGCAATGGTTGTTGGAAAATAGCGCAACGCGCATTTGTCATGGATTGGTCCACTGCAAGCCCTGCCAAGAACTTGCTTAACCTAGGCATGTTTGCGGATATGGATCGAGGTCAGCGTAGCGTGGAGGACCCAGTCTATACATTATGGAACAGCTTCAACGAGTCGCCTCCAGCGGCATGAAGCGAGCCACGTGATCGATGATTCATTCAGCGACCTATACGACCTATACATTGATACTGGCGTCACCGACTTTATCGGTGCATTTACCGCTAAAATACGCGCC
>CAJQLP010000226.1 GCA_905479205.1 uncultured Luminiphilus sp.
CATTTCGCTGGAGTTGAACAATGAATTGGGCAGTCAGCATGTTTTTGGGCACCCCCTTCAGGTAGAAAAATGCCTGATCGCCATTTTCGATAACGCGACCGAAGCTTTAGAGACAGCACGCCCTGCAAAGCCCATGATCACCGTGTCGGCAAACATTAATGCTCAAGCTAATAGCGCTGATATATCGATTAAAGACAATGGCGGGGGCGTAGATGTTGCCGATCTTGGCAAGGTCTTTGATCCGTTTTTCACCACCAAAATTAACGGTAAGAATGTTGGCTTGGGACTCGCTTCTAGTCGCGCGTTAATTGAGGAAATAGGCGGTCAGGTCACGCTGCAATCAAGCGGTGGCGAAACGATAGTTAAGATTTCGCTGCCGTTCATTCAGTCGCCAAGCGACACGAGTGCCGCGCTATGACAACGTGTAAATTTCGATCAGCGTGCTGCTTTTTGGCGTGCAATAAAGACAGCCATACACATGTCTGGTCTCAAACAATTAGAGCCAATAATTTATGAAAGCACTCATAGTTGATGATGAGCCCGATATCCGAGAAGAGCTTAGTGAGTTTGTCGAGGATCTCGGTATTGAAGTTGAAACAGCTGCGAATGGCGAGGAAGCCCTGACAAAGTTTTATGCCGATCCCGATATTGCCATCGTGTTGAGCGACTTGATGATGCCCGGTTTGAATGGCCTCGATATGCTCGACAACATCAATACAGAAAGACAGGGTAAAGCTCGGGTTAAGCAAGTTATTTTCATGACGGGCAATGGCAATACGCAGTCTGTCATTCGGGCAATGCACCTAGGCGCAACGGAGTTTTTGCTCAAACCGGTAGACTTAAATTTACTAGAAAAGCATATCGTATCGGCTAGAAAGTGGGTTGCAGCAGAGCGCAGTCGTCGGGCACAGGAAGTCGCGCTAAAAGAGCAAGTAAGCTTTAATGAAGTCGAGATATCATCATTAAGCAGAGACATTGAGCGTGCTTATGCAGAGGCGCTTGCGTGCTTGGCTGCTGCTGCTGAATACAAGGATCCTGAAACGGGACAACACATTACGCGAATTGGCGAGTATGCGGCTGTCGTAGCGAAGGAGCTTGGCTGGGATCGTGATCGCTGCGATATGATTCGCTTGGCGGCACCTTTGCATGATGTCGGGAAAGTTGGGACGCGTGATAACGTACTGTTAAAAGAGGCACCGCTCGATCCTTCTGAGGCTCAGCATATGCGCGAGCATCCTGAAACGGGATATCACATATTGTCAGACTCTGAATATCCAGTAATGAAAATGGCCGCTCGTATCGCTTATTGCCACCATGAGCGGTGGGATGGTAGCGGCTATCCGCGAGGCCTAAAGGGAACGGAGATCCCGCTGGAAGCCTCTATCACTTCGCTTGTCGATGTATATGACGCCCTGCGCTCTAAGCGACCTTATAAGTCGGCACTTAGCCACGATAAGGTAATGCATATTATTAGAGACGGAGACGGGCGTACCGAGCCCGGGCACTTTCATCCGGAGGTCCTGATGGCATTTCTCAAGGCGGAGGGTAAGATGGCAAGCATATTCGATAGTTTCAAAGACGAAGATGCGCCTCGCGGCACATCTGTTGAAAGTGCAAAAAATAAGACGATACGTTTATGAAGACTTTAATCATAGAGGACAGCTCGACTCTTTGTGCGATTTATCAGGCGTACCTTGAAGGTACGGGTTTAGATATTCATACAGTCGAAACCTACGCCGACGCTTTGCAAGCACTGGATACGCTGGCGCCTGAGCTGATACTGCTTGATATTGAGCTCCCCGATGGTAACGGTCTCGATTTGCTGGCTGAAACCTCGCTCATGAGTTCTCCTCCCGCGGTCGTGGTGATGACCGGTCACGGTGCGCAGTATTCAGAGCAAGCAATGCAGCGAGGCGCGGATGATTTTCTGAACAAGCCCTTTGATGCCTCTCGGCTGCGAGTAACCCTCAATAACGCTGCTGCCAAAATGCAGCTATCTCAGCAACTGAGAGATCTGTCGACTTCGCGCGAACGCTTAGGTTCCATCATTGGTGGTTCGGCAGCCATGCAGGCCGTATACGATGCCATTGACTCGCTGTCAGGAAGCCGCGCTACGGCATTTATTACTGGGGAAAGTGGTACAGGAAAAGAACTTGCCGCCCGAGCCATTCACGATATGTCCGCGAGAGCGCAACATGAGTTTGTTGTTCTCAATTGCGCGGCGGTTCCTGAAGGCCTTATTGAAAGTGAGTTATTCGGTGTCGCTGAGGGCGTGCGTGGTAGTCAGCAAGCGCAGGTCGGGCTTCTAAGTCTTGCTGATGGGGGCACGTTATTCATAGATGAAGTTTGCGATATGCCCTATGAGATGCAGACCGTCTTGCTACGATTTATTCAAGAAGGGACGTTCAAGCGAGTTGGTAGCGCGACAGAAGTAAGCGGTGACGTACGGATTATTGCATCAACCAATAGAGACCCCTTGTTCGAAATGCGTGAAGGCCGTTTGCGAGAAGATTTATTTTATAGGCTTCATGTTGTGCCATTGCGTATGCCGCCGTTGCGGGAGCGCGGTGATGACGTGATTGCGCTAGCCACGCACTTCTTGGCGAAGTTCTCTGAGGCCGAAGGGCACGAGACTGAAAAGTTTTCCGATGAGTGTGTAGGAGAGCTATTGCGCTACGCTTGGCCCGGTAATGTGCGCCAGCTTGAGAATATTGTGCACCGCGTCGTTCTTATGACACGTGGGGAGCTTCTGACAGTAGAGCAGCTCTCTCATTTCATTGGTGACAGTGACCTTGGCGACGGCTCGCGTACTTCGAACGTGAGTTCCATGAGTTCGTCGAGCCGCAGCAGTGAAAGGGGGGACTTCGATATTGAGCCCCTATGGATAACTGAAAAGCGGGCTATTCAAGCGGCAATTGCAAGCTGCGAAGGAAATATCAACAAGGCCGCTGGCTTATTGGAAGTAGCGCCCTCAACCATTTATCGAAAGATTCAGTCGTGGAAAGCGAGCGGCGATACCTAGTTTTCGCGGAGTAAATAATATGTACGGCGTCATAAACAAATCTCTCAAAGAGATGGTCATTGAACAGTTTGGAATGGAGCGTTGGGAATCGGTTTTAAGTCGTTCCGGTGTTCCCGCGGATAGCTTTTTATCGATGCGAAGCTACGATGATGAGTGCACCTACGCGCTTGCGCATGCCTGCGCCGATGAACTGCAAATCCCGTTGCCTGATGCGCTGCGTGCATTCGGTGCTCACTGGGTCGAGCATACCCTCAACAATGAATACAGTACCTTAGTCACCGCAACGGGTAGCCATTTGGTTGAGTTTCTTGAGAATTTAAATACCCTGCACGACAAAATTAGTTCAACGTTTCTAGATTATCGCCCCCCGTCTTTTGATATAGACCAAACTAACGAGAATCATGTGGGCATCATGTATACCAGCCAGCGACAGGGCTTGACTCCGTTTGTTGAGGGCTTGCTGCTCGCATTAGGACGGCGTTTTCAACAAGAGGTCGAAATTCTGTCAGTTGAACCACAGGCTGTCACCGCCGGCGAGCAAACTTACTTTGTTCTTCGGATGCTCTAAAGCGTGGGGCGTCAAGATACTGGCTTCCGCGTATGGGATGATATTAATCGGCTGTTCACGGTAACCTTCCATATTGATGAGAGCGGGCGCATCCTGCAGTGCAGCCCACTTGTTAAGCGCTTTTTCACGGCTGAGGATGCCTTAAACGGCAGTTTCTTTGAGCTGTTTAGCTTTAACCGACCGAGTGCTTTTAACGGCACTTACGATGCTGCGAAAGCGAGTGGCGGTAAATTATTTCTTGGGTTTAATGAGGCGATTGGTTTTGCCGTTCGGGGGCAAATACTGGATTTAAGTCAACATGGCCTGGAGGGGCTGTGTTTTGTCGGTGTACCGTGGTTGTGGTGGATTGAGGCAAATAACCCAAAGGCTGACCTAACGCTTGCTGATTTCCCCGCCCACGATGTGCAGATGGATCAGCTGTTTTTCATGTCTGCCCAACAAACTATGGTCGATGACTTGCAGCTAGTTAACGATGAGTTGTCTCTGGCACAACAGAAAGTCGAAAAGCTAAGTGCCTCTAGGGTAGAGCACTTTCGACATATCAGTCATGAGATGCGTACTCCACTCAGCGGCATCATTAGTGCGTTGACGCTGCTCAAAGATAAGCAACACGATGATCGCAGCCATGAACTTATTCGCCTCGCTAACTACAGCGCCACGCGACTACTAGA
>CAJQLP010000227.1 GCA_905479205.1 uncultured Luminiphilus sp.
TCGATCACTGTCGTTTGGCAAACTCCCAATGCGTCGCCGGCACAGGAGATCTATTCCTGTGCGGTAGCACCTTGACGCCGTAACTCGCGCAAGCGCGCAGGCGAGCAGGTATGCAGGTGAGCAGGTGAGCAGGTGAGCAGGTGAGCAGGTAAGACCCTTAAAAGACGCAGTTAATCTAACGTAACAGGCGACCCACGGATCGCCTTTTTCTGTTGCTCATTCAATGCAATGTTCTTACCGGTTTTCACCCATCTTTTTATCGTGCTTTTACTCCCGTAACAGCTTGCGCTCCAGCGGACAGCTATTTACTGTTTACTCTTTGGTATTGAAAACGTATCTACCCTGTAAGAATCAACGGAGCTCGCTATGCTTTTTCACCAACCCATTGACTATCATGCCGGCCGCCGCCCTGAACACACTGCACTGACCGCTCCTGACTACCAATGGGATTACGCCACTCTCGCGAGTAAATCCCATGCTATTGCGCATCTACTCGCGGAGCTTGGGGTAGCTGCAGGGGATAGGGTTGGCGTACTTGGATTGAACTCAGCGGCCCATTTCGCTGTGATGATCGGTGCTAGCCGCATTGGTGCGGTCACTGTATCAGTGAATTTCCGACTGGCGCCCGCCGAACTCGCTTTCATTTTAGATGATGCGGAAATCGACGTACTGTTTGTCACCGATAACAGTATTGATGATGTTATCGATAAAACCATCGCAAAACGAAACTTATCAACTCGACTCATTGCCAACCGTGACAATGCCTTTGAGCGTTTGGATACTGCGCTCGCCAGAGACGTGACGCCGTTCCTATGCGATGACCCTATCGATGAGCGCACACCTGTTTTACAGCTTTACACCAGCGGTACGACCGGCAAACCCAAAGGAGCCGTTCTAAGTCACCGTAATGTGACATCCCTTGTACATATGATGGGGCTCTCGAACGATGGCCTTTATGACAGTCAAACAGTGAACCTAATCGTTGCACCACTCTTCCATATAGGGGGTGCGGGTGTCACCTATATCGGCCTCGCTCACGGTTCGCATAACTTAATGCATTCAGCCTTTGACCCCGTGGCCGTGGTTGAAGCGATTCAAAATGAAGCGGTCACCAGTATGTTTATGGTGCCCGCCATGATTCAGGCCATTGTGAAGCTCGTACCCAATGTCGAACGCTATGATCTGAGTTCTCTCGAGTCGATTGCGTATGGCGCAGCGCCGATTAGCGCTACCCTACTGCGAGAAGCCCTAGCACTGTTTAAGTGCGATTTCTCCCAGGTCTACGGTATGACCGAAACTACTGGCACGGTCATTGCGCTGTCCCCTGAGGACCACGACCGGGCACTAGCCGGCCACGCGCATCTACTGACCTCCTGTGGAAAACCCTGCCCCGGTAATGAGGTGAAGATCATCGATTCCGACGGCAATACCTTAGGCCCCAACCAGACGGGGGAGATGTGTCTGCGCTCTGCTAACAATATGGTTGAATACTTTAATCGTCCAGAGGCCACAGCCAAGACACTTAAGCACGGCTGGATATTGACAGGGGACGCCGCATTTATCGATGAGGAGGGCTATATCTACCTTCGTGATCGAATCAAGGACATGGTCGTAAGTGGCGGCGAAAATATTTATCCCGTCGAAGTCGAAAACGTGTTGTCGGGCCTACCGGGCGTCATTGAAGTTGCCGTAATTGGTGTGCCCGACGAAAAATTTGGCGAAGCGCTGCTCGCCGTTTTTGCAATGAAGCCGGGGCATTCGATGACCACCGAAACCGTTATCGAATTCTGTAGAGATAAGCTCGCAGGCTACAAGATACCCCGCCAACTCCAGTTGATTGATGCCTTGCCACGCAATCCGTCGGGAAAAATTCTAAAAACCGTTTTGCGCGAACCCTACTGGGAGGGAATTGATCGACGTATTGCCTAAACGAGAAGCGGACCTTAGTCGCTCAATCTCTTGCGGTACGGGATCACAGCAGGATCACAGCGGCAGTACATCGTAGCCCACAGTCATACGCTCTTTCGCGGTCGTCAGTGGCACGGTGCCGTGCCACATATACGATGGGAAGACCACCAAAGCGCCCTCTTCGGGCTTAACCCAGTGCTCGGGTGCCAATGGCTCTCTCGCGTTGAATCCCGGTTCTCCAAATTTGATCCAACCTTCTCGCTGCCCCGCATTGACGGCATCAGGCACCGCGAGATAAAAAGCGCTGCTCAGCCAACCAGCCGAGTGAAAATGGTTTTTATGAAAACCCTGTTGTCGAAGTAAGACAGACCAAGAGTCAGAAAATCCGATGTCTTGAGCCTTGCGGCTGAGAAATGGATGTTTCGAATCATCAGGAAGAGCAGCTACAACTGTCAGTAGCTGCTCGTATAAGGCATCCCGTAACTGCTCAATAAAGGGCTCGCGCCGGCTGAGTAAATCATCGAGTGTTTGTGTACCAAATACCATCGACTGATCGACCGGATGCCGTCGCGTATTGTGTAAGGACTCGAGCTTATCTCGGAGGTAGGCCAAGAAAGCAGCTTTGTTGCTAACACCGCCTGGATCATTAAACCCATCTGGTACGGTCACGTAGCGCGTATTCACGAAGCGCTCATAGTCATAAAGCGAGTGGTACTCCTCGAACCGCCCGGCATAACGCAGCGCAGTGCTATACATCGCCAGAAAACCTTGGTCGCGGGGATACGCACGAACTAGCTCCGATAACAGCTCCACTGCCTCATCATAGTCACCGGCAGAGGCCAACAGAGCCGTCGCCAATTCCTGCTGAATATCTGGCCGATCAGCGCCCAGCTTACTCACTTCACTGGCCGCCTCTCTTGCAGCGATTAACGCATCATCGAAATGCCCGAGCTCTCTACGGACATAACTCAATTCGCGTAATACGGTCGCGGAGTCATCGGGAGAAACCAGTGCCGAGGCGAGAATACCTAATGCCTCATCACCTCGATCGTTGAGCAATAATTTTCTAGCCAGTGTCGCAGCAAACTCCGCATTTCCTGGGGTCTGATGCAGAACCCGTCGATACGACGACAAATAGTCAGGGTGATCAATTACACCTAAGTAGCCGTTATACCAATTGTGGAATTCGATATTATTGGGATTAAGGCCTATGGCTCGCTCATAGGCTGCAACGGCTTCTTCCTCACGGCCTGACAGCGCCAGTGCACTCGCCAGATTACTTTGAATTTCAGGCGCCTCAGGCGAAGCCAAGGCCGCGCTGAGTAACACCTCAGTTGCGTCATCGAGATACCCCAGCACCTTGAGAGAAATACCTAAGCCATTTAACGCTGCGCTATTGTCTGGGGCGCTCTGCAATGCACTCTGAAAAAGACCCACCGCTTCCTGTTGAAGGCCTTTCAATTGAAGAACTTGCGCCAAACCAATACGTGCATTGATATGCTCGGGCACACGCTGCAATACCTCAGAAAAATGCTTCTCAGCGATATCGAGCTGCTTGAGATCGAGTAGCGTACGGGCCAAGTTAATTTTGCAGGGCACGTTGTCAGACTGCAACGCGAGCGCACGCTCATAAGTCCCTACCGCGTCATTGAGCCGGCCAATGCTGCGGTACAAATTGCCTAAGTTAGTCAGCACATGCGGCTGCTCAAGGATCTCAATTGATTTTAAAAATGCTTGCTCGGCATCACCGCTCTGCCCTAAGCCCTTATAGGCTAACGCAATCAGCTGCCAGCCATCGGACGAGTTCGGTTCGGCAACGGTAAAGGGCAGTAATAACGAGAGCGCTCCAGAATAATCATGCGCGTTAAGTGCTTGGGCGGCGTCAACCAATTGTTGCTGAACGTTCATTGAGTGGTCCCGTTACAAGAGTCAAGGGTTGACAGCATTAACATGCCATTGCTCCTCCACAAATCGACTCACGAGTCGCCGTTGAGGATTACTTAAGATTAAGTGATCCACATCACTCGGGCGAATCGATATCACCTGAAATGTGTTTGGCATCACATCAACCTGCTCCTCGGGCAGAGCGTCTACCCGATCGGATCCTGGCGCTGGCCAAAAAAACTGTGCTTTCGCCTGATGTGAAAGCTGCTGCCAAACGCGTGCGCGACACGCGCTCTGCGCATCGACCGTCGTATCAGCGGAATAAATAGTCGCATGCCCCATGATACGAAACTGTTCCCGGCTGAAAGGGAAATACCAGCACAGCTCAACCGAGGAGCACTGCGTGATTTGCTCAGTCTTAGCGCTACGCGTATCGCTAATAATCAATGGTGAACAACCGTCATTATTCATACCGCGAAAAACAACAGTCCGCACTTTGGGCAAGCGTTCAGCGTTCACAGTCGCGAGCTGAAAGTATCGGCTAAACGCTTCTTTCTTGTTGGATTTAAGCGCCTTGTTAAGCGCCTCCACCCAAAGATACTCATTGTTATTCACACCAGCCCCTCATCGCGCACGAGAATGCTATTCTACGCTACTAATACTAGAACTGCGGACTCGTACTGCGCTCTCGCTTCTTTAGACGATCGACCAACAGGAAATCAGTATGTCGCTCATTGCTGTAGATAATCATATGGGAATTTTTGCCGCTGTGATGGTTATTGCCGGGCTTTCCTTCTTGGCCGAGCGCACGCGTATTGGGCGCTTACTGACAGGCACAGTGATCGCGATTCTAAGTGCAATAGCCGCGGCGAATCTTCATATCATCCCCCACGATGCGCCAGCTTACGGTTTTATCTTCCGGTATATCGTCCCCGTACTCATACCTTTATTTCTCTTTCAAGCAGATCTACGTCGTCTGATGCGCGAGGCGTCCCGCACCACATTGGCATTTGGGATAGCCGCCGCTGGAACCGTTGCCGGCGTCGTAGCTGCTGCAGTCATTCTCGACTTGAGTCACCTCGGAATGGCGGCAGGTATTGAACCTGCAAGACGTGAAGCGGCCGTCGTTGGTCTTTTTGCATCAACGTATATCGGGGGGTCAGTGAACTATGCGGCGTTAGGAGAAATGACGGGGCTTAATAGAGACGCATCGTTCTTCTCCGCGGCGACCGCGGCCGACAACCTATTCAGTGCCGTCTATCTCAGCATCATCGCCTTAGTACCCGGCATACATTGGATTGCTAAACGCTTCGTAAAAACTGCAGAAAGCACCACGTCCGCACAACAAATGCCTATAAACCCGAGTCCCGTTTCGGCTGCATCACTTTGTTTGGCAATCGCATCGGCGGTATCACTCGTGGTCATTACCGATGCAACTGTTAGCTATTTGCAGCTAGATGGGTGGCGCTACATCATTTTGACCGTCCTAACGCTGGCACTCGCGACTGCAGTACCGCAAATTCGTGACTGGTTCAGCGGCGCATTTGAGCTTGGCGTTGCGCTTTCGTTTGCTTTTTTCATTGCTATTGCAGCCGGTGCCAATCTTGAAGCGATGGTCAGTGTGGCGCCAATACTTATACTTCTTGTTGCCATTCTACTCAGCGTACACCTTGCAGTACTTCTCATAGCGGGCTCTTGGTTCAGGCTGACGCTGCCAGAGCTACTCACCGCATCGAATGCCGCGATTCTTGGCGCTACAACGGCGCCCGCCATGGCCGCAGCAAAAGGCTGGCATGATCAAGTAACCCCGGGGGTTTTGGTTGGCGTTCTCGGGTACGCAGTAGGTACATTTGTGGGCAGCGCGCTCTTTCAAATTTGGTAGGGCGCCGAACGGCTTAAGCAGCCTGGGTAGCCCAGACAAAAGCAGCACGGCGCTTATGCCGCGCTATTGGGGTCCTCACTCTGCGGTTCTCTGTACATTCTCGCAGGCGTGTGTAATCGTCGATGAACTAAAATGCGAATAATGGAGGCTCCCCCATGGACTCTACTGATACAGAACAACTCGTAAGAATGGCCACTGATTACGGCATAAGGCTAGCCGTAGCGCTTGCCATTTTTGTTATTGGTCGTTGGCTTGTTACCCGTATCGTCGCACTGCTTGAGTCCAGACTTGTGAAGCGCGCCAATGACGAGACATTGACACGTTTCATATGCTCAATTATGCGTTGGGTCGGCCTTCTATTTGTCGTCATCGCAGCGCTTGATCATTTAGGTGTTGATACGACTTCACTTATAGCGCTGCTCGGTGCAGCAGGCCTGGCCATTGGTCTTGCATTACAAGGCTCATTAGGTAACTTTGCCGCGGGCGTGATGCTGATCGTCTTCAAACCCTTTAAAAAAGGTGATTTTGTTGAGGCCGGTGGTGCAATGGGCACCGTCGACAGCATTAGCATCTTCACGACGACAATGACCACAGCCGACAACAAAGAAATTATCGTTCCGAACGGCAGTGTCATTGGCAGCAATATTACAAACTTTTCTGCGCGCCCAACGCGTCGCGTCGACATGGTCTTCGGCATCTCTTACGACGGTGATATTCGCAAAGCAAAGCAGATTCTTGAGTCGATTATCGCCTCCGACAGCCGCGTACTTCCCGAGCCTGCGCCTGTCATTCAGCTCAGTGAGCTTGCGGATTCAAGCGTCAATTTTATCGTGCGACCCTGGGTTAATGCTGCCGATTACTGGCCGGTTCTTTGGGGGACTACAGA
>CAJQLP010000228.1 GCA_905479205.1 uncultured Luminiphilus sp.
ATATCGCGCTCCTCGGCCAAGAACACCACGGTTGCCGGATCCCAGCCTGGGTTGTGTAGGCCGTCAGCTCCCCGATTGATGAATTCTTTAGGATCTTCGCGCTTAGACCAATCGGTGCGATAAAGCACCCAGCTACCCTTGGGTATTTCGCCGTGCTGCGCTTCCCACGCTTTCACGAACTCGACGGTCATCAGAAAATCCGCATCAGCGGCGGCTTCAGCGGAAGCGTCGATCACCACAAATGGCGCGACAAAATTTTCCAGAGGCAGCGTGTCGGTAGCGTGATGTTCATGATCTTTACCCGTAACCCAATGTATCGGGGCGTCAAAATGCGTGCCCGTGTGCTCGCCGCACTTGATGTTGTTCCAGTACCAAGCCGGTCCGCGCTCGTCATAGCGCGAGATTTCTTCCTTGCTAAAGGGCCAAGATTTTTTCCAACCGAACTCTTCGGGCAACTCCAAAATTGGGGTGTCCGCTGCCAGTGTCACGCTCAGGTCGACAATACGGATGCCACCATTGCTAAGTGCCTGTGCCATTTGAGTGAGCGCATCCGTATTCATAGTATTTTCCCTTTCCCTGTGAGATTACGCAGATACTAACGGATTATCGGGTAAACGACGGCGTTAGGTCTGGTTAATACTTTAAGCCTAAAATATAATCAAGGGGTATGTTATGGGACAGGAAGCGACAAAATCTGTGAGCGATCCATTTGGACGGGTGCATGACACCGAAAATTTATATGTAGCGGGACCAAGCTTATTTCCAGAAAGCGGCGCGGTTAACCCAGCGTTCACCCAGAGCGCGCTTGCCGCCCACCAAGCTGAACACCTAAGCGAGCAGAGTTGAGCGCTGCAACAGATAGCCAACCCTAATTTTGATACACTAAATCGACGAATAAATCAGAAAATGTGCGTAATTTCTTTTGCAAGAACCAATCCCCTTACCTCACGACTCATACAGGAACACACATGTCACCAGTTGTCAGCTACGCCCTCCACGGTAACATCGGTGTTATCAGTGTAGACAATGCCCCCGTCAACGCTCTGTCTCATGCGGTTCGCTCGGGTATTGCCGAGGCATTGACCGCTGCCTACTCTGATGCATCTCAAGCCGTTATTATCAGCTGCGCGGGTAGAACATTTATTGCGGGCGCGGACATCACAGAATTTGGCAAGCCGCCGCAAGAGCCGTCACTGCCCGATCTTCTTGAGCAACTGGATAATCATCCCAAGATCACCGTTGCAGCGCTCCACGGCACTGCGCTGGGTGGCGGATTCGAAACGGCACTCAGCTGTAACTACAGAATTGCACTAGCCAGCGCGAAGGTGGGTTTACCCGAGGTGAAGTTAGGCTTGCTGCCTGGCGCTGGTGGTACTCAGCGAGTGCCTCGCCTGGCCGGGGTTGAGGGAGCCATCAGCCTCATGACAACAGGCAACCCCATTAATGCAAAAAAAGCCGCTGAATTGTCCTTAGTCGACCGAGTGGTGAACGGAGATGACTTAGTCGCCCAAGCCGTTGCCTATGCCGAAGAACTGGTCGCGGCAAACGCACCTCAAAAGCAAGCCCGCACGGCACAGATAACCCTCACCGACAGCGATCGCGCAATGTTGAACCAGCAGCGCACCCAGCTGCTGAAGAAAACTCGAGGCGAAACCGCGCCACAACGCATCATCGACTGCATTGAAGCAGCGGCAGAGCTGGGCTTCGAAGAGGGCCTGCGGCGTGAGCGAGAGTTGTTTATGGAATGCATGGCCGACCCTCAATCCGCCGCCATGCGTCACATGTTTTTCGCTGAGCGTGCCGCCGCCAAGATCAACAGCTTACCCAAGGATACGCCGATCGTTGATATTCAGCGCGTGGGCATCATTGGTGCTGGCACTATGGGTGGCGGTATCGCCATGTGTTTTGCCCAAGTGGGCATCCACGTGACCTTGGTTGATATGAGTGAAGACGCCGTAAAAGCTGGTCTCGACAAGATCGCAAAAAACTATGCCATCAGCGTCTCTCGAGGTCGTTTCTCAGAGGCGCAGGTGGCCTCCATAATGGCTAACATAACACCTTCCTCAAGCTACCAAGATCTAGCCGAGGTTGATCTCGTGATAGAAGCCGTCTTTGAGAACCTCGCGGTTAAACAGGAGGTCTTCAAAACGCTGGACGGCATCTGTAAACCCTGCGCCATCCTTGCCAGTAACACCTCTTACCAAAATATTGACGAGATTGCGGCTGCCACATCGCGCCCGAGCAGCGTCCTTGGCATGCATTTTTTCAGTCCCGCAAACGTAATGAAGCTGCTTGAGGTCGTTCGTGGTGCCGAAAGCAGTGACTCCATCATCGCAACAGCAATGACGGTTAGTAAAAAGATTGGCAAAGTCCCCGTGCTGTCTGGGATGTGCTACGGCTTCATCGGGAATCGCATGCTGCGGCCCTACTCCCGAGAAGCCGCGCTTTGTCTTATGGAGGGCGCGACGCCTGCACAAATCGATGGCGCTATGGAGCGCTGGGGTATGGCCATGGGGCCCATGGCCGTCGGCGATTTAGCTGGCCTGGATATTGGCTACAAAGCCCGAGAGCAACTTACTGAAGAGCAAAAAGGAGAGCCGGCGAGCTATCTGGTTGCAGATCGGCTGGTGGAAGCCGGCCGCTTAGGGCAGAAATCCGGCGCAGGATATTATCAATACGACCCCGAGACTCGACGTCGTATGGATGATCCCGCGGTAATGGAAATTGTCGCAGCGACCTGCGCAGAGCTAGGCATCAATCGTCGCACAATCAGTGACGAGGAAATCGTTGATCGTCTGACACTCGCCCTCGCCAATGAAGGCGCAAAAATCCTCGAGGATGGCATTGCCCAGCGGGCCAGCGATATCGACGTTGTGTACTGCTACGGCTATGGCTTTCCCCGCTTCAAAGGTGGACCTATGCACAACCTAGAGGCCGTGGGTATCCCCCGCGCGGTGGCTCGGATGGAGGAATTTGCCAGCAAGCTGAGTGCACAAAATTGGCAAACCGCAAAAACCTTGCAGGAACTGAGCACAAACGGCGGCAAGCTGGCGGATGTCTAAGGTGACTGCAACAAACCCCATCCCGACATCACCAAGGGAGGCACTGGCGCAATCGGCGGCGAAGTTTCCTCGTCATGAAGCGCTGCATATTCCGGCCACGGCCTGCGCCCATTACGCTTCTGAGGGGGACGTACCCGCCGCGATTAGTCTGAGTTACGAGAAACTCGAAGCCGCCGTCACCCGAGGCACAGAAATTTGGGCTGGTACGGGCATTAACGGTCGGGTAGCGCTGGTACTGGAGAATCGTGTCGATTTTTTTGTCCAGTGGTTGGCCCTGAATGCACTAGGCATCAGTGTTATACCCATCAACCATGAAATGCCCGATGAAGAGATCCCCTACTACCTTGAACACGGGGAAGCGGTCGCCATATGCGCGCTCGCTGAACATGTTGAGCGCCTCACGGACATCAGCAGCTCCTTGGAAACGCCGTTACCCGTGGTTAGCCCCCAGTCGGTAATCGCGCTTAACTTTGGCAAACCGTTATCTGCTCCCCGCATCGAGTTTAGCACCGAGTGTGCGCTGCTCTATACATCCGGCAGCACTGGCAAGCCCAAGGGCTGCGTGTTAGATAACGACTACTTCATTCAGCAAGGGCTATGGTATCGAAGCCTTGATGGCCACATCAGTCTGCAGGAAGGAGCAGAGCGACTTCTAACCCCTCTCCCCCTTAGTCACATGAACGCCATGTCGGTATCGACCATGGCCATGCTGATGACTGGTGGTTGCCTCATACAACTGGATCGTTTCCACCCTTCAACCTGGTGGCGCAGCGTCCGTGACTCGCAAGCTACCGCTCTGCACTACCTCGGAGTGCTGCCCGCCATTCTGCTGGCCCTCCCCGAGGATGAAGCAGACGATTTTTCTGATCAGATACGCTTTGGCTTTGGCGCGGGGGTAAATCCCGCCCACCATGCACGCTTTGAAAAACGTTTTGGTTTTCCGTTGATAGAAGCTTGGGCAATGACCGAGTGCGGCGCGGGAGGCGCCATCATTGCCAATAATGAACCCCGTCATGTGGGGCAGTGCTGCTTCGGTAAACCCTTGCCCATCATCGAGTGGCAGATGGTGGACGAGGCCAAACAACCCGTTGATAAGGGCGTCCCCGGCGAACTCAGAGTGCGAGCAAAAGGTGCCAACCCGCGCAAAGGCTACTTCGCAGGCTACCTAAACAACCCCGAGGCCACCGCCGAGGTCTGGGCTGACGGTTGGCTTAACACCGGTGATGTCGTGGTTGAGCTAGACGATGGATCACTGGCGTTTGTAGATCGACGGAAAAATATCATTCGCCGCTCCGGGGAGAATATCTCCGCCCTTGAGGTGGAAGCAGCCCTAGCTGACCATCCCGCAGTTCACACCGCCGTAGTCACCCCCGTGCCCGACGAAATGCGCGGTGAAGAGGTGGCTAGCTGCATCATACTGAATGAGGGGTTTATCCCCGATCTTGCAACGGCTAAGAGCATTCAAGGTCACGCGTTGGGCAAGTTGGTGTATTTCAAGGCGCCTGCCTGGTTCATTTTTGCCAGCTCACTACCGGTCACCGCATCCAATAAGCCCAAGCGAGCGGACATCAAAGCTCTCGCCCGCACCGCGCTCGAAGATGGATCGGCCATCGATCTACGCCCGCTCAAGAAAAGAAGCGCCAGCAAATGAGTCCCGTGTTCGCCTCATCATTACGGCGTGTGACTGCCCAGCAAACACCCATGGCGAACATGTTGTGAGGAACTACGAAGGTATCGCTCTGGTCTGCCCCGTGAGTCTGGGTTATGCCAAACAGAGCTCACACGGCGCCGCCTGGTATGTTGGGTCAGTGCTGAGAGAGATTATACACTCGGCGGGCATTGCAAAATCCGACGTTGACGGCCTCGCGGTTTCGAGCTTTTCTCTAGGCGTTGACTCAGCTATCGCGCTCACTCAGCACTTTGGTCTCTCACCCCGCTGGATAGAACAGGCCAACATGGGTGGCGTGTCGGGAATTGTGGCCCTGCGCAAAGCCGCCAGAGCGGTGCAATGCGGCGAGGCGCAGATCGTGGCCTGCATCGGGGGCGATGGTGCTGGTCACCGATCTTTTGAAGCGACCGCCGCCCACTTTTCCAGCTGGAGCATAGACGCTTCCTTTCCCTACGGCGCCGGTGGCCCCAACGCAGCCTTCAGTCTCATCACCCGCCACTACATGGAAAAGTACGGTGCAAAACGGGAGGATTTCGCTCGAATCGCGGTAGACCAGCGGTACAACGCCAATCATTACCCCAAGGCGCTGCTGGGTCACAAACGCCTAAGCACGCAAGACTACCTGCAGGCGCGGCCCATCGCAGGACCGCTGCATTTATTTGACTGCGTAATGCCCTGTGCGGGGGGCGAAGGATTTCTGATCATGTCAGAGGCCCGGGCGCGCACCCTCAAACTCCCCTTCGTGCGTCTGCTGGCTGCTGACGAGTTGCACAACGCTCACCCGAAAGACTCAGTTCAAGACCGAGGGGGCTGGACCGAATACATGTCAGCGCTGTACCAGCGCGCCGGTGTGGGACCTGAGGATATCGATTTACTGCAGACCTATGATGACTATCCCGTCATCAGCATGATGCAAATTGAAGATCTGGGATTCTGCGAAAAAGGCGACGGACCCAGGTTTGTGCAAGAAACCGATATGCGTTTCGATCACTCAGGCGCCCCGTCGCGCAAACTGCCTCATAACACCTGTGGCGGTCAATTGTCTTGCGGGCAGGCTGGATCTGCCGCGGGCTATCTGGGGCTCACCGAGACGATTCGTCAGCTGACCCACACCGCCGGAAGCAATCAGGTCCCTCGGGCTCGCCACGGCTTAGTGAGTGGCTATGGCATGGTCAACTATGATCGAGGTTTATGTAGCGGTGCCGCGCTACTGGCGAGGGGTGACGCATGAATTTAAAGGAAAAGATGCAGCGCCGGCTGAAGCTGAGCCGACCTTCACTGCGAGCACGAGCCCGTCCTCCCAAGCACCGAACGACGTTAGGAGCTCAGTTCACCGCCGCCAATCTATCCACGGCGCTGGCGCTGCAGCATTGCAAGAGCTGTGGACACACCCAGTACCCACCCACTGAACTCTGCGGTATCTGCCTTGAAGACCAGTTGATCTACCAACCGGCCGATGGCGCGGGGGTCATACTGGCGAAAACCGAGCTCCATCACAGCCTGTGGGAATACTTCAAACGTCGGCTGCGCCAGGGATCCTGGCCTTTGTGCTCAGTTGCGCTGAACTCGGGGCCCGAGGTCATTGCCCACTTGGGTTCTGATCACCTCAAGGCCGGCGATCCTGCGCGGGTGTTCAGTCACACGGACGCCTCCCAACAGGCGGTCTTGATTGCGGTCGATGCCAACGTCGATGTTTCCTACCCCGAGGCTAGGCGTGAAATTGTTTCAGCGATGAACCTCGATATCCCCGCCATCAAAGAGGATGGTCTATGAATCTCACACACGAACATATTGTTGTCACTGGGGGCAGTACGGGTATTGGCGCGGCCATCTGTGACGCTTTTCTTGCTCAGGGGCTGTCGGTTATCAACCTGTCACGACGCCCGCTGGAGCGCGCCAACGACCGGTTGCTCAACTTGGAATTAGACCTCAGCGATCGCGCGGCAACCGAGCGTGTGGCACAGGATATTGCCAGTCGGTTCTCGGTGACCGGACTCATTCACAACGCGGGCTTGATTCGAGCGGATCTGGTCGAAGATGTAAAGCTGGATGACTTAGACTATTTGAGTCAGGTTCACATTGGCGCAGCTATTACCCTGACTCAAGCGTTTATCCCGGCAATGAAGGCTGCGGGTTTTGGTCGCATTGTGCTGATTACTTCCCGCGCCGCTCTTGGGCTGCAAACCCGCACCAGTTATACCGCGACCAAAGCCGGAATGATGGGCATGGCGCGAACTTGGGCGCTGGAACTGGGCGCCTTTGGCATCACCGTCAACACAGTAGCTCCCGGGCCCATCCAAGATACAGAAATGTTTGCGGCGGTCATTCCAGAGGGAAGTGAAAAGATTCCCTCTATGGCAGCTAGCATTCCTGTGAAACGACTGGGCCGGTCGTCTGACGTTGCCAACGCGGTATGTTTTTTAGCCGCTGGAGAGTCGGGCTTTATAACCGGCCAAACCCTAATGGTTTGCGGTGGAGCCAGCCTTGGCTCACTGAGCCTTTGACCTCGGAGGGCAAGCTTTTGAATCGAGTACCCGACAGAAATTTTGACGCGCTTGTAACACCCACTCGCATCCACCGGAGTCTTTACACTGATCCAGCGCTATTTGAGCTCGAAATGGAGCGTATCTGGGGTCAGTCCTGGATTTTTATAGGTCACGAATCCCAGGTACCCAACCCCGGGGATTTCTTCACGACCCACGTAAACCACAACATTCCCGTGGTCATGATTCGTGACAAAGACGGCAGCGTTAACGTTCTACACAATCGCTGTGGCCACAAAGGCGCCAAAGTTGTGGAGGCGCGCTCCGGCACCGTGCGCGGGGCGTTGCGCTGCGGCTATCACGGATGGAGCTACCGGTTTGACGGCTCTCTGCTGAAAATTCCCAACGAAAAAGGGTATGAAAACACCGGCTTCGACCCCCAGTCCGCCTGCTACAGCATGCAGCGACTCGCCCAGGTAGACAGTTACCGGGGCTTTGTATTTGCAACCCTGTCCAGCGACGCTCCGACGCTACAAACGTGGATGGGCGGCGCGAGGGAATGCTTTGACAATCTCTGTGACCGAGCCCCCGAGGGCGAAGTGGAGGTTGCGGGGGGCGTTCTGCGCTATGAACACGAATGTAACTGGAAGTTCATTCTTGAAAACTTGAACGACACCATGCATCCCATGGTCGTTCACGAATCGGTGGTCAAAGCAGCCGAGCAGTACATCGCCACACTGCCCGACGATGCGGTGAATGAGCGCAGAGAAGCCGAGATTATTCCACCCTTTGGCGCGAGCTATGAAAAGTTTGAAGACTCGGGGATAACGGGCTTCGACTACGGGCACCATTACGACGGCGGTAAAACCAGCATTCATGCGGATTACTCGGTTGATCCCGAGTATCATGCGGCGATGATCGCCTCCTATGGAGAAGAGCGAACCCGAGAGATTTATGCGTTTAACACGCACAACGTCTGCTTTTACCCCTCTCTCACCATTAAATGCGCTGTCCAAAATATCCGCGTCATTCGCCCCATCAGCGTTGGTCGATTCATTGTCGAGACCTGGTCGTTCCGACTCAAAGGCGCCCCAGACAGTATGCTGCAGCGAACGCTACTGTACTCACGATTAATTAATTCTTCGATGGGTATGGTGGGCCCGGACGATCTCGAAGTTTATCGACGCACCCAGGAGGGCTTGGCATCACCGTCTAATGATTGGGTCGAATTCCACCGTCAATATGGCAAAGATCAGCAACTGCCTGATCGGGTGGTGGGCGGCGGCACTTCAGACCTGGACATGCGCACCCAATACCGTGCCTGGAAAGCCTACATGGAGGGATCAATTTTCTCTGCTAAAAGATCCGAGCGAGCCTCTATGGGGGAAACACAATGAATCAGCGACAGGCCGTTGAGGACTTTCTATACCACGAAGCCAGCTTGTTGGACCGTCCCGATTTGGATACATGGGTTTCATTATTTACCGAGGACGGTCGTTACTGGATGCCGGCAGCCGAGGATCAAGCCGATCCCATTAACCACATATCCCACGTTTATGACGATCGGGTCATGATGGAGATTCGTCGACGTAATTTTGTCCACCCGAGGGCCTCATCAAAAGATTGGCCGGTTCGGTGCTCCCACCTCATTGGCAACATCAGAATACACATTGACCCCAGTGCAGACAGCTCTGCACCAGACAGCGGGTCAGCGACCGGCGATGTGCTCACGGTGACATCCAACCAACACGTCGTCGTTTGGTATCGCGATGAACAGCGGGTTTACGCCTATCGAGGCACGCACCGACTGCTATGCGCGGGGAATCAATTCGCCATCAGAGAGAAGCGCGTCGACCTCATCAATCCCGACGCGCCACAACGATCCCTGATCATTTATTTGTGAGCACGTTTGTTATCGACTCGAGACCCAACCCTCAGTGTGTATAAGCTTAAGGACGGCAGTCGCAGCCCTTGCTGGGCCTGAGCCTGAAGCTGATCATTAGCGCGCCCTCCCCTCTGGGGGTGTGCCAATAACATAGAGCCTTTGGCAGAGTCTCGCAGATCGGTTACCATAACGTTTTAAACCTAAAATATCTGTGGCTGTTAAGAAACGCTGGAGGCAACGCCGCATGGCCGCAAATACCCGCTGGAAAAAACTCGATTGGGAAGACCCCTTTGAACTCGATGCACTGCTCACCGAGGAGCAACGCATGGTGCGCGACAGTGCGCGACAGTACGCCCAAAACGAGCTCGCGCCCCGTGTGAAGGAAGCCTTTCGAGAAGAATCCACGGACCCAGGCATCTTCCGGGAAATGGGAGAAATGGGCCTATTGGGTCCCACCATCGAAGGCTATGGCTGTCCTGGCGTTGACTACATTTGCTATGGACTCATTGCTCGGGAAGTGGAGCGGGTCGACTCGGGTTATCGCTCCATGTTGAGCGTGCAGTCGTCCCTTGTCATGTACCCTATCTACGCCTACGGCAATGACGCTCAGCGCGAGAAGTACCTGCCCAAGCTGGCCACGGGGGAGTGGATTGGCTGCTTTGGTCTGACCGAGCCCGATCATGGTTCTGATCCGGGCAGCATGGTCACTCGCGCCCGCAGCACCGAGGGCGGCTACCGCCTCACGGGCGCCAAGATGTGGATATCCAACAGCCCGTTTGCGGACGTCTTTGTTGTCTGGGCAAAAACCGACGATGACGTCATCCGGGGATTCATCCTGGAAAAGGGCATGGACGGCCTCAGCGCCCCCAAGATTGAAGGCAAGCTGGCATTGCGCGCTTCAACCACGGGCGAAATCGTTATGGACAACGTTTTCGTCCCCGAGGAAAACCTGCTGCCCAATGTGCAGGGACTCAAGGGGCCTTTCGGCTGCCTAAACAACGCGCGCTATGGCATTGCCTGGGGGGCACTGGGAGCCGCTGAAACCTGCTGGCACACTGCTCGCCAGTACACCTTAGATCGAACACAGTTTGGGCGTCCGCTGGCATCGAATCAGCTGATTCAGTTGAAGTTAGCCGACATGCAAACTGAAATTGCACTGGGCTTGCAGGGTTGCTACCGAGCAGGGCAGCTATTGTCAGACGGCGAAATATCCCCCGATCTCATCAGCCTGATCAAGCGCAATTCCTGTGGCAAAGCCCTTGATATCGCGCGCAAGGCAAGGGATATGCTAGGCGGAAATGGGATATCTGATGACTACCCCGTCATGCGACACATGATGAACTTAGAAGTTGTGAACACCTACGAGGGTACCCATGACATCCACGCCCTGATTCTGGGCCGCAGTCAGACAGACATACCTGCATTTTGAAGCGACGCTAACCAGTTAGCCTAACGATTCAGCCCTCGCTGCGTTGCACCGGGGGCTCTCCACTCAAGGGGCCGGCGCCCCAATCGCGACCGGATGCACCGGTGAACCCGATCCACCCTGTATTCACAATGGCATGATCATCGCGCAGAAATTCCAGACACCATCGGTAAGGAAGTTTCCGCGTGCTCTACTCTGTGTGGGTAATGAGCGCCCAAGCTACCGGCATCGGCTGGCTGAAACCCTGAGACACTAGAGCGTGCAAAAAGGGCTAGACCGCAGCGGCAGCTGCTTCATTGGCATAGGTTTCGCGGCCCAGTGATTCGAGATAGCAAATTCAAAGAGGATCCGCGGACTCGGCGGAAGGATCGTCAAGAGCATCCACCAACTCATGGAGCAGCTCATAAAGCTGGGTAAGATTTTTAGCACCAAACCGACTCTCAATGTAATCGTACCGTGACTCAGATTCCGGCGCGATCTGCGCAATCACGTTTAAACCTTTGTCGGTGATCGTAACCAGCGACCTGCGACTGTCACGCTCACAGGGTCGGCGACCAATAATCCCTCTGCCCTCAAGATTCTGCACGATTCGGCTAACGCTGGGTCTGAGCAGCGAGCACGCATCTGCCAACTCACTGACATCAAGCGCGTCAACTTCAGCAAGCGCACGCATCACGCGCCATTGCTGAGTGGAGAGGTCGTGTGCGCGCAGGTGCGGTATAAAAGTTCTTAGCACCGCCTCATGGGCCTTAAGAAGACTCATGGGTAATGAGCGATCGAAGCGACGTAAGTTAGTAAGGGGGTTAGTGCGCTGGCCGCTTTTGTTTTTAGCGTTACTTAATTTCGTTTTTGATGACGAAGTCATGGAGCTGATCCTAGTTTAAAAGCACAAGCGCAGTGAGGCGACGGATGACCCCTCATATTACACCCTTGGCCGTCGCGAGTAAGCCATCCCCGATACTACAGACGGGCTAGGCGACATGGGTCCAACCAGATCCGTGGCCAGCAATCGGCTTCGCTGACGGGTCTAACTGGCTCCACACCAATGAATCTTATCTTTGTGTTCCGGGGCCCCCTGTCATCAATAAAACATTAACTGACCAAAGGCGAGACTAGTACGAATCCTAGCCCTTTAACTGCGCTGTTAAAAAACTGTCCGTATATGTCAATTACACCAGTTACCCTTAACGTAGGATAGATCGACAAAAATATAAGAGCTCCACTGACATGCAATCTCTATTAAGCGCCACCCCAAATGATAGGCCGTTACCTAGAGCCCTGGACTTATTGACAAGCCTCCAGGAAGGTAGCTTGAGCGCTGAGGCACTGCTCAATCAGACTTATCAAACCATTGAACGCTGGAACCCAGCGGTTAATGCCATATGCACGCTACTTCCATTGGAGGCGGTACAGGGCCAAGCTCGCGAGATTGATCGTTTGCGCGCGCGGAGCCAACCTGTCCCACCACTGGCAGGGATTCCCATTGCGGTTAAAGATCTTGCGGCGACCGCAGGTATAAGAACCACCCTAGGGACTCCATTGATGAAGGATAACGTCCCAGCGACGGACTGCTTATTGGTGGCAAGGCTGCGAGCGGCGGGCGCCATTATTATTGGTAAAACTAATACCCCAGAATTGGGCGCTGGATCTCATACCTTCAATCCCATTTTTGGGACCACACGAAATCCCTATAACTTTGATCTCATTGCTGGAGGCAGTAGCGGTGGTGCCGCAGCGGCACTGGCGACGGGGATGCTCTGCTTGGCAGATGGCAGCGACATGGGGGGCTCACTCCGCAACCCTGCCGCCTATTGCAATGTAGTGGGAATGAGACCAACCATGGGGCGCATACCCACTTGGCCACAGGTATCAAGCCGCTTCGCGCGCATGGCCGTTGAAGGACCGATGGCGCGAACCGTGGAAGACTGCACGCTACTCCTCCGATTACTGTCGGGCCCCGATGCTCGTGACGCGCGTTCGCTACACGATAATCACGGCATCGACGAGCACCTTCTTGAAAGAGACACAAGAGGGGTTCGAATTGGCTGGTCAGCCGCCCCCGCGGGATTAGCTATGGAGCCCGCATTGAGGTCACTGCTCGAACAGGTACCCGAAACCTTGGCGCGCTTGGGCAGCGAGGTGGAGGCCACGGCACTGACCGAACTTCTAGGCGCCATGGATGTGTTCAAAACCTTGCGAGCCGCTGCCTACGCCATGCTCGCAGGTGACCTCTATCAGCGGGGACATCAGGAGATGAAGCCCACGCTCACAGAGAACATCAAACTAGGGTTTGAACAAACCACTAGCGACATTTACACGGCAGAAAAAGCCCGTACCGCCATGACCGCTGCGCTCGCGGAGCTATTCGAACGCTATGACTACTTGGTCATGCCCACCACTCAGGTAATGCCTTTCCCCGTTGAGTTGGAGTATCCCTCCGAAATTGACGGAGAGCCCATGCACAGCTACATAGATTGGATGGCGGTATGTTGTATCCTTAGCCCGTTCGACGTGCCCTGCGCCTCGGTACCCGCTGGCTTCAGCACAGAAGGTATTCCCTTTGGCATTCAAATTGTAGGTCGACCTGGGGATGATCAAGGGGTGATGCAAATGGCCTACGCCTGGCAACAGCAGACCCAACATTGGCGCACGCCACCAACGCTGGGTTAATGTTATGAGTAAAAGTCTAGGAACCAAACTTCAGAACATCATCGAACAACGCGTTCCTGACCCGCTGACCTTCGCTTTGATTCTCACTGTAGTGATGGCGGCACTTGCCCTGGCATTCACCGACACAAAACCCGACAACTTGCTCCTGCAATGGGGTGATTCTCTCAGTGCATTACTGAGCTTCACCATGCAGATGACGTTGATCATTATCACGGCCTATGTATTGGCACACACTCAGGTTGTAGCAACACTGTTAGATCGGTTAGCTGGACTTGCACAAAGTGCCAACCAGGCCTATGCCCTAGTCATACTCACCAGCGCTACATTCTCTCTGCTCTCCTGGCCGCTGGGACCGATTGCCGCCGGATTAGTCGCAAGAAAAATAGCTCAGCAAGCTCCCGAGCGAGGAATCAACGTACATTTCCCACTTTTGGCAGCCGGCGGCTTCGGTGGTTTTGTCGTCTGGGAAATGGGCTATTCTTCATCAATCGCACTGGCAGTAGCTACCGAGGGCAATCCTACTTATGAGCTAATGGGAAGATTAATTCCCATACAAGAGACCTTGCTGACGACGTGGAATCTCCTGTCTATTGCCACGACGCTGGCGACGGTCATTGCTACAACGCTGTGGATTAATCGACGCCTCAACCTAACGGCCACTGTGGTACCCGACGACATGCTGCAACCACTAACAACGATGAATGCAAAACCCGTCGATGGCAGTGTCGATCACGGTGGCAATTACAGTGGTGATCAAAATGCGAATGCGGTAGAGGGAAGTAGGCACTTGTCCTTGTTTGCCGGGGGACTTGTTCTTGCTTATGTCTGCTTTTGGTTTATTGAAAACGGCATTTCACTGCAGCTCAACATTGTTAACTGGACGTTCTTGGGGCTGGGATTGCTACTGGTAAGATCGCTGCCGCACTACAGTGATTTGTTCTCTAAAGGCGCCCACGTGGCGGCGCCTACGCTGCTCCAATATCCGCTCTATGCGGGCATCATGGGTCTGGCTATGCAAAGCGGGCTCGCACAGCAATTCTCTGCTTACCTAGTGGAAACTACCAACCAGACCTTACTCCCCATCGTTGCTTTTCTGTCAGCAGGCCTCGTGAATATATTCATCCCTTCGGGAGGTGCTCAGTGGGCATTGCAAGGGCCTTCTTTTGTACAGGCCGCGCAGTCCCTAGACGTTGATATGGGGGTTATCAGCATGTCAATTGCCTATGGCGACCAGTGGACAAACCTGATTCAACCCTTCACTGCCGTGCCGATTCTCGCGTTGACCGGCCTCCGGCTGCGGCATATCTATGGCTTCTGCTTAGTATTATGCGCCACCACCTCTGTCCCATTATTACTAGGCCTCGCCATCGCTAACAGCTGAAAGTCCTTGGTCAAGCATAGACGTCATGGCAGTAAAGAATCGGCACGCTGCTAACTCACCGAAAAGGCCTTAAACCGGCAAGCCATGTGTTTATCAAAAGACTCGACACCTAGGAAAAAGGAGCGTTCCACTGCTCGCGCAGTAGTTTTTTCTGTATTTTACCCATAGCATTTCGTGGCAATGACGCCACCACTTGAATCGTCTTCGGCACTTTAAAGCTCGCCAGCTTGTCCTTGAGCAATATTTTGATGTTGCCCTCATCCAAGTGCGCATCCGCCAACGGCACAATGGCGGCAACCACCGTTTCGCCAAAATCTGGGTGAGGAACCCCAAAAACCGCTGATTCTTGGACCCCCGGCAGTTCATTCAGTACTAGCTCAACTTCTTTGGGATAGACGTTGAGGCCGCCAGTGATGACCATATCTTTTGAGCGCCCCACAATACTGAGGTAGCCGCGATCATCAATGCGACCCTGGTCACCCGTCACAAACCACTGATCTTCAGTAAAGTCCTGAGCGGTTTTTTCAGGCATTCTCCAATAACCTTTGAAGACATTGGGACCTCGAACTTCGATCTCGCCAATTTGTCCCACGGAGACGGGATGATGCTGCAGGTCACATACTCTGATCTCCACCTCCGGCAAGGGGAAGCCAACAGTCCCCGCGCGTCGCTCGCCTATGAGCGGATTAGAACAATTCATTCCAGTCTCACTCATACCATAACGCTCTAGGATCGTGTGGCCGGTGCGTTCGGCAAAGCTCGCAAAGGTCTCCTCCAGTAGCGGCGCGCTCCCAGACACAAATAAGCGCATGTTTTGGCAGTCAGCGCGCCCAAAGGACGCTTCGGCGAGCAAGCGGGTATAGTAGGTTGGCACACCCATCATGACCGTCGAAAGGGGTAATAACTCGCGCACCTTGTTGACCTCGAGTTTCGGCAGCCAGTGCATAGAGGCGCCGCTCATTAGCACGCAATGAATCCCCACAAAGAGTCCATGAACGTGGTAAATGGGCAAGGCGTGGAGCAAAACATCCTGCTGGGTGAAGCCCCATGACTCCACCAGCACCTCCGCATTGCTACGCAGGTTTTTGTGAGTCAACATGATGCCTTTGGGTCTACCGGTCGTACCCGAGGAATACAGCAGCACCGCTAGGTCGTCGTCGGTGCGCAACTCAATGTCTACATCGGGCTCTGATTGCCGATATTGCTCCTGCAGGGACCCTTCACCATTAGCATCTAAGGTCATCAAATGTGGTGTACCCACCTCGGCACACAGCTGGCTGTAACTATCGAGCTTACTGGGGTCACAAACCAGTAAGCTGGGCTCTGCGTTACTCAAAAAATACTGCATTTCATCGAGTGCATAAGCCGTATTCAATGGGTGATAGACCAAGCCTGCGCGCAACACACCCAGGTACAACCAAAGATTGGTAACCGATTTTTCTACCTGTACGCTAACCCTATCCCCCGGCTGTAGTCCTAGGCGACGCAACAAGGCAGCCATGCGGGCAGACTCACGCTCCATATCCCCAAAGCTGTACTCCTGACCGGCAAGATCTCGCAATAAAACCTTTTCCGCATCCGGTGAGCGTGCTGCAATGGCAGCATAAAAATTCACGTTTGCCACGTTATCCTCCACTGGCATACAGCTAATATTTATCGAATGTTGGCCAGCAACGGCTTGGCGGCATCAATCGCCGCTTGCTGATGGGGCTGCAGTTCTTGTCCGCCTAACCCCGCATGCATGGGCAGGAAGGGGTCTTCGGTCCCACTGCTAATGCCTGAGAGCGTCTCCATAACTGCCAGGCCAAAAAATGGCACCGTCCAACTGTTGTAACCGCCCTCGTGGGTCATCAGTAATTTGCCACCGCAGTGTCTATCCGCGGCAGACAAGAGTTTCTGGGTGAGACTTCGGTAGCCATCACTGTGCATTTGCATGCGGCCAAGGGGATCGTAGGCGCCTGCATCAAAACCGCTGGGGACAATAATTAACTCCGGTTTGAAGGCATCTAAAGCGGGAAGTATCACTTGATCAAAAGCGGCCTCATAGGCGCCCACACCCGAACCCGGAGGCATGGGTATGTTGAGGTTGTAGCCCTGTCCTAACCCCTCACCATTCTCGTGGGTGTAGCCGGAATCAGGGGGAAAGCAGTTGTCCTGATGAATGGAGATCGTCAGTGCGCGCGGATCATCATAGAACGCACTCTGGGTGCCATTGCCGTGGTGAACGTCCCAGTCCACGTAGGCGATGCGCTGTAGTCCAAAATTGTCGAAGGCGTGCATTCCCGCCAGGGCAGCGTTACCAAAAATGCAGAAGCCCATGCCCTCCCCCGCTATGGCATGGTGACCGGGTGGACGCACCAAGGCGTAAGCGTTGTCGACTTCACCTTTCAATATCGCCTCTAGCGCCGCCAAAACGCCGCCAACGGACAGCATTGCGATCTCGTAACTGCCCCGCCCCGCTGGCGTGAAAAACCCCGCGTCGCCACCGGTATCGGCGCTGATTTGCTTCACGTTCTCCAGATGTTCTACGGTATGAAATTTCAGCACCTCCGCCTCGGTCGCCATCCGAGGCTTGATGTGGTGCAAATGCTCATTCATCCCAGCCACTTCCAGCAAGTTCCTGAAGCGCCGCTTGGTCTCTGGATTTTCGGCGTGTACATCGGGTTGCACGGGGTTACCAAAGGGCATCGGGCCGGCGAAATTGCCGGTGTCGTGCCACATGTAAAGCTCGTGGCAAACCAATCCAGTGCGTCGTTTCGACAGGTTCATCGCAATCCCCTCGTCATAACCCTCAACCTTATATCCTCGGTCATCTTTTTCAGTGCCGTCCCTTCGTTAAGACTCAGCACCGCATTGGCTCGCATTACCCTGCGTGAACAGGTGGACGTTGGTTGAAGCCGCCTACCGCTCGCTCCACGTCACTTGCAATACTGAACAGCAACGCATCTGCACCCACCGGTGCTGACAACATCACGCCAATAGGTAGGCCGCTTTCGCTCATTCCCAAAGGCAGCGACACCGAAGGCTGACCCGTCATATTGTACAAATGCGTAAAGGCTGCAACTCGCTTAAAACGCTGGGTATAACGCTGCAAATCATCGCCATCGCGATAAGTGATAGTGCCAAGCTCCGGCGCCGGGGTGGCAGTAACCGGTTGTAGCACCAAGTCGTAGCGCTGTTGGAACTGCCCCATCTGTCGGCCGAGGTAATGCATATGCTCAAGTGCAGCGGCAACACTAGAACCGGTAAGACCCGAGCCTTCGCGCCTAATCATGTGGGTCATAGGCTCCAGCTCTTGCTCGAGAATGGGCCGTCCGCGAGTCTGCTCTACGTAATCCAACCAGGCCGTCATACTCGAGACCATCAACACGTTCTGGGTCTGATTCAATTGGTCGTAATCAATACCAGGGGCTGCCTCCTCCACGTGATGGCCCATCGCCTGCAACATCGACGCCGTCTCGCGAACGGCCCGCGCCACATCAGGATGAATATCAACCGCGGGTTCGGTTAGGTTCAGCGCCACTCGCAATGGCTTGCAGGGCGTCAATGTCGCTGCAAAAAAGCCTGATGTCGCCAAGCCAACACCATAAGGCGCGCCAGGCTCATAGCCTGAAATCGCCTCCAGCATCACAGCGCTGTCGCGCACAGAGCGCGTGACCACGTGACCCACAGACATGCCTGCACCAGAACCACCGGGGGTCAAGCCCCGAGTCGGTTTAAAACCAAAGACGCCGCAGTGGTTGGCGGGAACGCGAATGGAGCCACCGCCATCGGTGGCGTGGGCCATGGGAATAATCCCCGCGGCTACCGCTGCGGCAGATCCCCCACTCGAGCCGCCTGTACTGTGGGCGAGGTTCCAGGGATTTTTGCAATCTCCAAGGTGTGCGCCTTCAGTGGTTAAGGCCATACCAAACTCGGGTGTATTGGTTTTACCGAATACAATGACGCCAGCGTCACGGAAGCGCTGCACCATGGTCGAATCCTGCGTCGCCACCACATTCTTCATCAGGGCAGAACCACCGCTGGTGACGGTTCCCTTGAGCTCTACACTTAGATCCTTTAACAGAAATGGAACGCCGGCGAAGGGACCTTTCGGCTGATAATCCGCGAGCTCTTTTCTCGCTCGCTCTATGTGATCCTGAGCCAAGAGATTTAACTGCGGGTTAACCTGATCGAGGCGGCGTATCGCTTCGTCCAACAATTCCTGAGCACTTGCCGTACCCGAATTCACCCAGTGCCCCATGGTGAGGGCATCAGCGTCATCCCAGGAATCGGCAACACCAACACGCGCTTGGGTTGCAGGTATGTGACTGGCTGCAGCGCTCACTGCAGCCAACTGTAACAGCGCCCTTCGGCTAAACGTCACGCTCACGGTGCTTCATAGACCAACGTGCCGCGAAACCACGTTTGCTCCGGCTGTATCTCTGACACAGCATCAACAGAAATAGTATGAAGATCTGAATTCAGGACTACGAAGTCAGCGGATTTACCGGGAGTAATAGATCCCGCTACGTCGTCCATTCCCATGATGGCGGCTGGCCGTGTGGTCCACATCGTCATGGCTTCGTCAAGATTAATTGCCTGCTCAGCCCAGAAAGTTTCTTCGCGACCATTGGTCGGATGCTTGCGTGTCACCAGCGCCTCAATCGCGGGCCAGGGGTTCATATCTGCGGCGGCAGCGGGCCAATCAGAGCCGCCATTTATAGGCGCTCCGGCCTCAAGTAGATCCTTTGTGGGCCAGTACTGTGAACCTCTGGGCTCCCCTACTGCTTGCACTACCGAATCGATGATCGGTCGGGGATACCACAAATACGGCGTGAAATCGGCGACGGCATTCAAGGCCTTAAAGCGAGGAATATCCTCGACAGCGACGTAGCCCGCGTGTGCGAGGGATATAGGCAGTCCGCTGTCGCCATTAATCGACCGCGCGTGCTCAATGGCGTTAAGCGCCAGCTGAACTGAACCGTCACCCGCGGTATGAATTTTTATCCTGTAGCCGGCCTTATCAAATGCCGCCACGGCAGCAAACAACTCGTCGCTAGGAATCATCTGCATGCCCTTTGTGGGCTCCGGGTGTTTTTCATCAACGGTGTACTCGTCCAACATCATCGCCGAGCGAGAAGCCGTAGGCACACCGTCTAGAAAAAACTTAATCGCTTTCGCATCGGTATTAACAGAGGCGTGTTTGATAGCCCGGTCATCATAAGCCGCAACATCCTCAAGAGGCTGGGGCTCTTTACCGTGACCATAACTTTGCTGATACAACAGCGCACGCATGGTCAGACGACCCTGTTCGTCAGCCTTTTGATAGTGCGCCAGCGTGTCCGCAGGAGCTCTTGCTTCTCCCACTGCTGTCACTCCAAAGGCGTTGGCAATGCGCGAAACTTCAGCTACCGCCTCAACTTTCTGCTCGAAGGTATAGGGAGGTATTACGCTGTGCACCACCCCAGCAGCAAATTCCAAAAGCACACCGTTGGGCACGCCATCGGCATCCCGAACAAACTTACCTCCCTGGGGGTCGGGGGTACTCGCGCTCAATTCTATACCCGCCAACTCGAGGGCCCGCGTGTTGGCCCACCCGTGATGCGCTGAGTCATCATCAAGGAAAACCGGATGACCGTTGGAGACCGCATCTAAAAATGCTCTGGGGGACTCAATGTCGTTATCCACGAAGAAGTTACTGCTCCATTGGCCGCCGACGAGCCACTCGGGCGCGTTGGGATCCTCAGCACAGCCTTGAATAATGGCCGCCAATTCTTCCGGCGTGGTCGTGAAAGCAAAGTTGCACATATAAAGGGTCTTCTCGCCACCCTGGAAAGGGTGAACGTGGGCGTCCATCAATCCAGGAGTTACCGCTTTACCCTGAGCGTCGATAACGCTTGTCGCGTCACCCACCAATATCTGAATATCCTCGTTACTGCCTACAGCGGCAAACACCCCGTCGCGGATCGCGAAGGCCTGCTGCAGTGAATCCGACGTGCCGTCGGTGTAAACCCGAGCGTTGAGGACCACGGTATCTGCCGCCATCTCAGTAACGGCATTCCCCGGCGAAGCCGGCGGCGTGTCGCCGCCACATCCGACCACCCCGGCTGAGGTCATAAGGCAAATGGCAATTATTTTTTTATTCATAGCAATTTTCCAGTATCCGCAATTTATGCACGAGGAGTGCCCAGACTATTGTTAATCAGCAAGCTGAAAGCGATTTTTCAGCAAAAAAAAGGGGCGCATTGGCCCCCTTTTCTCTCTCTAAGATGTCATTACTTGCCGATGAAGTAGCTGAAGGTAACACCCATCGTGCGGGGCATGCCCCAGGTGCGCACATAGGGGCCATTACCACCGCCGTAGGCGGAGGGGTAGTAATCCTCATCAGCTAAGTTCTTCACCCAACCCATAACTCGCCATGAGCCGTCCACCGAACCGACACCAATCCGGGCGTTAGCCACCGAGTAGTCTTCGGTTGCGTCTTCCGGTCGTGGACCACCTGTGGTCTCACCGGTGTAGTTGACGTCAGCAGAGACATCCATGGTCAGGTTGTTGCCAATGGGGAACTCGTAGCGGGCAAACAGCGTGTAGGAGAAATCCGGAGTCATCGCTAAATCCTGACCCGACGCATCATAGTAGTTGATGTTGTTGGGGTAAGAACTGTTAGCCGCGTCTACCGCCTGCCACTTGATCACCTCAGAGTCCAACCAAGCTGCATTGCCTGCCAACGTTAGGCCATCGGTGGGCTGCCAGGTGATTTCTAACTCGGCACCGGTAATCTCCGACTCATCAACGTTAGTCAAACCAGAGATATTACCCACCAGAGTAACGGCCCTATCCTGCTCCTGCTTGTCCTGATAATCGTAGAAGAAGACCGCACCGTTCACCTGCATCGTGCCATCCAACAGGGTGGACTTGGCACCTAGCTCATAAGCCGTTAAGACTTCCTCCTCGTAGGGAATGAGCTGGGTAGTGGTATTGGAGTTGGCTCCGTTAAATCCACCTGATTTAAACCCGTTAGAAATAGAGGCATACACCAGCGTGTCTTCAACGGGGGTCCAATCCAGCCCGATCTTGCCCGTCAAACGGCCGGTGTCGATGCTGTCTTCATAGGGATTAAACGCCGGGTCAAAGCCACCGATGTCATTAATGCTTCCACAGCTACCGGGAGTGCGTTCAAAGGGGCTACCCCAAAGTCCGAACACGTTGTTCAAGAATACGCCTAGGGAGCCATCTTCAGCGACGTAAGTACAACCCTTCCAGTCACGGGTCTCTTCTGTGTAGCGCGCACCCACAATTAAATTAACGCTCTGACTGAGTGCATATTCAACGTGACCAAAAATAGCCGCCGACTCGGTTTCCTGTTGGTACTTTGTATCCAATTCCAAAATGGGGTTCGGGGCAAACAAACCAACACCGAAGGGTTGGCTAGCGAAGCCATAAACCGAATCTGACATGAAGTAGTGGTAATACTCATCCATATCGTCGTAGGAATAATACAGGCCCGCTACCCAATTCAGCTTGTCGGACTCGCCGCTCAGGCGTATTTCTTGGCTAAATACCTGCAGATCGGTAGTGTTGATATTGCTCGAGTCATTATAAAAACCACCGTCCCAGTCGTTGCCCTCGACTCGCTGGAAGTCGCTGTAACCGGTGATGGCTGTTAGGGTCATACCATCCAAATCCAAATCAAAGCGCAAGACCATGTTGGTGGTCTGGTTGTCTCGCTGGGGACGGATATTAAAGGTCTTACCCGTAATAGGGCTGGTATAGCTATTGGTCCAACCTGCTTTTTCTGAATCGTTCACCGAGTACCAGGGTGGGGTCTCGCCGAAATTAGCGCCGCCGGGAATAATGTATTGATTCAACGGCAAATAAGGCGCAATGAAAGAATTGAGTCCAATGAGTGAACCGTCATAAGCGGTATTTGCAGTGTTCTCTGACTGGTCATCGACGTAACTAGCAATGAACTTCACGCGCAGTGAATCCGACAGATCGGACTCTATGGTTCCGCGAATTGCCATCACGTCGTCGCGACCTAGGTCATCGTCACCCACGGTATTTTCTTGCCAACCCTCATTGGATTTTACGTAGCGCATAGCCAGGCGACCGCGGGTGCTGTCTGACAAGGGACCACTGACATAACCCTCGGCATTAAAGGCCGAGTAGGAACCGTAAGATCCAGTGATACCCGCTTCAAACTCGTCAGTAGGTGCATTGCTGATAAAGTTTATTTGACCTGCAGTGGTGTTGCGTCCATACAGATCGCCCTGTGGGCCCTTCAAAATCTCGACGCGGTTGGTGTCGAACAAAAGGCCTCGGGTCATAACCGTATAAGGCATCGCAACATCATCGAAGTACAGACCAACAGTGGATGACGCGGCTGTGGAGTAATCCTGGAAGCCCACACCCCGAATGGTGTATAGCGGAACACCGGTAGCAGCGGTCTCATTCACCGTCACACCCGGTGTATACATAGCAATTTCGTCAGCACTGAGAATACCCAGTTCACGAATCTGATCGCCGGTGAAGGTATTGATGGCAATGCCAATATCGTTGGCACTCTGCTCACGCTTCTGTGCAGTAACAACAACCTCTTCAAGCTGCATTGCCCCACTGGGCAAGGCCGCGGTTGCGGCCAATACGGCAATGGCCAACTTGCTTCTTAGGTGCGCACTCGTGGTCTGGGTACTTTGCATTGACGAAACTCCCCGTTTTTTTTTGTGATTGGACGTCTACCGGCACAAGATGGCCCGACGTCCTGTTTATGTTTATGTGCTGAATATACCGATTGATTTTGTCTTTCGCCTTGACCGATTCGGCCACCCGTTTGACTCGGCTTGATCTATGCCCCATCGGCGAGTTTATTGGATCAATGAACGCACATTTTCTCGATAGGCCTGGGGCGTTTCACCAACCCATGCTCTGAACGCCCGACTGAAAGCGCTCAGTTCTGAATAACCCAATTCATAGGCGATCTCTGTTAACGAGGCAGAGGAATTAGCCAACAGGTATTTCGCGCGACGCTCGCGTGCAAGGCTTTTCGCCTCTTGGAATGTGTAGCCCTCATCAGCCAATCTTCTTCGAAGCGTTCTTGGCGATATGCTAAGCCGACCCGCTATGGTGTCCGAATCAGCATTCTGCAGGCTGTCCTCCAACATAATCTGTCGACAGACGGTACTCACAAATTCATTTTTGTGCTCACCCAAGGAAAAGTAGGTTTCCATGGCGTTACTCAGAATTTTGAACAGCAGCTTGTTGCTCGTTAAAAACGGCTCTTCTAAGTACCGCGGGTGAAATCGAATGGAGTTACTGTCAGCGCCAAAGGTTAGCTGACAGTTGAAGAACGACCGCAAAACCGCTTCGTCGCTTGGCTCTGCGTGCTGAAAAGTCACCTCGAGCAGAGGCACCTGCTTGCGGGTTGCCGTCGCAAGGGTCTGCACCAAAAACGCCATAAGATAATCGTTGAGCTGCACTAGCGTGGCACCGCCCTCATGAAGCAGATCTGCGGTAAATTCAGTAGGGGATGTGCGGGGATAAAAGGCGGTTTTTATGCCTGAATCTATGTGCCGATCATAGACATTCAAAAAGCGAAGGCCCTCACCCACGGTCGGCGCAGCCAGCATCGCAACGATCAACAAGCTGCTCGATTCATAGTGAAAGTTTTGGCCCATGGACAACCCCATGGTGGGATTCTGTGTGATCGCAGCCGCACCCTCAAATAGGTTGGCTACGGCTTCAACGGGCAGCGCAGTGTCGTATTCTTCTTTGGAATTAAAATCGATGCCACAGGCGTCAAAGACCGGCGCTGGATTGACGCCTCGGTCCATAAGATAGTCGCGGACATAGGCCGCAAAGCGCGGAGAAAGACTGGGGGTGAACCCGCTTGCACCGGGCATTGGGGAGCCTCACTCCGCCGCAGGAGGCACTTGGGAGTAATAGGCGCCTAACGCTGCCATTGCGGTGGGATCTAAATCCTTTACCACGTTGACCATCAACGGATGGTAACGCAGCCCAGACTTGAACCCCGCGAGTTGGGCAGCAATGTAAGCAGCGTTTTGTCCGGCCAATATTGGCCACTCGTCCGCCACCGGCGCGCCCTGCATGCCGTGGCAGGCGTGGCAATAACCGGCCCTGTTACGGCCCTCTTCCACCATAGTTTGATCGCCATTGGCAGCAGTGAGCCTAGGTTGCGCGGCGTACCAAGTCGCCAGCTCCGCAATGTCAGCATCGCTCAGTGCGGCCGCCATACCATTCATCACCGCGTTGTTACGATCGCCGCTGCGGTAGGCTTTAAGCTGAATTTCTAAATAGGTTTCGTGTTGCCCAGCCAAATTAGGCCAGGCTGGATCGGTGGATTTACCGTCGCTGCCATGGCAGGCCGCACAGCTAGCTAAGGCTGCGGGCTCCGCCCAACTGACCAGACTGAAAAACACCGCGAACACCAATGCGACTGTCGTGCGTAACCCATTCTTAACATTGAGCATTTTTGGCTCCCTATTGCATTGTCGCGACAATTTCAGCTAACACTGTCGCTCGATAGTTTTCAATTTCCTGCAGCGGCTGCTGCCGTAACTGCGCCACCTCTGCTTCGGTGTACGGTTCATAACCACCCTCAGGCAGGCTGCTACCCGCAAAATTGTCGAGACTCCAATTCAGCACTTCTGCCAGCTGGGCACTGTTCAGCTTTGACGTAGCCGACCCGGGGACGCGTACCAAAAATCCTCGGCCTTTTTCGGTTCTAAGGAACAGGCCCATTTGGTTTTTTAACGCGGGAACCGCGTTTGCGCCGGAGCCGTCAGGGGTATGACACCCCTGACAAAACATCTGGTAGTGGTAGCGAGCGCGGGCGTCATTAACGTCCGCGCTCTGGATTGCTGGTGCTAACATGAGGCCAAAAAACGCCATGCCAAGCCACAAACACCTAGATAACACTGCGCCTCACTCCTCGAAGGCGACGCCTACAACCACCGCCGTCGAGCAATGGTAGGCGGCGCTGGCGGTACCGAGGCACCAGTTGATGTCATTAGTTTTATCGGGACGATAAGGGGGACGATCACCTTCATCACGCTGGCAAAGACAAGCGCCACAGGTAGATTTCCCGCAACAGTCATTGTAAGAAATAACGTAGTTACGACCATCCGCGGGGTTGTGACAGGTTCCAATCCACGTCACCGGAGACATTTCTGTCCCGGGTGGGCAGGTGTTCGCGCTTCCGCCACAACAGCTACACAAGAAGCCGTCGATGGCACAGTAACGCCAGTAGTCGCAATCAGTATCACTGCCCTGTTCAACGGGCTTCTGCGGACCGCCGTGGTTGTCCGCGCGCGCGACCGGCAGCAAAGGCACAGCTGTCGCCCCCACCAGCGCGCCGCCAAGCTTTTTTAACATCCCACGGCGCGAGCTTGTTTGTGCAACGTTACGCGCTTGCTTTTCGAAAAGACGATCAAGAAATGACATCATGATTTGACCTCCACAAAGCGTGCTTCATCACGCTTGTTCATGTAATCCTGAATAGAGGCAATGTTGCGTTCCTTTGCCTCGAATAAACTGTCGATGTGCTCCCGGGAATTCACAATTCCCAGTGACGCAATCCGCTGCTGCTCGTCGACTAATACCGCATAGGGCAGCTTAGACACGCCGTAACTCTTACCCACTAACTCGCTCACGACATAGGGTAACTCGATACCCTTTCGACGAGCGTAGCCTGCGTGGTCCTGGGAATCGCCGTCGCTAACGAATATCACATCAATCCAATCCGCTTCACTCTTTGCCGCCGACAGTACAACCGGCGTCAGCTCGTTACAGACGGGACAATCGGGTGACATGAAGAACAACAGCTGAGCGCGTGCCTCAGGTGTTCCAATCGAAATTCTCTGATCGGTAATCGTTAACGCCTCCAGCGCGGGGGCGGCCTGTCCCACCTCAATGGTTCGGTTGACCATTAATGCGCCCGCAGGTGCAACCCGCTCGTAGAGCACGCCAATCTGACGAACCAAAGCAAAGTTAATGATTGCCATCACAATGAAACCAATCCACAGGGCGATGTTAGAAGCTACCAACCAGTCCATCACCGCACTCCCGCCATAGTTTGCTGATTTGCAATTAGTTGGTCTGCGGCGGCGTAACACAGCCCCAAGAGCAAGGCCATGGCAACACCGACACCCCAGCCGGAAATGCCTACCGGGGTGGCTACGATCAAACTGGTCAGCAGCAGCACGCCGGCCACGACTAGATTGCGAATAACCAGAGCGACACTCACGCGGGTCTCTGCTGCCGGGCCGCTACAACCACACTTTAAATCCACCCGCCCCTGCAGGACCTGTCGCATCATGGCAACGGCATACAGGGACAGAAGAAGCCCCCCCGCGACCACGCCCCACATACGGCTGGCGGGCAATAACAGCGCCAGTGCCAGCAGCAATTCAGACACGCCAATAGCAACCACCCAAAAGGCCGTTGCAGGCCGTCCGGTATAAGCGGCAACGGTCTCAACGTAAGCCGCGGGCTTGGTTAACTTACCCCATCCCGCTTGTGCAAACAGCGCAGCGGCAAAACAGCTGATACCCGTAGCGAGAATAGCCGAGACCATTTATTGGGCGCCCCACAAGAACAGCGGCGTCTCTTGGCCGAAACCGGTAATCTTCTTAATGAACTCACCGCTGAGGCCGTCATAGAGCTCAACGCTCATATCTACAGGGTTGGTGACTAGCACCTTTGGCTCTTTGCCACGACTAACAGCAAAGGACAAACCCCACTCCTTCAATGCAATTCGTTGTACCCGGCGACGACTATCCGGATCAAAAATCCAGATCTCCGCACCACCCGCGTTGTGCATCCCATCGACGCCATTGGCCTCGGGGTTCATTAAGAAATAAATGCGCCCCAGCTCGTCTTCACCGTCCAAACCAATACCTGATGGAGCCCAACCCTCTTCCCCTGCGCCCACCAAAGACCAGGGAGACATGGGCTGCGCAGCCGAACCCGACATCGCCACGGGATGAACCTTGCCGTCAAATGTAGGGAAGTAGGCCATGTCACCAACCCGGGCTGGTCGCTCAAAGATAGGTGAATCATCGGAATCAAAGAACACATCGCTGTGTTGTCGGCTTTTCTCGGTGCCGTCTGCGTTCAACTCAATGGTCAATAAACGACCGTCTGCGCACAGAGAGCTGAAGCCCATGTCGCCATTTTCATAGATGAAGCTACAACCGGGAATGGCGATTTCGCCCATGATCGAGCGCTGATTTAGGTCGATCAAGGTAATGGATGTTGACGGGCTGAAGTTGAAAACCGCCAGCCAGTTGTCTTTATTCAGAGTCTGCAGAACCACCCGCTCGGGCATGCCCATAAAGCGCTTGCCTGAGGGCAGTAGTGTTTCGCCCACGGGACTCAAATTGGCGGTATCCCAGAATGTCAGCACATCAATCCTATCCCCACGGGTTCCGCGGGTATGGAAGGTCTCAACTGAGGCGATCTCACCGCGAGAAGGAATCTGCAAAATGTTGCCCATGAGCGCGTTATTAAACATGCCCTTCACTTGTTCAGCCACGGTGTCTTTGCTGGCATCAATCACGTAAACCTTGCCGTCTGACATATGGAAGAAGGCGCTGTCCTGCACCAAAAACCACTCGGGCGGGTACTGGCTGGGCAACGACTCTATGATGCCTGTTGGCTCAACAGGTAACGGGGGTGGTACCTCCGTTGCCTGCAAGTTCGCAACAAAACCGAACGACGCCAGAGCCGATGTCGCCAGCAGCACCTGGGCCAAATACTTTCGCTTCAACATAAGAACGCCTCTTTGTCTTTCAGCGCCGAGCGATCTAACACTCGGCACCAAATATTAACCCTTAGCAATCTGCATCGTTTGGATGTTGGTGTACTCCACCAATCCATAACGACCAAATTCCACACCCAAGCCCGATTGTTTAACCCCGCCAAAGGGGGCGTCGGGTTGAATCATTGCGTGGTTGTTCACCCAAGCGGTACCACACTCCAAACGCGCGGCCAACGCTTGTGCTTGCTCGATATTGGAGGACCACACCGATCCGCCCAGGCCAACCGATACTGCGTTGGCGCGTGCCAGCGCGTCTTCAACATCGGTAAATTTAACCACTGGCAGAATGGGCCCAAAGGGCTCTTCCTGAACCAGACGGCTCTCCTCGGGAATATCGCGAACGATAGTGACCGGGAAAAAATAACCATCCCGCTCGAGGGGCGCACCACCGGTCATGAACGTTGCACCGTCGGCTTTAGCGGCTTCGGCTAAGTCACAGACCTTATCGAATTGCATTTTGTTCTGAATAGGCCCGAAATCGGGACTCTCGCTGGCAGGACCCGTGGTCACGCTTGCTGCAATTCCCGCTAATGCGTCACACATCTCGTCATAGATGTCTTCGTGGACATACAGGCGTTTGAGCGCCGCACAGGTCTGACCGTTGTTGATCATTGCGGTAGCAAAAATTTTCCCTGCGGCCTCTGCGACGTTGGTATCCGGTAAAACGATAGCCGCATCGTTACCGCCCAATTCCAGAGTCAAGCGCTTCAGGTTGCCAGAGGCAGATTCCATGATGCGTTTACCAGTAGAGGTGGAACCGGTGAAGACGATCTTGTCGATATCTTCGTGGGCGGACATGCCCGCACCAATATCTCCTTTGCCCGTCACCACGTTCAACACACCGGGAGGCAACAAATCATTGATGAGATGCGCAGCCTTGAGAACGGTTAACGGGGTGTATTCCGAGGGTTTTGCCACTACCGTACAGCCGGCCAATAAACCCGGAATGACGTGCCACATGGTTATGAGCAACGGGTAATTCCAAGGTGTAATAGAACCCACAACGCCAACCGGCTTGCGATGGACCTCGATGCGGGCGTCGTCATTGTCTTGAATGACTTCCACTGGCAGATCAAGGGTGGCGGTATAACGAATCCATGCCAGGCACCCGCCCAGCTCAAACATGGCGCCGAGACCGGCAAAACCTTCGATGGGCTTGCCCTGCTCAGAACTGAGCAGTTGAGCGAGCTCACCCATATTCGCTTCAATGCGGTCGGCAATTTGTAAAACAACCGCGCGGCGCTCATCCATGGATTTAGCGCTCCAAGCCGGTAACGCAGCCCTTGCCGCTGCAACCGCCTGATTGAGATGGGCTTCCGTCGCCATCGGACATTGCGTAATCACCTGCTCGTTGGCGGGATTGATTACATCAAAGCTTGCGTCGGCGCCAACCGCCTCGCCATTAATCAGCATGTTGAATTCAGACATTACGTTTCCTCTACGTAGTGGCTGCCCTCGCTTGGCCGCCTAGTTATTTATCTCTTAACGCAGGAGCTTTCGCTCCCCCTAGCCGTCTTTGTGGCCCGGCCCTTTCCGTAACATGTTACACAGTCTAGTCAGTTCCCAGCCCAATGCCTAGTGTCAACAACAGCTGTCAACATATTGGCCGATAACACCTATTCCTAAGCCCAACCCCTTAACCTACAGCACCCTCACCTGCAGCTTTTTCGCCGAACTCGGAGCGCACCAGAAGGCTGTGATAGTTGGCTCGATCTATCTCTCCCCGGGCGCTGCGATCTGTCACGGAAACCAGCCATATCACAGCGAATGCGAACGGCATGGTGAACAGTCCCGGATAATCATAAGGGAACAGTGGCTGCTCGTTGCCTATGACCGAGACCCAAACCTGAGGACCCAAGACGATTAACAATAGCGACGACAGGAAGCCTGCAATAGCACCATAGGTGGCCCCACGGGTGGTCAGTCCAGACCAGAACATGGAGAGCAACAAAATCGGGAACGTCACCGAGGCGGCAGTCACCATGGGCATGACCGCGATAAACGCAACATTCTCATTTTCAAAGGCGATACCCAAGACCACGGCAACCAAGCCAATGACAAACACAGCTATGCGCGTAATGCGCAGCTCAGTTTTGGGGTCAGGTTCACCCTGCTTGATGACCTGAGCATACAAATCATGGGAAATAGCAGCGGCACCCGACACCGTTAAACCTGCAACCACCGCGAGGATGGTGGCGAAACTCACCGCAGACATAAATCCGGTGAGAATATCTCCGCCCATCGCCGAGGCAATATGAATGGCCGCCATGTTGATGCCGCCGGTGAGCTTGCCGTCGGCATCAAAATATTCGGGATTCCCGTAAATAAAGGCCACGGTGCCAAAACCTAGCACCAACAGCACGAGGTAGAAATACCCCATGAACAGAGAGGCGTAAAAAGCGGACAGCTGGGCCTGTCGCATATCAGGCACAGTAAACAGGCGCATGAGAATATGGGGCAAGCCCAGAGTTCCGAATAACATCGACACCTGAATGGTCGCTATTTGAACGGGATCTTTGAAAACCACGCCGGGGGACAGGATAGCCTCGCCCTTGGGGTGCTTCTCAACCGCTAGGGACAACAGCTCGTTGAAGCTGAAGCCCGTGCGCGCCAGAATCAGTATCGCAATGAGCGTGACCCCCGTTAACAGTAACGTGGCCTTAATGATTTGCACCCATGTGGTGGCTAACATCCCACCAAAAGCGACATAGGCCAAAACGAGGGCGCTTACAGTTATCACGGCTACTTCATAAGGCAGACCAAACAGAAGCTGGATCAGTTTTCCAGCACCCACCATCTGGGCGATGAGATACATAATCACAACAGCGATGGTGCCAATGGATGCCACGATTCTTATTTGACCACGCGCTAAGCGCTGGGACACCACATCGACAAACGTGAAGCTGCCCAGATTTCGCACCCGCTTGGCAAACATGAACATCAGCAGTGGCCAAGCAGCAAACGCGCCGAGGGACAAAATCATGCCATCGAAACCGCCCACGAAGATCAGACCTGTGATCCCTAGGAAGGACGCCGCAGACATAAAATCTCCGGCAATCGCCGCACCGTTCTGCAGCCCGGTGATCTTGCCGCCGGCGTTATAAAAGGCTGCGCTGGAGGTTGTGGTTTTGGCCGCACGCCAAGTAATCAGCAGGGTCATCACCACAAACAACAGGAACATAACTATAGCGGTAGTGTTGAGCGGCTGCTGCTCTACTTCACCGTCAATTGAGCCGGCCGCCGCTGCGACACCAGACAGCACCAGCAAAGGAGCTGATCTCAGTAGAAACAAGAACATAGCCTTCATTCCTGAGTTTCCTTGCTTTCCATTTGCAGGAATAAAAATTCCATGCCAATAAAAATAAGCACCAACAGGATGAACATCAGCAATGAACCGGTGACCTGAGTCACCCCTAGTCGATGGCTCAAGGGCTCTCCCCAAGAGCTCCAATTCAGCGAGAACGAAAAGTAGAGTACCAAGTGCACCGCGGAAAATGCGAGGCGACGGCGAGTCTTACGCTGTACATAGGCCAGTCTGGGATCTGTCATACAAAAACCTTTGTTATCGTTGTTTTGTCAGGGTTACATCACTGCGCTGCCAATACCGTCAGCGGTTGGGTCACTCCCCGGCCCAGCGTTTGTCGAAGTCTACAACGACACGATCACTGATGGGATGCGCCTGGCAAGTGAGAATCATACCCGCCGCAATTTCATCCTGGGTGAGTCCCCGCTGGATGTCCATCTCCACCTCCCCCTCTACCAAGAGTGCTTTGCAGGTCGAGCATACCCCACCTTTGCAGGCGTAGGGCAAGTCCAAACCCACATTGATCCCGGCGTCCAATAGGTTTTCACCGTCAGCCGCTATTTCAATCATGTTTGTCCGGCCGTCAGCGACAATAGTGACATTACATACCTTGCCGCCATAGGCCTCTGAGCGAGCATGATGTCGTGCCACTCGCTCCGCCGCATCCTCTGCCGAGCTGCCGAACAACTCGTATCGAATTTGATCTTCTCCGATACCAATGCCTTTTAAGCCCCGGGACACCTCCGAAATCATCGATTCAGGACCGCATAGTAAAAACAAATCAAACTGATTCAACTTCACTAACTGGCGATTGAGCTCGGCACCTTTTTTGTTGTCCAGCCGCCCATTAAGAATGGGGGCCTCTTGGGCCTCGCGACTTAGAATATTGATCCAGTTGAATCGATCTAGGTAGCGGTTTTTAAGGAACGACAATGTCTGACGAAACATAATCGTCGACGTTCGCTGGTTGCCATATAGCAAGGTAACGGAGCTCTGGGGTTCCGCCTCAAGCACAGCCTCAATATTGGACATAATGGGGGTAATACCCGAGCCAGCTGCGATGAACAGGTAGTTGTGGGCCTTCTGTGAATCCACATCGACACAGAAATGTCCCTGGGGCGGCATCACGTCAAGGGTTGATCCGACCTTGAGCTGATCATTGGCGAAGTTAGAAAACAAGCCTCCCTCAACCCGCTTGATGGCAACCTTCAAAGCGTCCCTGCCCGGACCAACACAAATTGAATAAGATCGACTCACGGTTTCGCCGTCGATGTCGGCACGCAGCGTCAAATACTGACCAGGCCTAAATCGAAAGGCATCCTTGAGTCCATCGGGAACATTAAACCCTACACACACCGCTTGGTCTGTTTCAGGTGTAACTTCCGACACAGTCAGCTGATGATAAGCACCTGTCGACATAATTAGATCGCCTTAAACACGTCAAAGGGTTCGCTACAAGCCTTGCAGCGATACAGCGCCTTACACGCCGTTGAACCAAATTCACTGATGACAGCAACATCCTCACTGCCGCACTGGGGACATGCCGCTTTATCACCATCTGGGGCGGCAACGCCGTAGGCGGCCATCTTGCGCCGACTCTCTGGCGTGAGCCAAGCTGTGGTCCATGCGGGTGCCAAGCGGGTCTCGACTTCCACGTTGAGATAGCCAGCTTGGGCCAAGGCGGCGCGGGCGTCCTCCTCCATGACCGTCATTGCAGGGCACCCGATGTACGTTGGCGTCATCACGATGTACACGCTGTCACCGCGCAGCTCCACGTTCTGAAGAACGCCCAGCTCATAAAGCGTAATCACGGGGATCTCGGGATCCATCACGGCGTCAAGAAGATCCCACAACTCAGGATTTGGCGAGTTGGCCCGACGAAGTCGGCGCGCCATCTCTTCCTCTGGGAGCAAGGGAATCAGATCAGCCACTTGAGTCATCACGATACTCGCCTGTTACCACTTAAGTCCGGGATAGGCTCGCTGCATGAACTGCAGTTCGGCCAGTAGATAGCCCAAATACTCCGTGTGGTGCCCTGTGCGTCCACCTCGGATAGACCAGTCGGCTTCTGGAAGGCTCAACGTGGCTTCCCTCAAAACCCCGGCCACGTTGTCATGCCAATCGTGCTGAAACAGACGGGGATCAACGGCTATACCTGAATCAATGAGGCGCTGCTCAAGCTCGTCTACCTCAAACAGCTCGTGGGTATAACCCCACAATTCGTCGACCGCCGCCTGCATACGGGCGTGACTTTCTTCAGTCCCATCCCCCAAGCGCAGCATCCACTCCCTACCACGACGCAGATGGTAGGTACTCTCTTTTTCGGCTTTGGCCGCGATAGCCGCCAGCCGGTCATCGTAGCTACCCTTGAGAGCCTGCAACATTGGTAAGGCATAAGCGTCATAAAAGAATTGGCGCACAACGCTGTGGGCAAAATCACCGCGGGGCAATTCGCAGAGCAGCAAATTGGTGAATGCTCTCGCGTCTCGGGTGTAAGCGAAGGTGTCCTCGGTTGTGTCCCCCCCCTCTAACTCCGCCGCATATTGGTAGAACATGCGGGCACGGCCCACATAGTCTAGTGCCACGTTGGTCACCGCCAAATCTTCTTCAAGAAATGGGGCTCGACTAGTCCACTCGGAAACCCGGTGCCCCAAAATTAGGGCGTCATCACCGAGTCGCACCGCGTAGCGAGAGATATCCGTTCGTTCTGTCACAGGCTATCCACTCCCTCGGGCATCTCATACATGGAAGCATGACGATAGGGCTTGTCATCGAGGGGATCATAAAAACTCTCGCAGTCCGACTCCTGCGACGCAGTGATGTCTTTAGAAGCCACCACCCAGATGCTCACACCTTCACTGCGGCGGGTGTAGACATCTCGGGCGTACTCAAGCGCCTGCTCAGGATCGTCTGCATGAAGGCTACCAACGTGCTTGTGATCCAGCCCGCGACGGGAGCGGATAAAAACTTCATACAACTGCATGTGATCGGACATTGATCATTCCCCCAGTAACAATTAAGCGACGTTGGCCTTGCGAGCGCGACGTTTCGCGTCGTAAGCCGCCATTGCCTCCCGCACCCACGCGCCCTCTTCGTGAGCTTTGACGTGGTGTGCAAGGCGCTGGCGATTGCAGGGCCCGTTGCCAGAGACAACACGCTCGAATTCAGCCCAGTCGATGGCGCCAAAATCGTAGTGACCGCGCTCTTCGTTCCACTTTAAGTCGGGGTCGGGTACTTCCAGACCGATGGCATGGGCCTGCTGTACCGCCTGATCAACAAACTGCTGGCGTAGATCGTCGTTGGCTCGCCGCTTGATTTTCCACTTCATGTTCTGAGCGCTGTGTGCTGATTCGCCATCATGGGGGCCAAACATCATGAGGGCAGGCCACCACCAGCGATTGACAGAATCCTGGGCCATAGCCTTTTGCTCATCGCTACCTTCCATGAGCGTCATCATGATGTGATAACCCTGACGCTGGTGAAAACTCTCTTCTTTACAAATTCGCACCATGGCCCGGGCATAAGGACCGTAAGAGGTATTTTGCAGCGACACCTGATTAACAATGGCGGCACTGTCTACTAACCAACCGATGGCACCGATATCTGCCCAGGTGATGCTGGGATAGTTGAAAATTGAAGCGTATTTGCTGGTGCCCTTGTGGAGACGGTCAATCAGCTCTTCACGGGTAATACCCAAGGTCTCAGCTGCAGAGTACAGGTAGAGCCCGTGCCCCGCCTCGTCTTGAACCTTAGCGAGCAAGATGGCCTTGCGCTCCAGGGTAGGTGCCCGGCTGATCCAATTTCCTTCAGGCTGCTCGCCAATCACCTCTGAGTGGGCGTGCTGGGAAATCTGCCGGATCAAGGTTTGCCGATATTTTTCCGGCATCCAATCCTTGGGTTCAATCTTCTCTTCCGCATCAATGCGAGCTTGAAACTGCTCTTCACTCGGCAGTGCTACTACGTTGTCCGTCATGTTGCTGCTCCACTCAAGTTAACTTCAAATTCGTTCGATAATCAGCGCGATGCCTTGCCCAACGCCAATACACATAGTGCACAGGGCGTACTGGCCGCCGCGCCGCTGTAGCTCATAGGTAGCGGTGGTCACCAGCCGAGCCCCGCTCATACCCAGCGGATGGCCGATAGAGATGGCACCGCCATTGGGGTTCACGTGTTCCGCGTCATCAGGCAAACCCAACCCGCGCATAACCGCTAAACCCTGGGCTGCAAAAGCCTCGTTGAGCTCAATAACATCCATCTGCTCAATGCTTAAACCCGCAAGCGCTAGCACTTTGTTGCTGGCTTCAAGGGGACCGTAACCCATAATGCGCGGCTCTAATCCACTGGTTGCCATGGCGACAATCCGCGACTTTGGCGTTAAACCATGTGCACGCGCGGCATCCTCAGAGGCCACCAGGAGCGCACAGGCGCCGTCGTTGACGCTTGATGCGTTGCCGGCGGTTACCGTGCCACCCTCTCTAAACGGGGTGGGAAGTTTAGCCAAAAGTTCGAGGGACGTTTCACGACGCGGCCCCTCGTCGGTATCGACGGTGATGGGATCTCGTTTTCTCTGGGGTATCACCACCGGAGCAATTTCCTCAGCAAGACGTCCAGCATCCTGCGCGGCCAGTGCTCTCTGATGGGATCGCAGCGCGAAGGCATCTTGATCTTCTCGGGATATGTTGAACTGCTCGGCAACGTTCTCGGCGGTCTCGGGCATAGAGTCGGTACCCCACGCTTTTTTAAACGCCGGGTTCACGAAGCGCCAACCAATCGTGGTGTCGTAGGTTTGAATATTTCGATCGAAAGCCGATGAGCCCTTACCGAAAACAAAAGGAGCGCGACTCATCGACTCAA
>CAJQLP010000229.1 GCA_905479205.1 uncultured Luminiphilus sp.
GCGCTCAAAATATTTGAAGTAATTAACGTAATAGACAATGCCGCCGGCATCGGTGTCTTCTATATAGACTCTTATAGGAATGGAAAATTCCACCATCAATAATTACTCACCTAATTCAAGCGGTAAAGCACCACCACCAATAGCACTGGCCGGCGCCGCCAAACCAAAATGACTGTAGGCACTGCGCGTCACCATTCGTCCTCGCGGCGTGCGAATGAGGTAGCCCTGCTGAATTAAATAGGGCTCGAGCACATCTTCCAATGTGCCACGCTCCTCTGAAAGTGCAGCGGCCAAGCTGTCGATACCCACAGGGCCGCCGTCAAACTTCTCGATTAGCATCAATAGCAAACGTCGATCTAAGTGATCGAAGCCGCGCTGGTCAACATTGAGCATATCTAAGGCTAACTGAGCGACTTCTGACGTTACTCGGCCATCGGCACGCACTTCGGCATAGTCTCTAACGCGACGCAAAAGCCTGTTTGCAATGCGCGGCGTACCTCGAGATCTACGGGCCACTTCGTGTGCGCCACCCTCATCGATACCGATCTCGAGAAGGCGCGCTGAGCGCGTCACAATCCGCGCTAGATCTTCAATTTCGTAAAACTCAAGGCGCTGCACAATACCAAATCGATCGCGCAACGGAGAGGTCAGAAGGCCCGCTCGCGTAGTAGCACCAACAAGCGTGAAAGGCGGTAAATCAAGCTTTATGGAGCGCGCCGCGGGGCCTTCGCCAATCATAATATCCAGCTGATAATCCTCCATCGCCGGATAGAGAATCTCCTCCACAAAGGGACTGAGTCTATGGATTTCATCGATAAATAAAACATCGCCAGGCTCGAGATTGGTCATAAGTGCGGCGATGTCACCCGCTTTCTCCAGGACCGGCCCGCTGGTAGTTTTCAGTGACACGCCCATTTCATGGGCGATGATGCTCGCCAAGGTCGTTTTACCGAGGCCTGGCGGACCGAAGATCAAGGTGTGATCAAGAGGCTCTCCCCGCCCCTTCGCAGCGGACAGGAAAATCTCCATCTGTTCGCGAACAACCCGCTGCCCCGTATACTCTTCAAGGGTTTTAGGGCGTATAGCTCGATCGACCTGCTCTTCAGGCAGTGCTTGGGGTTCTGCTGCAATTAGTCGGTCAGTTTCGATCATGAAACGAAATCCTCTTTACAGTAGGGCTGCTAGCTACGCGGTGCCGCAGCTTTAAGTGCAAGCCGAATCAGCTCTTCGCTCGAATTAATGTCGTCGCTTAAAACGCTCGTTACCCATCGAGAAGCCTCTGGCAGTTTATACCCCAAAGCGACCAATGCTTGCTCAGCTTCACCCCGATAATCAACCGATTCAATCTTAACGGCGGCAGGCTGGCCCGGAAGGCCGGGAGACAGCTCGTCGAGCCACTTACCCGCTTTGTCTCGCATCTCGACCATCAGACGCTCCGCAGTCTTCTTACCAACACCGGGCAGCGCAACAAGCGCTTTAACGTCATCACGCTGCAAACATTGCGCAAACGCTCGCGCATCCATACCTGACAGAATGGTTAATGCCAATCGTGGCCCGACACCGCTTACCTTTATCAATTCGCGAAACAGTCGTCGGTCTGCTTCCTCGGCGAATCCGAAGAGTAGCTGGGCATCCTCTCGAACAACAAAATGTGTCAGCAACGTGACCTCTGCCCCGATCGCGGGCAGCTGAAACAAGGTGGTCATCGGGATTTGTAGTTCATACCCCACGCCCCCAACATCGATGACAATATCGGGGGGGTGTTTGGCTGCCAATAAGCCACGTATAAATCCAATCATAGTGTCGGTCCTAGCGCAGGCGCCCTCGGCTTAAAGCCGTTGTCGGTATCTTACTGAGTAAATGACTGGAGTGACTATGGCAGAGCGCCGCAGCCAATGCGTCAGCGGCGTCCTCTTTGGGAACCCCCGGCAAACCTAACAGGGTCTTCACCATATGCTGAACCTGCTCTTTGGTCGCACCGCCCGTACCGACCACAGCTTGTTTGATCTGTCTCGCCGAGTACTCACGAACTGTGAGACCTCGGTGTACGCAGGCGACCATCGCCGCGCCTCGAGCTTGCCCAAGCTTAAGCGCCGCATCGGGGCCTCGAGCAATAAACACCTGCTCAATAGCGAGTTCATCCGGCTGAAACTCGTCGCAAATTTGATTGATCGCATCGAACAACACGCCCAGTCGCGGTGGCAGCGGCTCGTCGACGGGCAGGCGAATAATACCGCTACTGATATACGTGGACTTGCCGCGCTCGGAGCGAATGAGCCCAAAGCCTGTTTTGCGCGAGCCCGGGTCGATTCCCAGTATAACCGGCATGTGTCACCTCTCTGTTTTGCCCTATTCTGACCTAAGCAGCGCATCACGTCATGGGCTCAAGAGCAGTTTTAAGCAATTAGCGTCCCGTGCTGGATGTGGGGCCGCTCATTAAAGGCGCTCCTAGTTAAAGACACCCCAAGTTAAAGGCACCGCAAGCCCAACGCTAGTCAAGCTCAGCGAATACTTCCGCTGGAATTTCCGCGTTGGTGTAGACATTCTGCACATCATCCAGATCTTCCAGCATGTCCACCAAAGCCAGAACAGTGGCCGCTCCGGCTGCATCGAGAGTTATTGACGTGCTGGGGATCATAGTGATCTCACTCTCTTCAGGCTCAAGGCCCGCGGCCTGAAGCGCCGATTTAACGACTCCAAAGTCTTCCCAGGCTGTCGTAACGTCGATACTACCGTCATCGTGGGCAATCACATCCTCGACACCCGCCTCTAGCGCTGCGTCCAACACTTGATCTTCATCAACACCCGAAACAAAATGAAGCGCGCCTTTACGCGTAAAAAGATAGGCTACTGAGCCGTCTGTACCTAGATTACCGCCGCGTTTTGAAAATGCGTGACGAACGTCGGCAACGGTGCGATTACGATTATCAGTCATGACTTCAACGAGCACGGCGACCCCACCTGGCGCATAGCCCTCGTAAGTCAGCTCTTCGACATCATCGTTATCAGTATTGCCCGCCCCTCGCGCTATCGCTCGGTCAATGGTGTCGCGGGTCATGTTAGCGCCCAACGCCTTGTCCATAGCAGCGCGAAGGCGCGGATTGTCCTCGATCACACCGCCACCTTGCTTAGCCGCCACGACCAACTCTCTAATCAGCTTGGTGAACAATTTGCCACGCTTTGCGTCTTGCGCGGCTTTGCGGTGCTTGATATTGGCCCACTTACTATGGCCTGCCATATCAACCTCCCAATCAGGCTTTGTCGTTCAACTCCGTCTTACGCAACCGGATGCTCAATTCCTTGAGCTGCTGCTCGGCAACACGGCTAGGCGCATCAGTCATTACACAATGAGCCGACTGCGTCTTGGGGAACGCGATAACATCGCGAATTGAATGCCCGCCAACCATCAACATGGCCAACCTGTCGAGGCCAAACGCGATGCCACCGTGGGGCGGCGCACCGTAGCGCAAAGCCGACAGCAAGAAGCCAAATTTCTCTTCAGCCTCCTCGGCATCAATACCCAAAATCTCAAAAACTGCCTGCTGCATTTCTTGATCATAAATACGGATACTGCCACCACCCACTTCCGAGCCATTCAGGACCATGTCATAAGCACGTGACAGTGCATCAGCAGGATTGGCTTTGAGCATCTCGACATCACATGCCGGCGCAGTGAACGGGTGATGCAGCGGCGTCAAACCACCATCCGTTGTTTCTTCAAACATTGGGAAATCAACCACCCAAAGTGGCGCCCAGCCTTCTGCAATCAAACCCTGGTCTTCAGCAACACGTAGACGCAGTGCGCCAAGCGCCTCGTTAACAACCGATCGCTTGTCAGCGCCAAAGAACACGATATCGCCGTTGGCAACGTCGAGACGCGCCATCAACGCATGCACAACATCTTCAGGCATAAACTTAAGGATCGGCGATTGCAGTCCATCGATACCGGCACCGAGATCATTCACCTTCACCCACGCCAGACCCTTCGCGCCGTAAATGCTGACAAACTTCGTGTAATCATCAATTTCTTTGCGGGAAATAGTTGCCCCACCGGGCACTTTTAACGCAGCAACACGCCCTTTCGGGTCATCTGCAGGCCCTCGAAATACCTTAAAGTCGACCTGTTGCATCAGGTCATCGATCGAGATGAGCTCCAGGTCAACCCTTAGGTCGGGCTTGTCAGAGCCGTAACGCTCCATCGCGTCGTGCCATGTCATATGCGGGAAATCGCCGAGCTCAGCACCACAGTGATCACGGAGCAAACCGCGGACCATTCGCTCAGCAATATCCATAATCTGCTGTTCTTCCAAAAACGATGTTTCGATATCGATCTGAGTGAACTCGGGCTGTCGGTCAGCACGTAAATCTTCATCACGGAAGCATCGAGCAATTTGATAATAGCGATCGAAGCCCGCGACCATCAAAAGCTGTTTAAACAACTGGGGCGACTGAGGCAAGGCAAAAAACTCGCCGGGATGAGTGCGACTCGGCACTAAATAATCGCGAGCGCCCTCAGGCGTCGCCCGGGTAAGTACCGGCGTCTCGATATCGAGAAAGCCTTCGCCTTCTAAAAAGGAGCGCACCGAGTACGTTATTTTAGAGCGTGTAATGAGATTGCGCTGCATTTCAGGTCGGCGCAGATCCATATACCGGTACTTCAAACGAACGTCTTCACCGACCGATGTGTGTGAATCGAGCTGAAATGGCGGCGTTTCGGCAGTGTTCAAAATTTCTAGCGCTTTACCGAGAATCTCAATTGCGCCGGTCGGCATAGTAGCGTTCACCGTGCCTTCGCCTCTAGCCCGAACTCGGCCCGTAATTTTTAGAACGTACTCACTGCGCACTTTGTCAGCTCGCTCAAAGTGCTCTTCAGTGTCAGGGTCAAATACAACCTGCACAATGCCCTCTCGATCGCGCATATCGAGAAAAATGACGCCGCCGTGGTCTCGACGGCGATCCACCCACCCACAAATCGTTACTGTTTCGTCTATTTGTGACTCACGCAATGAGCCGCAGTAATGGGTGCGCATATTTCTTCCGCCGTAATTAAATGTTCAGTGTGTTATGCCAGCTGCCTTAGGCAGCGGGCGGAGCGTCCGTTTTCTTAGAGCTCTCCTTCGGGGCGCTTGCCTTAGGGGCGCTTGCCTTAGGGTCGTTTGAATGAGGAGCGCTTGAATCGCTGCCAGAGCTTTTACCGTCGTCGCCTGCCAAATTCTTTTTCTTGCCAGTTTTAAAGTCGGTTTCATACCAACCGCCACCCGCCAACCGAAACGACGGCGCGCTCACCTGCTTGCTGAGCGCAGGTTTGCCACATGCTGGGCAGTCAGAGAGGACCGGATCAGACATTTTTTGAAGCGCTTCGAGTGTGTGAGCACATTCGCCGCACTGGTATTCATAAATAGGCACTTTTTTCTCCTCAATAACACCAAGTCAACAGCGCAGAAATGAGGTCAGATTGACAAATAACAAGGTCGCGGAGAGTACCGCAAACGCGCCATTGAATAAAGGTTATTGCAAAGGAGGTTTTCACAGCACGCAATCGAGAATTGCTTAAGAACGCGCTGTTTGAGATTTAGATAGGGGTCGAGAAGAGGAAAAAATGCAGGGCGCCCTCAACAGGCGCCCTTATTTGAATTTAACCAAATTTAGTTATTGGCAAACTCTTTGATTTTCTTAAGCGGACGAATCTTAACAGCCGTGCTCGCGGGCTTTGCAGCGATATCCATTGTTGTGCCTGGATTGAAAGGATTTGGAACACCTTTCTGCGCCTTTCTTGCGGGCTTACGAACGGTAGTAACCTTCAACAAACCGGGAATGGTGAACTCGCCAACAGCGCGCTTCTTGATGCTCCCCTCGATCAGGTTCTCCATCGCACCCATTACGTCACCAACCTGCTTCTTAGTTAAGCCGGTAGTGTCAGCGATGGAGCCAATGATTTGAGTTTTGGTTAGCTTTTCTGAGATGGCCTTCACCTTAGCGGGAGCTTTGGCTGGAGCGGCTGCTTTTTTTGCTACTACTTTTTTCTTAGCGGGTGCTTTCTTCGCTGCCGCTTTTT
>CAJQLP010000230.1 GCA_905479205.1 uncultured Luminiphilus sp.
TGCCACCGACCTCAAAGCACTGTTTGAATTCATTACCGCCTGTCGGTCACAAAATTTACTGTTGGCGTATCACGATCGCTCCGATGGCGGCTTGTTGGTGTCGCTGTTAGAGATGGCTTTTGCGGCGCGCTGTGGTCTTAATATCGATCTCAGCTGTGATGGTGCCGAGGCGATTGCAGCGCTCTTTTCTGAAGAGGTCGGTGTGGTGATTCAAATTGCTGATAACGATCAGCATACGGTTGAGGCACTCGCACAGTCTTTTGGTTTGGGTGACTGTGTCACCGTTGTTGCAAAACCTCGCCTTGATGAGCGTATCGTCGTTAACAGTCCGAAGTTTGAGCTGGTTGATAGCCGCCGTGGCGTTTTGCAGCAAATGTGGTCGCGGGTTAGTCACGGTATCGCTCGCATACGTGACAACGAGGAATGCGCGGATCAAGAGTTCGCGCTACTTGCTGAGAAGGACAACGGTTTATCGGCGCAGTTGACCTTCAACTGTGATGAAAATGTGGCGGCACCTATGATCGCTACAGGTGTGAAACCTCGAGTCGCAATTTTACGTGAGCAAGGCGTCAACGGTCAGTTGGAGATGGCTGCTGCGTTCGATAAGGCGGGTTTCACTGCCGTAGATGTTCACATGAGTGATCTGCTTTCTGGTGCGGTGAAGCTGTCAGATTTTCACGGTCTTGCTGCCTGCGGAGGCTTCTCGTATGGCGACGTTCTGGGAGCGGGCGAAGGCTGGGCGAAAAGCATTTTGTTTCACGATACCGTGCGCAGTGAGTTTGCTGCCTATTTCAACCGCCCGGACACGTTTACTTTGGGCGTTTGCAATGGCTGTCAGATGCTCTCGGCACTTCAGGAGCTTATTCCCGGAACCGAGCACTGGCCTCGATTTGCGCGCAATACGTCCGAGCAGTACGAGGCGAGGCTGACATTGGTTCGGGTAGAGCCTAGCCCTTCGATTATGATGGCAGGTATGGCAGGATCCCACTTGCCCATTGTAGTAGCTCACGGAGAAGGTCGGGCCCAATTTTCGTCAGACAATGCGCTGTTAAAAGCTGATCAGTCGGGTACTGTTGCCATGCGTTATATCGATAACGCGCTTCATGTTGCCAAGCGATATCCCGCTAACCCTAACGGATCGCCTAACGGTATCGCAGGTTTGTCTAGCGATGACGGCAGGGTAACAATAATGATGCCTCATCCAGAGCGGGTGTATCGGGCGTCCCAGCTCTCGTGGTCTCCTCCAGATTGGCAGGAAGATTCCGGATGGATGCGCCTATTTCGAAATGCGCGGGTTTGGCTTGGCTAATTCCTGCCGGAGTAGGGCTGTCAAAGCGCCTCCTCAGCGGCTAAACTTCGCGCCGGCCTAAATTTTCACGCCTCTTATTTGCAATGGTCGAAAAGAGGCCCTTAAGCAACGAGTCCTGAATGCTCAATCGTTATCCAGTTTGGAAAAATCTCATAATCGTGGCAGCCGTGGTTTTTGGCTTTTATTACGCGATGCCAAATCTTTATACCCCAGATCCCGCACTACAAATTGGCGGTGCCTCGGGCTCACAGGCAATATCCGACGAAATTCTCAAGCGCGCAGAGAGCGCACTTGAAGAAAAAGGCATCGCATTTTTTGGCGAGGAATTACAGGACGGTGGTAAGACCGCTCTGCTTAGACTCCAAGACCGCGACGCTCAGCTGAGAGCGCAAACGGTTGTTAGTCGGGCCCTAGGTGATGAATTTATTGTCGCGTTGAATCTCGCACCGACAACACCCGACTGGCTTCTTAAAGGCCGCGCGACGCCAATGAAGTTAGGACTCGATCTTTCTGGCGGTGTGCACTTTAAGCTCGAAGTCGACGTGAAAGCTGCGACCGAGCGGCGTGTCGAAATGTATGAGGCGGGTATTAAGCGCAGCCTGCGTGAGCAGCGTATACGGGGCATGGTGACTCTTAACGGGCGTCGAGTTGCGCTCAGATTTAGAGATGAAGAGTCGCGCGAGGCAGCACGCAGGGCGGTCTATGAGCTGTACCCCGAATTATTTCTCGATCGTGTCGAGGAAGATGACGATTGGTTGCTCTACGCGGAGGTCACTGACCAAACAATCGCCGAAGTAGTTGACTACGCGGTGTCACAGAATTTAACGACCATCCGTAACCGTGTAAACGAACTCGGTGTTTCTGAGCCGCTGGTGCAGCGTCAAGGTTCTAATCGCATTGTTGTAGAGCTGCCTGGTATTCAGGACACCGCTGAAGCTAAGCGTATTCTTGGGAAGGTGGCTAATCTAGAATTCCGATTGGTCGCCGAAACGAGCGCGCCAGTCACAGAGCGGCAGCGTTACGAATACAGGGGTGAAGACCGTGCCGGCGCGACTGAGTGGCTAGAGCGCGACGTTATTATTAGCGGCGAGCGAGTGTCTGGTGCCAACGCAGGTTTTGATCAGAATGGGCAGCCCAACGTCTCGATCAGCTTGGACAGTGAAGGCGGTATGCTCATGTCCCGAGCCACCAGAGATAACATTAAACGTCGTATGGGGGTTCTGTTTATCGAGCGCAAGTACCGCACCCGCTATGAGCAGAACGAGGCGGGCGAGGAGATTGCGATTCGTGTCCCTTACGATGAAAAGAAGTTACTGACTGCGCCGGTTATTCAGTCATCACTGGGTGCCCAATTCCAAATTACTGGCCTTGATAGCCCCGGGGAGTCGTCAGAGCTCGCTTTGATGCTGCGCGCAGGCGCACTTGCGGCACCGATTACCTTTGTGGAAGAGCGTACCGTGGGCCCTTCTTTGGGGGCCGAGAATATTGCGCTCGGCGTAAAGTCAGTGCAGATAGGGCTGTCGCTTGTTGTGCTATTTATGGTGTTGTATTACCGCGTTTTCGGTGCGGCTGCCGTGATAGCGCTGACTGTGAACTTGGTGTTGTTAGTCGCATTTATGTCTTTATTGGGCGCCACTCTGACCCTGCCCGGTATTGCAGGTATCGTATTGACAGTGGGTATGGCGGTGGATGCAAACGTGCTGATTTTTGCTCGCATTAGAGAGGAATTGGCAAATCGCATGTCACCACAAATGGCTATTCACGCCGGTTTTGAGCGAGCCGTCGCGACCATTCTTGATGCCAATATCACAACGCTAATTGTTGCCGTCATCTTGTATGCCGTGGGCACTGGACCCATCAAAGGCTTTGCGGTGACATTATCGCTGGGTATTCTGACCTCAATGTTTACCGCCATTATGGGCACTCGAGCCCTCATTAACCTTATATATGGCGGCCGCCGTGTCGATAGCCTGTCCATTGGGAAATTACCCAAGCCGATTGATGGGAGTGGTGCATGAATATTTTACCGTTTATGAAGTGGCGCTTTGCGGCTGCCATTTTCTCCGCAATAGCCATGTCCATTGCTGTTGGCTCTCTTACCGTGAAACAACTCAATTGGGGCTTGGATTTCACCGGGGGAACATTGGTTGAAGTCGAGTACGCCGATAGCGCTGATTTAAACGTTATTCGCTCAACTCTCGATCAGAGTGGTTATCAAGGTGCGGTGGTCGTGAGTTTTGGTACTGACCGAGACGTTCTCGTCAGACTGCCTCAGGGCTTTAGTGACGATGAAGGCGTGGCGATGGTCGACATATTGCGAGCCGCTTCGCCGGTTGATGTGGAGCTCAGGCGCATCGAGTTTGTGGGGCCGCAAGTGGGCGATGAACTGCGCGAGCAGGGCGGGCTAGCAATGCTGCTGGCGCTCGGTCTGGTGATGCTTTACGTCGGCTTTCGGTTTCAGTTTAAGTTTGCTGTAGGCGCGGTTGTCGCTTTGATTCACGACGTATTCTTCGTTCTGGGCTTCTTTTCACTGACGGGTATTGAGTTTGACCTCACAGTGCTTGCGGCGGTGCTTGCGGTGATTGGTTATTCCCTAAACGATACCATTGTAGTTGCTGACCGCATTCGAGAGAACTTCAGGAAGCTCCGACGTGTGAGTACGGTCGAAGCCATTAACGTGTCCCTGACGGAAACGCTTGGCCGGACGCTAGTGACGTCTCTAACCACGCTGCTGGTGCTTTTGGCGCTAGCCTTATTCGGCGGAGAGATGATTCACGGCTTCGCGCTTGCGCTGCTGGTCGGTGTCGCTATTGGTACTTACTCGTCTATATATGTTTCCGCAACCACGTTGCTTGCGATGGGCGTTTCGAAAGAAGACGTCGCCATCCCGGTGAAGGAAGGTCTTGAGTCAGACGAAGCTCAGCCTTGATCAGCTGAGCTTAGGTCCCACAGTTTGTAGCACCTGCTTGAATATCTTTGGTGCGCCACAGACCACATTGCCACTGCTTAAGTAGTTCTCTGCGCCATTGAAGTCCGAGATGAGTCCGCCCGCTTCTTTGATAAGCAGCGCTCCAGCGGCAATATCCCACGGTTTGAGGCCGATTTCCCAGAACGCATCGAGACGACCAGCTGCCACATAAGCGAGGTCGAGGGCTGCGGCGCCCGCGCGACGTATACCCATCGATTGGCCAGCTAGGGTGCTCATCGTTTCGGCATACGCGGGCAGCTTTTCCTGTTCGTGACCTAAAAATGGTATTCCTGTTCCGAGAAGTGATTCTCGAAGTTCAGTGGCATTACTGACCCGAACGCGGTGCCCGTTGACCTGTGCGCCACGACCTCTTGATGCAATAAACTCCTCGCGTCGTACTGGATCTACAATAACGGCGTGCTCTAATTTGCCATCTTTTAGGCAGGCTAGTGATACGCAATAATGTGGAATTCCGCGCATGAAATTTGAGGTGCCATCGAGCGGGTCAATTAACCAGGTGTACTGTGCATCTGGGCTGCCAGTTAACCCACTTTCCTCGCAGTGAAATGCGTGGTCAGGATACGCTTTCTGCAGGTGGTAAAGAATTTCCTGCTCGGAGGCAATGTCAACCTCCGTGACAAAGTCTGCCGCCCCTTTAGCTTGGTGTCCGACTCGATCCAGTTCGTCTGAAGCTCGAACGATTAAGTCCCCGGCTTTTCTTGCGGCACGAAGGGCTATCGTAGTCATCGGCTCCATGGGTTTCTCCTTAGCAGGCATCTGTATTACGAAAACGTGTCAATGGCCCATGCAATATAGGACCTTATGAGGGCGCGCATCATAGCAGGCTAAAGCAGATCACATAACGGGCTTTTGTTACACTTCGCCACCAAATTTTCTTAGGCGCACCAATGGATCCGAATAATATTCAAGTAGTTCTCGTACATACGACACACGCCGGTAACATTGGGGGTGTCGCCAGGGCGATGAAAAATATGGGTTTAACACGCCTTACCTTGGTTAAACCAAGGACATTTCCCGCCCCCGAAGCTGAATGGCGCGCAGCATCCGCAATCGATGTTCTGCAGAATGCGCGAGTCGTGGAAACGGTGGAAGAAGCGATTGCTGATGCGCAGTTTGTGGTTGGTACCAGTGCGCGAGAGCGAAGAATCCCTTGGCCTGTGCAAGATGCACGTCATTGCGGAGAGCGCATCGTAAATCAGGCCCGAGCGGGTGAAAGCGTCGCCATTCTCTTTGGTCGAGAGGATCGGGGACTCCTTAACGAAGAGTTGCAGCTGTGTAACTTGCATTGTCATATCCCCACTCATGATGCTTATCCGTCGCTTAATCTCGCGATGGCCGTGCAAATTTTGACTTATGAAATACGCATGACGGAGTTAGGTGACAGCATCCCTGCAGAGCAAGATGCTAATTGGGATACGCCGTTTGCCACAACCGCGGATATGACGCGCTTTTATACGCATTTAGAGGAGACATTAATTGATATCGAGTTCCTCGATCCGCAGGCGCCTAGGCAGCTTATGCGTCGCTTGCGCAGGCTGTTCAATCGTGTCCGTCTCGATGAGATGGAGCTTAACATTTTGCGTGGCATGCTCTCTGAGACTCAAAAGCGCCTCAAGGAGCGTGGCTAGAAAAATGCGTTAACAACAAAGCGTAAACGTGGCTTAAAGGCCACATTAAAAACCTACTAATTTACTAGGCCTTTTACTTGAGTAATTTAGTAGGTTTTGTCATACTGTCGGGGAGAAAAGAGGGCGGACTATGAAATTAACGACGCGTGGCCGGTATGCAGTGACAGCAATGCTGGATTTGGCGATTCACGGTGAGGAACGCCCGATTTCTTTGGCGGATATATCCGGCCGTCAGGAGATTTCACTGTCCTATTTAGAACAGCTATTCGCTAAACTGCGGCGTGGTGGGCTAGTGTCCAGCGTTCGCGGTCCCGGTGGCGGTTATCGGCTTGCTCGCAGCTGCGACGGCATTTTTGTCGCGGAGATCATCGATGCAGTAGACGAATCGGTAGACGTCACTAACTGTAATGGTAAGGGCGATTGCTACAACGGAGAAACCTGCCTGACTCATCATCTGTGGCAGGATTTGAGCGAGCAAATACATGAATTTCTCAACGCTATCAGTCTCGCAGAGCTCGTAGCACGTAACAGAGCGCGAGAAATGGCAGGTGTTCAGCACCGCGACTCGGCTGACAATATTCAACGTTTGGTGCTTCGCTAATCGAAGTTGTTATGGAATTATCTTTTTGGAGTTCATTAATATGAACGCAACAGTGAAAACACCTATTTATTTTGATTACCTGGCGACTACGCCTGTGGATCCGCGTGTGGTTGAGGCAATGACGAATTGCCTGTCCATCGAGGGTACTTTTGGTAACCCCGCCTCTCGCTCACATGTCTTTGGCTGGAAGGCAGAAGAGGCCGTGGAGAATGCGCGCAATCATGTTGCCGATTTAATTGGCGCTGACCCGCGCGAAATTGTATGGACGTCGGGTGCCACCGAGTCCGACAACCTCGCGATAAAGGGCGTCGCTCATTTTTACAGCAAGAAGGGTAAGCACATTATTACCTCTAAGATCGAGCACAAAGCAGTGCTAGATACGTGTCGGCAGTTGGAGCGAGAGGGTTACGAGATAACTTATCTTGATCCGAATGATAAAGGACTAACAACGCCTGAAATGGTTCGCGACGCGATTCGTGAAGACACTGTGTTAGTGAGCATAATGCATGCTAACAACGAAATCGGTGTAGTTAACGACATTGCGGCGATCGGTGAAGTATGTCGAGAGAGCGGCGTGTTGTATCACGTTGACGCGGCACAAAGCGCTGGCAAGATGCCTTTAGACATGGCCACGATGAAGGTTGATTTATTGTCGATGTCTGCACACAAGATGTATGGTCCGAAGGGTGTTGGTGCACTTTATGTTCGACGTAAGCCGCGGGTTCGTATCGAAGCGCAAACCCATGGCGGTGGTCATGAGCGTGGTATGCGATCGGGTACGCTCGCTACTCATCAAATAGTTGGAATGGGCGAGGCTGCGCGAATCGCTCAAGAGGAAATAGGGCAGGAAGCTGTTCGCTTGACCGCTCTTCGTCAGCGCTTTTGGGATGGCGTTAAAGATATGGCAGAAGTTCATATCAACGGCGATGAACAGCAACGTTTGCCAGGTGCGCTCAATGTGAGTTTTGCGTTCGTCGAAGGCGAATCTTTGATCATGTCTTTGCGAGATTTGGCGATCTCAAGCGGTTCTGCATGCACTTCAGCTAGTTTAGAGCCTTCTTATGTGTTGCGTGCGCTCGGTCTTAACGATGAGCTTGCACACAGTTCGTTGCGATTCAGCTTCGGTCGTTTTACTACCGAGGCAGAGGTCGATCATGCGATCGATCAAGTCCGCCGTGCAGTTGAGAAACTACGTGAATTGTCGCCCTTGTGGGATATGTACCAAGATGGCGTAGATATCAGTTCGATTGAGTGGTCGGCACACTAATTCAAACTAGTTAATGCGCGCGATGGTCGCGTGCTTTGGAGGTAGGTATGGCTTACAGTGATAAGGTAATTGACCACTACGAGAATCCGCGGAATGTCGGCAAACTTGACGACAGCGATGCAGGTGTTGGTACCGGTATGGTGGGGGCGCCTGCATGTGGTGACGTGATGCGTTTACAGATTAAAGTAAATGATCAAGGCGTCATCGAGGATGCAAAATTTAAGACCTATGGTTGCGGCAGTGCAATTGCGTCGAGCTCATTGCTGACCGAGTGGGTTAAAGGCAAGAGTGTCGATGAGGCTGCGTCAATAAAGAACACGGAAATAGCGCAAGAGCTTTCGTTGCCTCCCGTCAAAATACACTGCTCTGTACTGGCCGAAGACGCTATTAAAGCAGCAGTGAAGAACTACCGCGATAAGCAGGGACAGTAATGGCTATCAGCGTGACAGAGTCAGCGGCCAAGCACGTCAGCGGGCAGTTGGCTTCTCGAGGACACGGTGAGGGTATTCGAATAGGCGTTAAGACCTCCGGATGTTCGGGTCTCGCTTATGTGTTGGAGTTTGTCGATCAGCCAGAGAGTGAAGATCAGGTTTTCGAAGGGTTTGGTATCAAACTGTTTGTTGACCCCAAGAGTTTGGTCTATCTCGATGGCACGGTTGTGGATTTTGCTCAGGAAGGGCTCAATCAAGGCTTGGAATTTAAGAACCCCAACGTCAATGGCGAATGTGGTTGCGGTGAGAGTTTTACAGTTTAAGTGATGACGGTATCCGAGGGTATGGAAGGCAGAAGGGCGCGAAATTACTTTGACTTGTTTCGCATTCCGACTGGCTTTGATCTTGATGTAAAAGATTTGGGCACTCGCTATCGAACGCTTCAGCAGCAATTTCACCCCGATCGCTTCAGTGACGGCTCCGATACCGATCGTCGTGTAGCGGCCCAAATGTCGGCAGATATCAATGCAGGTTTTCAGGTTCTTAGCGATCCCACAAGTCGTGCAGGTTTTCTGCTGCAGTGTGAGGGTTTCGATCTACAAGCACTCGAAAAGCAGGCGCTTTCCGGCGAGTTTCTAATGCAGCAGATGGAGTTGCGTGAGCAACTTCAATCTATACCCCCGGGCCAAAGTGACGCCTATACTCAGTTGTCCGCCGAGTCCCGCCAGTTGTTCGATAGTCAAGTTGGTATTTTTCGGGATGCCTACGCTCAGGGTGAGTTCGACCGGGCAGGGACGGCTTGGGTTCACTTGCTCTACCTCAAAAAATTGCGCGAGGAAGTTGAGCGCCGCAAAAATAGCCAGTAGGACATACCATGGCCCTCTTACAAATAGCTGAACCTGGTGCTTCAGCCCCAGTCATTCGACGTCGAAAGGTGGGGTTGGGCATTGATCTGGGTACTACTAACAGCTTGGTATCGCACTATAACGGCGGCCAGCTTACCGTGTTTACCGATGCGCAAGGTCGCGGCACGCTGCCTTCCGTTGTTCACTACACCCCAGAAGATACTGTTGTGGGTTTTGCGGCGCTTGAGCATATGGATGCGGATCAAGCTGATAACGTAGCTTCCGCGAAGCGTTTTATGGGTCGAGCACGAATCGATATTGATGATGCGAGCCATATCGATTTTGCCGAGGGCGATGTTCTTGCCTTTGCGACGTCAGCGGGTGCCAAGACTCCTGTCGAAGTTTCAGCGGATATTCTGCGCGCCTTAAAGGCCCGCGCTGTCGCCGCGCTCGATGAGGATATCGATGGCGTTGTCATTACTGTCCCCGCCTATTTTGATGACGCTCAGCGCCAAGCGACACGCCAAGCTGCCGAGTTCGCGGGCTTAAAAGTATTGCGGTTATTGAATGAACCCACGGCTGCAGCCGTCGCCTACGGACTTGATAATGCAGCGTCTGATCTCGATACGGATGATCGGACTATCGCCGTTTATGACTTGGGCGGTGGGACCTTTGATGTCTCTATCCTGCGTTTACATAAGGGCGTTTTTGAGGTGCTTGCTACCGGTGGTGATAGCGCTCTCGGTGGCGATGATTTCGATAAAAATTTGGCCGATTATTTTGTTTCTCAGTACCAGTTAAGCGTTTCGGACAGCAGTGCTCGACGTCGATTGCTGACGGCAGCTCGACGCATAAAGGAATCACTGACTGACAATGAGTGTGTGTTGGTCAATCTGACCGATGTTATTCCTGAGGCACCTGCTAATGCAGAGCTTACTCGACAGCAGTTCAATGCCGTCAATGCCGATCTTGTTAACCGGACTCTTGATGCTTGTCGTCAGTGCGTTCTGGATGCAGGCGTAGATGTAATCGACGATATTATTTTGGTGGGCGGTTCAACTCGGATGCCGATCATCAAAGAGGTGGTTGGCGCTCTATTCGCGAATGAACCCCGTTGTAGTTTAGACCCTGATCAAGTAGTTGCCATGGGCGCAGCGCGCCAAGCCGATATTTTGGTGGGCAATCGCAGTGACGAGGATGTCCTATTGCTTGATGTGACGCCCCTGTCGCTTGGCGTTGAAACGTTCGGTGGACTCGTTGAGCGTATCGTACCTCGTAATACGACGATTCCGGTTACGCGGGCTCAGGAGTTCACCACGGCGCGAGACGGACAGACTGGTTTGGATGTGCACGTAGTGCAAGGCGAGCGAGAGCAGGTGCAGAATTGCCGCTCACTGGCTCGTTTTGAGCTAAGGGGTATTCCGCCCATGGTCGCTGGTGCGGCTAGGCTTCGCGTGACGTTTCAAGTCGATGCCGATGGCCTCTTGGAGGTGTCAGCGCAAGAGGAAACGACAGGTACAACGGCGCATGTTGTGGTGAAGCCCGCATTTGGCTTGCAAGATGATCAGGTCGCTGACATGTTGCGAGCAAGTTACGAATTTGCCAGCGAGGATATGCGAGCACGCCAGCTCGTTGAGGCTCGCACAGATGCTCAGCAATTGATCGAGGGTGTGGCGGCTGCGTTAGATGTCGACGGAGATCTTCTTTCCGATAGTGAGCGTGCCCTCCTGGAGCAGGTGATGTCAGAGTTAGAGGCAGTAGCGAAGTCTGATAACGCAGATGAAATACGTTCGGCAACTGAATCGGCGGGTCGCGCCACTGAGGTGTTTGCTACGCGCCGGATGGACCGAAGTATTCAGGCCGCACTTGGCGGCATGTCTCTAGATGCACTTGATAAGGAATTCGAAGAATGACGCAGGTTATTGTATTGCCCCATCGTGATTTCTGTCCCGAGGGAGCGGCTCTTGAAGCTGAGCCAGGGGAGACAATTTGTCAGGTGCTTCTGCGCAACGACATCGAGATTGAGCATGCGTGTGAAATGTCATGTGCCTGCACGACGTGTCACGTCATAGTTCGTGAGGGTTTCGAGTCGCTTAGTGAGGCGGACGAGCTTGAGGAGGATTATCTTGATAAAGCTTGGGGTCTTGAGCCCGAATCGCGATTGTCTTGCCAGGCGGTGGTCAACGAGGAGCCTCTAGTGGTTGAGATTCCACGCTACACCATCAATCATGCCCGCGAGCACCACTAACATAGAGCCTGTGACCTATTCCCACACTGACGCTAAATTGTTATCAGGGGTAGCAAAAGACCGTATACTCCGCTGCCTTGGAAGGGCGCTTTTGAAGTGCCCTAAAAATTGATTCCTGAATTACGGAGAGTTACATGGCAGTTGAGCGCACCCTTTCTATCGTTAAGCCTGATGCGGTTGGTAAAAACGTTATAGGCGAAATTTATACGCGGTTTGAGCAGGCCGGTTTGCGCGTTGTTGCCGCAAAAATGCTGCACCTTTCAGACCAAGTTGCGGGTGGTTTTTACGCCGAGCACAAAGAGCGACCATTTTTTGCTGACCTCGTTACTTTTATGACCTCGGGCCCCATCATGGTTCAGGTTTTAGAAGGCGAAGGCGCGGTACTTAAAAATCGTGACCTGATGGGCGCAACTAACCCTAAGGAAGC